>JAZNVP010000022.1:0-44504 GCA_045592865.1 Oscillospiraceae bacterium
CCTCTCCTCTCGGCGACCCTCTCGGTTTTTTAAGCACTCCGCCCTTGGTTTTCATTCCTGCAGATCAGGTAAATGCAGAAATTCTTTGCGAGAATGCTTCTGAGTTGGGTCTTACAGCCGTTAAGGGAATAATCGCTTCGGGCGACCAGTTTGTTTGCACACCCGAAAAGAAGGAGTTTATAAAGTCTAATTTCGGAGCCATTGCCTGTGAAATGGAAGGCGCCGCTATCGGTCACGTTTGTTATCTCTCGGGGGTTCCGTTCGTTGTTCTCAGAGCCATATCGGACGGCTCTAACGACAGTTCCGCGGTCGACTTCCCCACATTTGCCAAAATGGCGGCAGACAATTCAGCATCGCTCTTAAAAACATTATTCTGAAAAATTTAAAGAACGCTTGCAATAAATGCAAGCGTTCTTTTTCATACGTAATAAATTGTTGGTTTTAAGAGAATCGCTATAAAATCTATCAAAACACCTATTCCAAACAATCCACCGGTAAATATATAAAGAATACCCATTCCTGCTTTTTCTTCATAAAATTTATGTGCTCCAAAAAAGCCTAAAAAGAAACATAGAGCAAGCGACACCCATTTATTTTTAGGCTTCCCTACTCGCCCCGCAAAAACTGCGTTTTTATTAACATTTGTATTCGTATTAGTATTTTCATTGTTGATTACTATACTCGGCTGAGATTGTGCACTTTTCAGTTCCTCAACCTGCCTTCCACAAGCACTGCACACTACAGCTTCCTCTAATATTTTTGCCGCGCAGTATTTGCAAAACTTTGTTTTTACGATTTCAGTTGCCTGATTTTCTCCTGTATTTTCCATCTATATTCCCCCTAATGTAAATTTAGTAGGTTCATTTTAACACATAAGTGTTCAATTGTCAACATATGTGTTCATAAAAGGACATTTTTTCTCGTAGAATAGAGACACGAGGTGAAAAAAATGTATGAACCTACACTTGATCCCAAAGCCGTCGGGCGCGTTATAGCATATTTCCGCACTAAAAGCAATATGTCCCAGGAAGTTTTGAGTGGTCTTGCAGATATAGGAAGAAGCCACTTAAGTGCTATTGAAAGAGGCGAAAGAAAGCCAACTTTAGAAACTCTTTACCGCATATGTTCCGCTTTAGGCGTTAAAATGAGCATTGTCGTTCAAAAGCTTGAAGACGATATTGAAAAATAAAAAACATCCCAAAAAGGAAAATTCCTTTTCGGGATGTTTTTTATTTAAAGATTATCAACGTAATCACAAGCGGCAAGAGCGGCTATTGCGCCGTCTGCGGCAGCGGTTGCAACCTGACGGATTTTTTTCTTCCGGCAGTCTCCCGCAACAAAAATTCCGCTTTTGTTTGTTGTGCAGTTTTCGTCTGCATCAACATATCCTCGCTCGTCGAGTGTTATAAGGTCTGAAAGCATCTCGTTCTGGGGAATAAGACCTATCGCAACGAACATTCCGTCGATCTCGATATCGGTCTTTTCTCCGTTTTCGCCTTTAACGGTTATTCCCTTAAGTTCCTTATCGCCGATCAAGCTATCGACGGTCGTGTTTAAAATAACCTCGATATTATCTTTACCGTAAACCTGCTCGGAGAGTTTTTCCTCGCCCGTTAAGAAGCCGAGGTTCTGAACGAGATACACCTTTTTAGCAAGGTCGGAAAGAAGAAGCGCTTCCTGAAGAGCCGAGTTTCCGCCGCCGATAACCGCAACGGTTTTGCCCGTATAGAAGGCGCCGTCGCAAACCGCGCAGAAAGAAATTCCCTCGCCGACGAACTCCTCTTCTCTTTCGAGCCCCAACATTCTGTGACGCGCACCCGTTGCAACGATAACAGACTTTCCTTCAAATTCTCCCGAATCGGTTACGACGGTTTTAATGTCCCCGTCTTTAACCGAGAGAACCTCTGCAAGTTCAACGTCTGCGCCCTGCTCCAAGACCTGCTCGACCAGTTTCTCGGCAAATTCATTTCCCGAAAGACTGATAAAGCCGGGGATATTCTCTACCTTTGGGGAATAGGTGATCTGTCCGCCAAAGCTTCCCTTTTCAATTACAAGCACCGATTTGTTAGCCCTACGTGCATATAGGGCGGCGACGAGCCCCGCAGGTCCGCCGCCGATTATAATTATATCATGCATAAAAATTCCCTAAACTTTAAGCGTTAAGATATTTTTTGATATCCGAAACGCCAACGTATTTACTAGCAGCTCCGTTCTCGATAACAACGAGTGTGGGAGCCTGCTTGATGCCGAACTTCTCAACGAGGTCAGCGTGTTCGTTAGCAAGAAGCTTTTCATACTTAACACCTGCTTTATCAAGGAAGGTGCAAGCAATTTTGCAGTTGGGGCAGGTTGCCGTTGTAAAGAGAAGTGTTTCACTCTCTGCGCAGCAGCATTCTTCTACTGCTTCTGCCTCGTCCTTATAAACAGGGCCGTCGTGAGTGAGCTTAGAATTCTCAACGTCGTAAACCTTTCTATCCTTATACTCCTGCGCTTTTCCGTCGTTCCAGTTCTGAACGGGACGGTAGTAACCGGTGATTCGGCTATAAACCTCGGTGTTCTCTCCGCAGTCGGGGCAGCTGTGCGACTCACCCGCAATATATCCGTGGTTTTTGCAAACCGAATATGTGGGAGAAAGGGTATAGTAAGGAAGCTTATAGTTCTCAGCTATCTTGCGAACGAGCTTTGCAGCAGCAGACCAATCAGGAAGCTTTTCACCGAGGAATGCGTGGAATACGGTTCCCGAGGTGTAAAGGGTCTGGAGGTCGTCCTGAACGTCAAGAGCGGTGAATATATCTTCGGTATATCCAACGGGGAGATGCGAACTGTTGGTGTAGTAAGGAGTATCGTTCTCGCATTTTGCCGCAGTGATAATGTCGGGATAGTGCTTCTTGTCGTGCTTAGCAAGACGGAAAGAGGTCGACTCAGCAGGTGTTGCTTCGAGGTTGTAAAGATCGCCATACTCTTCCTGATAGTCGGAAAGGCGCTCTCTCATATGGTTAAGAACGTCCTGCGTGAACTTCTGAACCTTCTCGTTTGTGAGGTCTGCCTTAAGCCATTTTGCGTTAAGACCTGCCTCGTTCATACCAACGAGACCGATGGTGGAGAAGTGGTTGTTGAAGGTTCCGAGGTATCTCTTGGTGTAAGGATAGAGGCCTGCATCTAAAAGCTTGGTTATAACGGTTCTCTTAACCTTTAAGGAACGTGCCGAGATATCCATAAGTCTGTCAAGACGGTTATAGAAATCCTTTTCGTCCTTTGCAAGATAAGCAATTCTGGGCATATTGATGGTAACAACGCCAACCGAACCGGTCGACTCACCGCTTCCGAAGAAGCCGCCCGACTTCTTTCTGAGTTCACGAAGGTCAAGACGGAGTCTGCAGCACATTGAACGAACGTCGCTGGGTTCCATATCACTGTTGATGTAGTTGGAGAAGTAAGGCGTTCCGTATTTCGCGGTCATCTCGAAGAGAAGTCTGTTGTTCTCGGTGTCAGACCAGTCGAAATCACGGGTGATAGAATAGGTAGGAATAGGATACTGGAAGCCTCTTCCGTTAGCGTCACCCTCGATCATGATCTCGATGAATGCGCGGTTAACCATATCCATCTCTTTTTTACAGTCTTTATATTTAAAGTCCATCTCCTTGCCGCCAACAATACAGTTGAGTTCAGCAAGGTCGTTAGGAACGGTCCAGTCGAGAGTTATATTGGTAAAGGGCGACTGGGTTCCCCAACGGGAAGGTGTGTTAACACCGTAGATAAAGCTCTGGATGCACTGCTTAACCTCTTTATAAGAAAGGTTATCAACCTTAACGAAAGGAGCGAGATATGTGTCAAACGAGCTGAATGCCTGAGCACCTGCCCACTCGTTCTGCATAATGCCTAAGAAGTTTACCATCTGGTTGCAGAGCGTTGAAAGGTGACTTGCAGGCGCCGAGGTGATCTTTCCGGGAACGCCGCCGAGGCCCTCCTGGATAAGCTGCTTCAAAGACCAACCTGCACAGTAACCTGTGAGCATGGAAAGGTCGTGAATGTGGATATCTGCGTTTCTGTGAGCGTTGCCGATCTCATCGTCATAGATCTCGCAAAGCCAATAGTTTGCAGTTACCGCACCCGAGTTTGAAAGGATAAGTCCGCCAACCGAATAGGTAACGGTGGAGTTCTCCTTAACTCGCCAGTCGTTAATATTAAGGTAGTTGTCAACAATAGCCTTATAGTCAACCATTGTTGCGTTGAGGTTACGGATCTTTTCTCTCTGACGGCGGTAGATAATGTATGCTTTGGAAACATCATCATAACCTGCCTTTATAAGAACCGATTCAACACTATCCTGAATGTGCTCAACCGAAATAGTTCCGTCTTCAATTTTGGGCTCGAAGTCTGCAGTAACCTTAAGAGCAAGAAAGTCAATAATATCCTGGTTATACTGCTTCTGACAAGCATCAAATGCCTGCGAGATAGCGGTGCTGATCTTAGCAATATCAAAGTTTACGAGTTTGCCATCTCTTTTTAAAACATTATACATATTTTTTCCTCCCTTTTTATTTATCCCCACAAACATTGCAAAAATTTTGGGTCTCTACACTGCCGTGGTGGCTTTTTTCGTGTTCGAGACCCATTATACCGCATATATAGTGTTATGTCAATAGAAAAAACACAAGATTTTGTGTTTTTTTATTTTCCTCTGATAAAGGTGTTTTTAACGTATTTTTCCGCTTTTTCTCTCATTTTTTGCAGAATTTCGTCGCTTACGGGCGCAAGACCCGTTTCTATCGTGTCGCCCGAATCAACGAAGTTCTGCAGGTAATATTTCTGCTCTCCATGAGTCCATTTCGCTATTTCTTCAATATCCTCTGCGGTGTGAAGATCTCTCGAAACGGTCGTTCTGAACTCGAACGGAACTCCGCTGTTTCTTAAAATTCCGATGCTCTTTTCGATATCCGAAAGATCCACCGAAATTCCGCAGGTTTCATTATATTTTTCCTTTTTGTTTTTTATGTCCATCGCAACGTAGTCTAAAAGGCCCTCGTCGAGAAGTTCTTTTAGAATGTCGGGACGGCTTCCGTTGGTGTCGAGCTTTATAAGAAAGCCTAACTCTTTCACCTTTCTTATAAAGGAACCGATCTCTTTATGCAGAAGCGGTTCTCCGCCCGTTATAACAAGACCGTCTATCATTCCGCTTCTCTTTTTGAGATAGGAAAGGACCTCTTCTTCCGAAACCGTATAATCGTCGATATGGGTAACGAGCCCTGCGTTGTGGCAAAAGGGGCATCTGAAATTACAGCCCTTTGTGAAAACCGTGCAGGCAACCTTTTCGGGAAAGTCGAGTAGTGTTAATTTTTGAAATCCGCCGAACTCCATAAAAATTCCTCCGTTCTGATCTTTATAAATTATATCTCTTCTCCCCCGTTTTCGTCAAGAGCATAAAAATAACAGCGGAAGAAATCTCTTCCGCTGTTTTAGTTTAATTAGTGAGCGATAAGGCTCTCGCCGTCCATCTCTTCGGGCTTTTCTATTCCAAGGATCTCGAGCATCGTGGGAGCGATATCAGCGAGCACTCCGCCTTCTCTGAGTTCACAGGGATATCCAACAACCGTTAAAGGAACGGGGTTAGTGGTGTGAGCCGTGAAGGGAGCGCCGTCGGGCTCATACATCTGATCTGCATTTCCGTGGTCTGCGGTTATAATAGCCGCTCCACCCGCTTCTAAAACTGCGTTAACCACTCTCGCAAGACACTTGTCAACCGCCTCAACCGCCGCTTTTGCCGCGTCGAACACACCTGTGTGTCCAACCATATCGCAGTTAGCAAAGTTGAGAACGATAACGTCGTATTTTCCGCTCTCTACTCGTTTTACGCACTCGTCGGTAACGGGGTATGCGCTCATTTCGGGCATAAGGTCGTAGGTTGCAACCTTGGGAGAAGCGATAAGCGCTCTGTCCTCACCCTCGGTGGGAGCCTCAACGCCGCCGTTGAAGAAGAAGGTAACGTGGGCATACTTCTCGGTTTCTGCAATTCTGAGCTGAGTTTTTCCGTTAGATGCAAGAATTTCGCCGAAGGTGTTGGTAAGCTTCTGAGGCTTGAATGCCACCGACACGTCCTCGATGGTTGCATCATACTGGGTCATACAAACAAACTCGGTAGGAATGTAGCCGCCTTTTCTCTCGAAACCTGCGAAATCTTTATCGTGGATAGCGCGGGTTATCTCTCTTGCTCTGTCGGGGCGGAAGTTAAAGAAGATAACGCTGTCACCCTCGTTCATTCCGCCATAGCCCTCTCTTGCCGCAGGAATAACGAACTCGTCGGTAACCTCTTCCTTGTAACTTAATCTGATAGCGTCACCTGCATTAGTAAAGCTCTTTCCCTCGCCGAGAACGATAGCGTTATACGCAAGTTCAACACGCTCAAATCTGTTGTCTCTGTCCATCGCGTAGTATCTGCCCATAACCGAAGCTATAGTGCCAACTCCGAGTTTATCCATCTCGGACTGAAGCGCATCGGCAAAGTCTGCGCCTGAACTGGGGGGAACGTCTCTTCCGTCCATAAAGCAGTGAACGTATACCTTCTCAAGACCCTGAAGCTTTGCTAATTTCAATAGGGCGAAAAGATGCTCAATGTGGCTATGAACTCCACCGTCGGAAAGAAGGCCCATAAGGTGAAGTGCAGAGTCGTTCTTTTTGCAGTTCTCGACTGCCGATAGAAACGCCTCGTTGGAGAAAAACACTCCGTCTTTTATGCTTTTTGTTATTCTTGTAAGTTCCTGATAAACAATTCTTCCGGCACCGATATTAGTGTGACCTACCTCACTGTTGCCCATCTGACCGTCGGGAAGACCAACGTCCATTCCCGAAGCGCCGATAAGCGTGGCGGGGTTTTCACCGAAAATTCTATCAATATTAGGCTTATCTGCCGCTTCTATTGCGTTTCCGTAAGTCTCGGGATTGTTTCCGAAACCGTCAAGAATAATAAGCGCTAAAGGTTTTTTCATATCCTGATTCTCCCTTATTATTTAGATCCTGCAGTAACGATTACCGAGAAGTCTGCCGCTTTGAGCGATGCACCGCCGATAAGTCCGCCGTCAACGTCTTCCTTGGAAAGAAGCTCGTCGCAGTTTCCTGCATTCATAGATCCGCCATACTGAATGGTGAGTCCGTCTGCAGCAGCCTTGTTATAAAGATCTGCAACAACATTTCTTATAAGTCCGCAAACCTCTGCAGCCTGATCGGAAGTTGCAGTCTTGCCTGTTCCGATTGCCCAAACAGGCTCGTAAGCGATAACAACGTTTTTGAGTTCTTCCTCGGTAACGCCCGAAAGAGCGATCTTGGTCTGCATCGAAACGATCTCTGCAGTTATTCCTGCTTCTCTTTCTTCTAAGAGTTCGCCAACACAAAGAATGGGTTTTAAGCCCTTAGAAAGAGCCGCTTTAACTCTCTTGTTAACGGTCTCGTCGGTCTCGCCGAAATACTGACGTCTTTCAGAGTGGCCGAGAACAACGTATTCAACGCCAACCTCTTTAAGCATATCAGCCGAGATCTCACCTGTGAAAGCGCCGCTTTCAGCAAAATGGCAGTTCTCAGCGCCAACCTTGATGTTTGTTCCCTCGGTAAGTCTTACTGCGGTCTCAAGATTTGTGAAAGGAACGCAGATAACGACCTCACAGTCAGCCGATGCTACAAGGGGTTTTAATTCTTCAATTAAAGCCGCCGCTTCGGGACGGGTCTTGTTCATTTTCCAGTTTCCTGCGATAACGCATTTACGAAGATTTTTATTCATAGCTATTAACTCCTTTTTATTGATAAAAGGCGGCGGTTTTGTCCGCCGCCCTTTTGTTTATTATTTATCGTTAAGACAAGCAATTCCGGGGAGTTCAAGACCCTCTAAGAATTCGAGGGAAGCACCGCCGCCGGTGGAAATGTGGGTCATCTTGTCTGCAAAGCCGAGCTTTTCGATAGCTGCCGCAGAGTCGCCGCCGCCGATGATGGAGATAGCGCCGCTTTCTGCAACTGCAGTTGCAACTGCTCTTGTTCCGCTTGCAAAGTTCTCCCACTCGGAAACGCCCATAGGTCCGTTCCAAACAACTGTTCCTGCGCTCTTTATAGCCTCAGCGAACATCTTCTCGGTCTTAGGTCCGATATCAAGGCCCATATATCCGTCGGGAATAGCCGTAGACTCAACGAACATAGCGTTGCAGTCGGGATCGTATTTGTCGCCAACCTTGTTGTCAACAGGGATCATAAACTTAACGCCCTTCTCTTCAGCCTTAGCCATCATTTCGAGAGCGAGGGAAACCTTGTCGTCTTCGCAGAGCGAGGTTCCGATCGAGTAACCCTTTGCTTTCATAAAGGTATATGCCATACCGCCGCCGATGATAAGAGTGTCAACCTTTTCGATAAGGTTGTTGATAACTCCGATCTTATCGGAAACCTTTGCGCCGCCGAGGATAGCAACGAAGGGACGCTTAGGATCAGAAAGAGCCTTGCCCATTATGCCGATCTCTTTCTGGATAAGGTATCCGCAAACTGCGGGGAGATAATCAGCAGCACCTGCGGTGGAAGCGTGAGCTCTGTGAGCGGTGCCGAATGCATCGTTAACGTAAATATCTGCCATAGAAGCAAGTTCTTTTGCAAAGGTAGCATCGTTTTTCTCTTCACGAGCATCAAAACGAACGTTCTCGATAAGAACTGCCTTGCCGGGAGTTAAAGCTGCAACTTTAGCCTTAGCATCCTCGCCAACGATATCCTCAGCGAAGTTAACTGCTCCGTCGAGATACTCGTTGAGTTTATCTGCAACGGGCTTTAAAGTAAACTTAGCCTTATCGCCCTCTGCTGCCTTAAGATATTCAGCCGTAGCCGCTGCCTGCTCGTTTTCAGGAAGTGCTGCAACTGCTTTTTTCTCTTTCTTGGAAAGGCCAAAGCCCTCTGTTAAAATGTTGTGGGGTTTGCCGAGATGTGAGCAAAGAATTACCATTGCTCCGTTTTCGAGAAGGTATTTAATGGTGGGTAATGCACCGATTATTCTCTTCTCACTTGTGATGACTCCGTTTTTCATAGGAACGTTAAAGTCGCAACGAACAAGAACTTTTTTGCCGTTAACACTGACGTCCTCAATAGATTTCTTATTGTAGGTCATTGTTATCTTCCTTTCCATTAAATAATTTTTTAACAATCACAGTTATAATATCACAAGAATGTGTATTTTTCAATAGTTTTTATAAATTTATGGTTATAGTTTTACTTTTTGGAAAAACTATTTTTAACTTATCAGGAGGTGTCTTTTTTGAAAAATAATCGCCAGAAGCTTATCGCTTCTCTGTTTCTTCTTATTATAACCACTTTTCTCGTCGGACTTTCAATGAACGCGGGAAAGACCGAAGACTCTATCGGCGTTATCTCGCGATACGGCTCACGCGGCAGCGAGGTTCGCCTCATTCAGCAAAAGCTTAAAAACTGGGGCTACTACTCGGGCTCTGTCGACGGCATTTTCGGGCAAAAAACTCTCGAAGCGGTCAAATATTTTCAACGCAAAAACGGACTTAAAGCCGACGGAATAGTCGGAAAAGCAACACTTGCGGCGCTCGGCATTTCTTCCTCTTCGGGTTCCTTTTCGTCTAACGACGAATATCTCCTCGCCCGAATGATCTCGGCCGAAGCAAGAGGCGAGCCCTATCTCGGTCAGGTCGCAGTTGGTGCGGTAATTTTAAACCGAGTCGAGTCGCCCTCTTTTCCCAACACCATTTCGGGCGTTCTCTACCAAAAAGGTGCATTTACCGCCATCACCGACGGTCAGTGGAATGAGCCTATCTCGGATTCGGCTTACAGAGCCGCCCGAGAAGCCTTGTCGGGAAACGACCCAACGGGCGGCGCGATTTACTATTTCAACCCCGCCAAGACCTCAAACAAGTTTATGTGGTCCCGCCCCGTCATAACGGTCATCGGCTCCCACAAATTCTGCAGATAAAAAAATCACGGCTTAAAGCCGTGATTTTTTTAATTTGTCTCTCTTAAAAGGACAAGTTTCCCGGTCTTTCGGGAGTTCTGAACTTTGTTACAAACACAAAAATCGAATACAGAACCTCAGAAGCCCAGAGGGTCGCCACGCCGATATAGATTCCCTCGGGGCCGCTTCCTCTTGACTCTTGTCTGATAGCCTTATATAATTAAGGTAACATTCTCAAAATTAATCAATAAGGTTTATATTTCAGAGAAAATCTCAACATTTATCATTCAGAGGTGATTACTTTGAACGGAAAGCTTCGCAGAGACGCTATTCTTGACATACTCAAAAAACAAGGGTATTCGACCGTTTCTTATCTCTGTCAGACCCTTCACTACAGTTCGGCAACCATAAACCGAGACTTAAATCTTTTGCAGTCGCAAAAACTTATAAAACGCAGTTATGGCGGAGCCGAGCTTGTTGTTTCAAAGAGTATTCCCCTTGTTTTTCGCTATAATAAAGCAAAAAAAGAGAAGCGGCTTCTTGCCATTGCCGCCGCCAATCTCGTTGAGGACGGCGACACAATTTTTATCGACGGCTCGACCACCGCTCAGTATATGATGCAGTATCTGATAAACAAAAAAGACCTTACCGTTATAACCACTAATCTGGCAATATCAACCTTTTTATCGGAATATCCGATAAACGTTATCTCTCTGGGCGGAAAAATTGTTGAACCGCCATACGTTGTTGGCGGAGACGACACTGTTATGATGGCTTCGAGATATCGGGCCGACAAGATGTTCTTTGCAACCGCAAGTGTTTTTGAGGACGGTCGGATAGGCTCGGGAAGATATCTTGTTCATAGCACAATGCTCAAAAACTCCAAAAAATCATACTATCTCGTTGACAGCGGAAAACTGAACCGCGAAGTTAAAACCATCCTTTGTGATTTTTCATCCGTTTCCTGCGTTATCAGCGATTTCCCTTTTCCCGAAGAAACCAAGAAAAAATACCAAGACACCGAATTTATTTACGTCAAATAGAAAAACACCGCAGATTTAAAAATCTGCGGTATTTTTTTAGTTACATTTCGCCGTTTGCTACTGCAACGAAAAGTTTTTGAACATCTATGATGTTGATCTTGCCGTTCCCGTCAAAGTCGCCAACAAGAAGTGACGTATTCTCGGTTTCGCCGTTATTAACAACGATAAATAACCTTTGAGCATCAATGATGTTAACCATTCCTCCGCCCGTAATATCACCGAGTTTCACATCATAATGCCATGTTGACCCAATAAGATATTCATTCCCGTCAGATATTAACGTCTTCTCTCGGTCTTTATCCGTCCCGTTATAATTAACATCGGCAAGCCCGGCGCAACAAGAAAACGCACCTTGCCCAATGCTTGTAATGCTCTTAGAGATAGTAATGCTCGTAAGTCCGGTGCAGTTACTAAATGCAAATTCGCCTATACTTGTAACGCTATCAGGAATCGTGATTCTTGTAATCTGTGCGCAGGTATCAAAAGCATAACTTCCTATACTCGTTACAGGACAACCCTCAATAGTTTGCGGTAAAAACAACTCACCTGGAGAATTTGCTCCGAAGCTAGTAATAGTTACCTCTCCGTCAACGATATTGTAGTTTAATAAAGAACTAAGGGCCCCGCAAACATTGCAATAAAGATCAAGATCATCTTCGAAAGCGTGCTCAGTAACACCAAGATCTGTCGTTACGGTGTGTTCGCAAACCGTGCACCTGTCGGTCTGATAGCCGTTTTGTATGCAGGTTCCTTCAAAATATTCATAGAAGTCGTAATTATGTTCACAGTAGATATTGTAAGACTCTGTATGCATTCCCGTATAATCACCGATGCCGGTAATTATAATCGTCGCCGCGCCAACAGACGTATTGTCGAGATACTCCACAGTATAGTCGATATTTTCGGTCAGGGCCTCGCCTGTTTCGTTGTAGGCAATCGTTGTAACGGGTGTGTAAGCTTCTTTGACCCCGTCAAAAACCTGATCCGATATACCTGAAACCGCACAATCCCCTATGTTTCTCTTCTGAACAGTAACGCTAACCGTTTCCGAAACCTCTCCGTATGTAACCGTTATAGATTGTTCCCCTAAAACAGAAGTATCAAAATTTTCTATCAAGCAGTCTGCACCGGTTACTAATAAAGTAGTTCCGTTATCATAGGTAACAAGCACGGAAATGTTATTGATCATATCGGGGACTTTTATGTAAAGAACAGGTGTTGTGCTGAGCTCAACTGCCACAACATATCTATCTTTAAGCCCATCGGTTGCATCCTGCAGTAAAGAAACCAGTCTCTCGCATTCTTCCACAGAAATATCATTTACTAATGTAGCTTCCGCATTAGCTATTGCAACCGTAAGCGCCGCAAAACTTTCCGCCGAATATGCTTCGTAGGTATAGGCTTTCACTTCGGTTATTGCATCCAGAAGCGTGAAATAGTTTTCATTTCTGATAAACTCCGCCGTTAGCGTTACCGTTTCATCAGGCATAATAAACCTGCCGTTTTCAACAGGAACTCCGTTGCACATAAGAGAACCTTCAGTATAAACATAACCGTTATTTTCAGTCACAGTAACAGATACCTCTGATTCAATTTCTGCCACCGCAGGAGCATTGATGGTTCCGCCGGAAGTTTGAGTCAAAATAGGCTGCTGCCGCTTAGTAAAAATAGCCGTATATGTCTCATCGCCCCTGGCTATGAAGGTAAACTCAGCAGATGTTGAAACCGTTACCCCCGAAGAATTAACCCATTTGGAAAAATCGAACTTAAAGGTCGGAGTCGCGGTAACAGTTACCTCCGAGCCACCAACAGTTTCAGCCTCGCTCAAAGAAACTGCGCCCTTTTCCTCATCCTCGCTCTTAAACTGCAGTGTGCACGGATTGCCCACCGTCGGAACAGGGTCAACATCATCCTTTAGCCCATCACCGTCATAGTCGGTAAATGTTCCCCCTGCATTCAGAGTGAATTTGTTACCGTTGTGATTAAAAAGAACTGTCGGCGCTATCGCAGAATTAAAAACAACACCTTCTTCGGCCGTGTTTTCGATGATTATTGTTGGACAAGTATAATTAGTTATGGTTTGTGTTTCACATCCGTTAAGAATAGTTGTTCCTGATGTAACTTTACAATAACTGCTGCCTTTTAAATTTATATCACCGCTAACAGTAACAACCGCTTCTCCGCTCATATAAAAATAACTATTATATTTGCCTAAAACATCTCCTATAATATCAGCGACGCCATAATTACAAAACTTTGTCTCCCGTCTGCCTGTCGTATTTTGGTTATTCAACAATAAACTTCCGTCTATTTCTAATTTGCCAAAATTCTTCAAAGTGGTCATATAGTTCAAGCTCAAGTTTTGCAATACTGTCAACTTAACATCTTCGGGTATTGTTAATTGCACACTCGTTTTGGTAATTTCTAAGCTTTCGCAAAGAAAATCTGAAGCAAGGGAACATGATGTATCAACGGCGACTTTATCAAATCTATTGTTTGCGTATATTTGAGATCCGCTGTTTAATCTAATATAATAACCATTCTGATTGACCGGATTGTCATTGGTATACAAATTGCCATGTATAGCAAGATCTGAATTTAATACAACTCCTTGTGGGTTTGTAATGCTTACGTTATAAAACGGGACGTTCTCAATTGTTTGAGAACTGTTTCCACAGAAAACCATCTTGCCATTAGCCGCTGTGTAATTATAGGTGCTTGTAAAAGAAACATTTCCATATACATACATGTTTCCTTTGTTTATTGAAATATTACCTGTTGACACTCTATAATCGGTAACGCCGTCTACTATTAAATCACCCATTATTTCTACTGTTGACGTATCACTATTTAAGATTAAATATCCCTGTGAAGGACTACCCCAATCAACAGATGGGGCTTTATTTAAATAAAGGTTATTGCACTTTATTTTGCCATCATTAACTATAATTTTAGAATCAGCACTGTTTCCATATCCTTCGGCGTAAATATCTTGCGCGTTTAAAATAGACCCTTCGCCGACATAAATGTTTCGTTTATTCCCAACATAGAGTGTGCTGTTGATGGTCATATTACAGTCCGATAGATATAAGTGAGTTTGTTCATAATTGGCGCTATATAGTGTAAGTGTGTTAACGATTATGTTAATTGAATTAAAATAAATGTTATATGGTTTTCGACTATAAACAGGCTGTATATAAATTAAACTGTCAATATAAACAGGCAAATCTTTGTGATATGTATAAATACGATTCCTGGTTGAAAGTTTTGATATGTAAACACTGTCTTTAATAAAAATATCCGACGATTCGGAATATATTTCTTGTTTTACTTGATTCCCTAATGCGTATATCGTGTCATTGATTATAGTGTCAGAAGCATATTGAATTGTTGTGTATGAAGTAATTTTCCACTCGCCAAAATCGGTTATTTTTCTGCTTTCTTTAGGAATTGCTCTTATGAATTCTTTTATATTATCTATATAGTTGGAATAGATGTCTTTTTGATAATATTTTGTTTTTAAATTATTTAGCTCGTCTTCATTAGACGAAAGTGTAATTTTTTCAGAGGCTTTAATTGCAGCATTGGTCGCTGCTTGATAAGCCAAAAATAAAACTTCGTATGCAGAAACATCGTCTTTCGAAAACTGAGTTAAAAAGTCCTTTGATTTATCGTTAATTACATGGGAGAAATCATTTGAATATTGGGTTAAAACCGCCTGTGTAGTTAAATCATCAATATCAGGAATGTTAAATACCACATCGAAAACAACAAAGCATGCCACATCAACAATGGCACCGATTAGTTTAAATCCACCATCCGCAAATATGGTTCCATCTATTAACTTCTTTTCAACATATTCTTCAACCAATTTCAGCAACTGATTATCAATATAATTGTAATAGAAATAGCTCTTAAACCCATCGCTTAATTGTTTTTTCAACCGACTCATTCCGTCATAAAGGGTGCTGTTTTTTTCTTGCGAAGCGAGCACTTCGTCTATAATACAGGTTCTGATATCTTCTATCATTAATCCTAGCATAAGGGTTTTTGCTCCTTTAAGAGCATCTGCTCCTTTTGATAGAATATTTGTTATTTCCGAAATGTTAGGAAGAACAATTTCCTTCAATAGTTCAATATTTGTAATGCTAATGCAAGAAAAAGCACTGTTATCGGAAAAAAACGCAAACGTTTCCTCATAAATCTGAATATCTGTTTTTTCATAAACATCATAGTTTTTTTCAAAAGTATCATAAACCTTCAAAAATTTGTTTAGATTTTTAACCCAGCTGCTGCTACTTCCATATTGATTAGCAAGGACACTTTCGCCCATAAGTTCTTTTGCGAACTCTTGATTAGCCTTGTCTAGCGCATTTTCATATGTAAAGGATGTTAACCCGGTTAAATCCGTAATCAATTTAGTATATTCTTTTATATCAAAAACAAGCGGAAGAGAATGTTTAATATCTGAAAATATAAATTTAGGACTATTCATATAGTCAGAATATAAATTATTTAATACATCTTGAGTTTCCCAAGAGTAGTTGCGTAAATAAGTCGAATTCCGTAAATATTCCGAATAGCCGTAAAACAGATCGGAATAATAAATATATTCCTCTTCTTCGGCTACAGGCTCTTCATTTGGGGCGAGTTCTTCGGCAAACACCGTTATAGGAAGGCTTGTTGCAATCATTATAAGCGCTAAGAAGAAACTAAGTATTTTTTTCATTATTTTACACCTTCAGATTTTAGTAAGTTAAAGTAAGTATAGCATAAATATCCAAAGATTGCAACAAAAAACACCCGAGAGTGAAGTCTCGGGTGTTTTGTTGTTTTTTAATTAGTCCTTGAAGGGTTCTCTTGCCTTGTAGGTTGTGTGGAGAAGCTCGTGAGCTTTGTGAGAACCGGGCTTTCCGAGGAACTCTTCGTAAAGAGCGTTGATCTGAGGATTGTTGTGCGACTGACGAACTGCCTGTCTCTCATCCTCACTGTAAAGAGCTGCTGCTCTCTTAGATCTGAAGGTGTTGAGGATATCGGGGTCGCCGTAATCTCTCATTGTGGGTTTAACGAAGGGCTGACCGCCGCCTGCAACGCAACCGCCGGGGCATCCCATGATCTCGATAAACTGATACTTGCTCTTTCCTGCACGGATCTCGTCAAGAAGAACTCTTGCGCTCTTCATTCCGTGAGCAACTGCAACCCAAACCTTAGTTCCGTCAAGGTCGATCTCAGCCTCTTTGATGCCATCGAGACCACGAACGCACTCAAATTTAACGAGCTCGTGCTCTTTTCCGGTAACAACCTTGTAAGCAGTTCTGAGAGCCGCTTCCATAACGCCGCCGGTAGCACCGAAGATAACGCCTGCGCCGGTGTAATCACCAACGAGATCATTGTCGAACTCTTCGTCGGGGAGCATATTGAAGTTGATTCCTGCACGTCTTATAAGCTTTGCAAGCTCTCTTGTCGTTAAAACTGCATCAACGTCTTTAAGACCGTTTGTTACGAGCTGATCTCTTTCCTTCTCTGCTTTCTTACCTGTGCAAGGCATGATGGAAACAACATACATATCCTTAGGATCGATATTATTTTTCTCTGCATAGTAGGACTTGAGAATAGCGCCGAACATCTCGTGAGGAGATTTGCAGCTTGACAAGTGACCTAAAAGATCTCCATAGTAGATCTCAGCGTAGCTAACCCAACCGGGTGAGCAAGAAGTGATGAGCGGAAGTGCTCCGCCGTTCTTCATTCTGTCTAAAAGCTCGGTAGCCTCTTCCATAATGGTGAGGTCTGCCGCATAGTTGGTGTCAAACACCTTGTTAAAGCCAAGACGACGGAGAGCCGCAACCATCTTTCCGGTTACTGCTGTTCCAACAGGAAGACCGAACTCTTCACCGAGAGCCGCTCTGACTGCAGGAGCCGCCTGAACAACAACGTATTTGCCAGCCTTTATAGCCTCGTCAACTCTGTCAATTTCGCTCTTTTCAGAGAGAGCGCCGGTAGGACAAACGCTTACGCACTGACCGCACATAATACAAGGCGAGTTAGCGAAAGATCTGTTTCCTGCAGGAGCAACGAGGGTGTTAAATCCTCTGTTTTCAAATCCGAGAACGCTAAGGCCGTGAGCCTTTTCGCATCTTGCGATACAACGTCCGCAAAGGATACATTTAGAGGTATCTCTTACGATGGACGGAGAGATCTCATCAACTGTTACGGGCGATTTTTCGCCTAAGAACATTCCTTCTCTTGCACCTGTGATCTTAGCAACGTGTAAAAGTTCGCAGTTGCCGTTTTTATCACACTGCTGACAGTTCATATTGTGGTTGGAAAGAAGAAGTTCAACCGAAGCTCTTCTTGCAGCCGCTGCCTTGGGAGAAGAAATCTTTATTTCCATTCCCTCATTAACAGGGTAAACGCAGGATGCAACCAAACCTCTTGCGCCTGTTGCCTCAACGAGACAAACACGGCAAGAACCTCTGGAGCACTCTCCGTTGTTATATGAGCAGAGGGAAGGTATCTCGTAGCCGCATTTTCTTGCAGCTTCTAAAATGGTGGTGCCTTCCTCAACCTGATAAGGACGACCCTCGATCTTTATATTAACTAAAGCCATTTTTCTTTTCCCCCTTACTTCTTAACGATAGCACCGAAGCGGCAGGACGAAATACACATTCCGCACTTGATGCACTTTGTTTGATCTATAACGTAGGGCTCCTTGCCGACTACGCCGCTGATTGCATTAACGGGACACTTACGAGCACAGAGGCTACATTTCTTACACTTGTCTTCCTCGATAACGTATTGCATAAGATTTTTACAAACCTTAGCAGGACATTTCTTGTCAACAATGTGAGCTATGTATTCGTCTCTGAAGTGAGCCATTGTGGAAAGAACAGGGTTAGCCGCAGTCTGACCGAGACCGCAGAGAGCGCCCTCTTTAATGGTCTTGCTGAGCTCTTCGAGTTCGTCAAGGTCTCTCATCTCTGCTTTACCGTCGGTGATCTTGGTTAAGATCTCAAGCATACGCTTTGTTCCGACACGGCAGGGTGTGCACTTACCGCAGGACTCGTCGCAGATAAATTCCATATAGAACTTAGCAACGTCAACCATACAGTTGTCTTCGTCCATAACGATAGCACCGCCAGAGCCCATCATCGAGCCCATAGCAACGAGGTTGTCAAAGTCGATAACTGCATCGAGTTCGTCCTTTGTCAAGCAGCCACCACTGGGTCCGCCAGTCTGGATAGCCTTGAATTCTTTATTTCCGGGAATGCCGCCGCCGATATCGTAAACGAGTTCACGGAGGGTTGTTCCCATAGGAATCTCAACGAGACCAACGTTGTTGATCTTACCGCCGAGTGCGAATACCTTTGTTCCCTTGGATTTCTCGGTTCCGTATTCAGCGAATTTTGCAGCGCCTTCACGGAGTATATAAGGAACACAAGCGAGTGTTTCAACGTTGTTGATGATAGAAGGAGCGTCCCAAAGACCCTTAACTGCAGGGAAAGGAGGACGGGGACGGGGCATACCGCGTTTGCCTTCAATAGAGTTAAGAAGTGCTGTTTCCTCACCGCAAACGAATGCACCTGCACCGAGACGGATGTGAACGCGGAAGTTAAAGCCTGTTCCGAGAATGTTATCACCTAAGAGGCCTAACTCTTCTGCTTCTTTTATTGCAAGACGAAGTCTGTTAACTGCGATAGGATACTCTGCTCTGACGTAGAAGTAACCGTTCTGAGCGCCGATAGCGTATCCTGCGATAACCATACCCTCGATAACTGCAAGGGGGTTACCTTCAAGGATTGAACGGTCCATAAATGCTCCGGGGTCACCCTCGTCGCCGTTACAAACTACGTATTTGTCGCCGTCAGGCTGAGCATAAGCGAACTGCCATTTGCGTCCGGTGGGGAATCCGCCGCCGCCGCGTCCGCGAAGACCTGCATCGAGAACCTCTTTGATAACGTCTGCTCTGTCCATCTTAAGAGCCTTTGCAAGACCCTGGAATGCACCGATACCGATAGCCTCGTCAATGCTTTCGGGGTTGATGTTTCCGCATCCGAAGAGAGCAACACGTCTCTGCTTTTTATAGAACTCGATATCGTCCTGCTTCTGAATTTTTTCGTTTGTTTTAGGATCAACGTAGAGAAGTCTTTCAACAACCTCGCCGCCGATGATATCCTTTTCAATGATCTCTTCAACGTCCTCTACCTGAACTAAACGGTAAAGAGTGTCCTCAGGGTAGATCTTAACAAAAGGACCCTGCGAACAGAAGCCGAAGCAACCAACGATGTTAACCGAAACTCTGTCGGTAAGGCCCTTAGCTGCGAGAACCTCTTCGATCTTTGCCTTTATTTCTTCAGAGTTGGAAGAAAGACATCCTGTTCCGCCGCAAAGAACCATAGCTCTTTTGTTTCCTGCGCCGGAGAATTTATTTGCTATTGCGGAAGCACAGCTTTCATATTTAGCCTGAAACTCTTCATATGTTTTAATCATTAGTTAGCGCCTCCTTCTTTGCGGTATTCCTCAACGATTGCAGGGATATCCGAAACAGAAAGTTTAGGATAAACCTTTCCGTTAATTGTAACAGCGGGAGCAATTCCACACGCACCGATGCATCTTAATGCGTCGAGTGTGAAAAGTCCGTCCTCGGAAGTTTCTCCGGGAGCAATTCCTAAAAGCTCGGAGAACTTATCGATAACCTGCTGAGCGCCCTTAACGTAACAAGCGGTTCCTAAGCAGCAACCAATAACATATTTTCCCTTCGGCTTAAGAGAAAAGAATGAATAGAACGTAACAACACCGTAAATTTCAGCAACAGAAATTCCGGTCTTTTCCGATACGATTTCCTGAACCTCAAGAGGAATATAGCCGTATTCCCTTTGAATATCCGATAAAATCATCATCAGCGGTGTTTTTTCGTCGGCATAACGTGCACAGATCTCGTTGATCGTTGCAACTGCCGCTTCACTTAAATGTGCCATAATCGGTCCCCTTTTTAATAGATTTTTGTGGATCGCAACCTATGTCAATCCATACGTTATAATTTTAACAAATCGTTTCCCGATTGTCAATACAAAAAAGGCACTATTGGTGAGTATTTTCCAACAGTGCCTTTTTATTTATGTTGTTATTTTCTTGTATTACCAGTTCTTTTCGGAAATTTTTGAAAGAACGTAGTTCTCCATCTCGCTTTTTTCTATGCAGTCGGTGTGAAGAACCGCCTTTTTCGAAAGCCCTTTAAGACCCTGAGGAATAGGAACAGAGGTCTTTTCTTCGAGTTTTTCCATCGTTTCGAACTCGTCTTTTCCCTTAGAAAGCTCTATTCCGTCGGTAACGGCACCCGAGAACTTATAGGGAGAAGCGGTAGAAAGAACGACCGAGGGGGTCTTGTCTCCCGTTTCTGCAACGTAACGGTCGAGCGCTCCGAGAGCAACTGCGGTGTGGGTGTCAGACAGATAGCCGTAATCCCTGTAGTATCTGCCGATAGTCTTAACGGTTTCCTCATCGTCCTGGCAGAAAGCCTCGAAGGTTTTCTTGATCTCTGAGAACACTTCTTCCGAAACGGTATACTTTCCGGTCTCAGAAAGATCTTTCATCAAAGAAGCAACGTATTCAGAGTTGCAGCCCGAAGCGAGATACAAAAGTCTTTCGAGGTTGCTTGAAATCAGAATATCCATCGAAGGCGAAACGGTTTTTAAAAAGGGACGGTTTTTATTGTATTCACCCTTCTCAAAAAAGTCGGTCAAAACGTTGTTTGCGTTAGAAGCAACGATAAGCTTATTCACAGGAAGTCCCATAAGAAGCGCAACGTATCCCGCAAGAACGTCTCCGAAGTTACCCGTGGGAACGCAGAAATTAACCTTGTCGCCTAATTTTATTTCTCCACTCTCCAGAAGGTCGGCATAGGATTTAAAGTAGTAAACCACCTGAGGCGCAAGACGCCCGATATTTATTGAGTTCGCGCTCGAAAGACGAACTCCGTATTTTTCGGAAAGCTCTTCGTTACTAAGATCTCCGAAAATTTTCTTAACGCCCGACTGAGCATCGTCGAAGTTTCCCTTTATTGCGCAAACACAAACGTTGGAGCCTTCCTGGGTCACCATCTGCGCCTTCTGGACCGCACTTACTCCTCCGTCGGGATAGAAAACGATTATCTTAGTGCCCTTAACGTCCTTAAATCCTTCGAGGGCCGCCTTTCCCGTATCTCCGCTGGTAGCGGTGAGGATAACGATATCGTCCTCCGTGCCGTTCTTGCGAACCGCGAAGGTAAGAAGCTGAGGGAGCATCGAAAGAGCAACGTCCTTAAAGGCGCTGGTTGGTCCTCTGAAAAGTTCGAGAACGTATTTATCTCCGACCTTAACGGTGGGTGTTATATCGTCGGTCTCAAATTTATCGGTGTATGCAAGGCGAACCATCTCTTCCATTTCTGTCTCGGTATAGTCGGGAAGCAGTTTTGAAAGAATTTCTCTTGCCATTCCGAAGTAGTCCATCCTAAGAACCTTTTCGAGATCCACCCCGATTTCTTCAGAAGAACTGAACATATAAAGACCGCCGTCGTCAGCAATTCCCTTGATAACGGCCATGGTCGGTGTTATTTGTGTCTTATTGTTTCTGGTGCTCTGGTAAAACATTTGATTTCTCCTAATAATTATATTGATTTTTACACTTTACTATGATATAATACCTAAGTTAAAAAATCAAGACTTTTTTAAAAAGGGGGACGGTTTAGAAATGAACATAGCACTTCTCGGTTTCGGAACCGTAGGCTTTGGGGTTTACGAAATAGCAGAAAAGGTTGACGGACTTAACATAACCTATGTTCTCGATCTTAAAAAACATGAGGGAATAAGCGCCAAAAGCGTTACTGATATAACCCCGATTTTAGAAGACGGCACGGTTGACACGGTCGTTGAGCTTATCGGCGGACTTCATCCTGCATACGAATTTGTTAAAAAGTCACTTCTGGCAGGAAAAAACGTTGTTACCGCGAATAAGTTTTTAATATGTGAATATTACGAGGAACTGAACCGCTTGGCAAGAGAAAAGGGCGTTTCTTTAAGATATACCGCATCGGTCGGCGGCGGAATTCCTTGGCTTGTGAACCTTGAGAGAATAAAGAGAATTTCTCCTATTAAGAGCATAACGGGAATATTCAACGGCACCACCAACTTCATTCTCGACGGCATGCATAAAAACGGAGCCGATTTTGACGATATGCTCAAAGAGGCGCAGAGACTCGGTTATGCCGAGGCAGACCCCAGCGCCGATATCGACGCGCTCGACACCGTCAGAAAGATCATAATTTCCGCAAACATCGCCTTTGACCGAGTTTTTGAGAACTCTACCGCCGACGTTTTCGGAATAAGAAACATAACCTTTAAGGATATCGAGTCGGCAGAAAAGGAAGGTATGGTTTGCCGCCTTTTAGCCTCGGCTATAAAGTCAGACGACGGCTTCTCGGTTTTCGCCGAACCCACCTTCATTTCGAAGGACTCTCCCTTCGCTAGCGTAGAAGACAGTTTCAATCGAATATCGGTTGACTCTGAACTTGAGGGCGAGGCCGCTTTCTTTGGATACGGTGCAGGAAGATATCCCACCGCTTATGCCGTTACAAACGACCTTGTTGATATTGAAAACGGCTCCGTCGGGGAATACGGAAGGACCGACAGAACCGACAAGGCAGACAACTCGCTCACAACGAGCCGTTATTACGTCAGAACCACCGACGAAAAACTTCTCGGTGATATAATAGACCGAACCTTCGGGAACGGGTGTGTTACGAAAGAAATTTCGGTGGGGGAGATGCACAGTCTCGCAAAGAAGCTTTTGGAAAAGGACGGCGGATTTTTCTTCGCCGCAGTTAGATAGAGGTGTTAAACTATGTTAAAGGTTTTAAAATTCGGCGGATCCTCTCTTGCCGATGCAGGTCAGTATAAAAAGGTTAAAGAGATCGTCGAGGCAGACGAGGCAAGAAAGGTAGTTGTTGTTTCGGCGGCAGGAAAAAGATGCAGTTCGGACCACAAAATAACCGATCTTCTTTACCTTTCTCACGCCCATCTTAAATACGGCGTTGAGGCAGGCAGTATTTTCGATTTAGTTGAAGAACGTTATCTCGAAATAAAAAGAGATCTCGGGCTCAAGGTTAATATCGAAGAAAACATCGCCGCTATAAAGGCGGAGATGGACAAGGATATGAGTCAGGACTATCTTGTTTCCCGCGGCGAATATCTTTCGGCTATCTTAATGGCAGACTACTTAGGTTTCCGCTTCGTTGACGCTTCGGAATGGGTAACCTTCGGTTATAACGGTGAGATAGACTATGAGGTTTCCTATGATAAACTCAGAAACATCTCCTATGCAGGCGGAATTGTTATCCCCGGCTTCTACGGTGTTCTCCCCAACGGAGAGATCAAATGTATGACCCGCGGCGGCTCTGACATCACGGGCGCTCTCGCGGCGGCGGCTTTCGGCGCGGACGTTTACGAGAACTGGACCGACGTTCCCGGTGTTTTAATGGCAGACCCGAGAATTGTTAAAGACCCGCTTCCCATAAAAAGCCTTACCTATGAAGAGCTCAGAGAACTTTCCTATATGGGTGCGCAGGTTCTCCACGAGGCAACCGTTTATCCCGTTATGGATTCTGATATTCCTCTTAATATCAAAGATACCAACAACCCCGAGCTTCCCGGAACCATGATCCTTAAGGAATGCGACGCTTCCGACGAAACCGATAGTTTCATAACAGGCATCGCAGGTAAAAAAGATTTCTCCATCATAAGCATCGCAAAGAGCGGTCTTTCCTCTTCAGTTGGAACCTTCAGGCAGATCGCAGAGATATTTGAAAACAATAAGGTTAATATCGAATATACCCCATCGGGCATCGACACCTTATCGATAGTTGTTTCCTCAAAGGCTTCCTCAAAGAGAATTTTCAGAATTATCGGCGAGATCGAAGAGAAGCTCAAACCCGAAACAATTAACATAACCGAAAATATTGCTATCGTTGCCGTTGTTGGCAGAAAGATGGCGTTCAACCCCGGCTCTTCGGGTAAACTGTTCGCTGCTCTCGGTCAGAACGGAATTAACATAAGAATGATTTCTCAGGGCCCCGACGAAAGAAACATCATAGTCGGAACCGATAACAAGGACTATGAGAAAACCATTCAGATCGTTTACGAAAACTTTATCAGAAAATAAGAAAGGTGAAAAAGATGAAAAAATATAATGTTGCAATACTCGGCGCAACGGGCGCAGTTGGCAGAGAAATGCTTAAAATTTTAGAAGAGAGAAACTTCCCCGTTGGAGAACTCGTGCTTTTAGCTTCCAAGAGAAGCGTTGGCAAGGAGATCGAATTTATGGGAAAAACCTACTTTGTTAAGGAAGCAACTACCGATGCTTTCGAGGGAATGGATATCGTTCTCGGTGCCGCAAGTAATGCTCTTGCAAAGGAAATGGCTCCCCACATCGTTAAAGCAGGTGCGGTTTTCGTAGATAACTCTTCGGCTTTCAGAATGTGCGACGACGTCCCCCTGGTCGTTCCCGAGATAAACCCCGAGGACGCGCTCAAAAATAACGGAATTATCTCCAACCCCAACTGCTCAACAATTATAACCTTAGTTGCTATCAACGCTCTTAACAAGGCTTCCAAGATCAAAACCGTTGTTGCTTCCACCTATCAGGCAACAAGCGGCGCAGGTGCAGGCGGCCCCGTTGAGCTTATGGCAGAGGTTGAGGCAGACCTGAAGGGCGAAAACTACGAGCCCACGGTTTTTGCTCACAAGATCGCTTATAACGTTATTCCTAAGATAGGAAGCGAAACCGAAAACGGATATACCACCGAGGAAATGAAGCTTCAGAACGAAGGCAGAAAGATAATGCACCTTCCCGATTTAAAGGTTAGCTGCACCTGCGTTCGCGTTCCCGTTGTTCGTTCCCACTCTATTATGGCAACCGTTGTAACAGAGGATAAGATCTCGGTTGAAAAGGCAAGAGAACTTATTTCTAATGCCCCCGGCTGCCGTCTTTACGATAACCTTTCCAAAGAGGAGTATCCGATGCCTTTAGTTACAAGCGATCAGGATATTGTTTACGTTGGAAGAATTAGAGAAGACCTCACTAACGAAAAGGGTCTTAACATCTGGTGCTGTGGTGATCAGGTTAGAAAAGGCGCCGCTACCAACGCAGTTCAGATAGCTGAACTTCTTATAAAATAAAACTAAAAGCCAACAGAAAATGAACTGCCCCAATTTGTGCGGACAGTTCAAAAACGCCCCCTATGGTAGTTTCTTTCATTCTACCATAGGGGCTCTTTTTTCTATTGTCCGTTTTTACTGGACTGGTGAAATTCACCTCGCTTTTTGTTTTAGAACAAATACCTTCCCTTTTCGAGTGAGTAGGTCTTCCCGCCGATAACTGCTTTTGCAGGTGTGGGAGTGATTATCTCATATCTGATCTCTTCCCCATCGTGCCACCAACGAGAAGACGCCTTTCCGAAACGGGTCTCAATAGAAGCACCGAAACTGTCAAGTCGGTCGGTCGGAGTGGGCTTAAAGAGTATTCTCTCAAAACCGGGAGCCTCTTCCACCGTGTTGATTCCTGCCGCCACAGAATACATCCAGTCTGCAACCGCGCCGTAGGCATAGTGGTTGTAGGAGTTCATTACATCAGGCCAGATTCTGCCGTCGGGCATTATGCCATCCCAATGCTCCCACATAGTCGTTGCGCCCTTGGTAACCGAATAGAGCCAAGAGGGATATTCGGTTCTGAGAAGAAGCTTATAGGCTTCGTCTTCATATCCGTTTTCCGAAAGAACGTGGAGAAGATAGGGTGTTCCGACAAAACCTGTCTGAAGTTTGCCGCCGTCCTCTTCTATCTTCTTAACCAGCGACGAAGCCACCTTTTCAGGCTCATCGGTCAAACCAAAATAAAGGGTTACAACGTGCTCAGTCTGGGTAAAGAATTTATCTCCCCAGGTTTTTTTATATTTCTTAACAATGTTTTTATAACGTTCTTCATATTTCGCAATATCTTCACCGAGAACCGCTCCCGCCTTGCAAACAAGGAGAGTCGAATATGCATAGTAGGCAGAAGCCACAATGTCGTCACGGGTGAGTCCTTTGCTCTCTCCGTAAGGCGCGTTGAGTTCCACCCAATCGCCATACTGCCATCTGCCCGTCCATAAAAACTCATCGGCGGTATCGTTTGTGATAAAATCAACCCACTTTTTCATCGCGGGGAACATCTCTTTGAGGGTCTCTTTGTCGCCATAGGTAAGATACATCTGCCATGGCGCTATCGTTATAACGTCTCCCCATGCAGCGCCGCATTCTCCTTTGTGACCAACCGGAACAACGGGCGGCACCTCGCCCGACTCATACTGCTCAGATGCAACGTCTCTAAGCCACTTTTTAAAGAAGTTGTTAACGTTATAGTTGAAACTTGCTGCGCGGACAAAAATCTGCGCGTCGCCCGTCCAACCAAGCCTTTCGTCTCTTTGAGGGCAATCGGTAGGAATATCTAAGTAATTACATTTCTGTCCCCAGAAAATATTCTTAATAAGCCTGTTGAGAAGCGGCGAAGAGGTCTCGATCTCGCCCGTTTTTTCTATGTTGCTGTGAAGCACTATCGCCCTTATACTGTCAAGCGTGAGGTCTGCGGGGAACTCGTCAACACGAATGTATCTGAAGCCGTAGAATGTAAGGGTTGGGTGCCAACTTTGCTCCCCCTCTTTGCATATATAATCATATTTGCAAAGGGCTGTGCGGTAGTTTCCGTTATAGAAGTTTCCGTCCTTATCGAGAATTTCGGCAAAGGAAAGAGAAACCTTATCTCCCTTTTTAGCAGAGAGGGAAATTTCGGGAACACCCGTTAAATTCTGCCCAAAATCAATAACCGTCTCACCCTTGGGTGTTTTAATAATTTTTGCCGCCATAACCGTTTCCTGACGAATGGTGAAAACTCCCTCGTGCGCTATAAGCATACTCTTATCCTGATTATCGCAAAGAACCGCCTTTCCTAAGACAGTTTCTTCTGCATTCGCATCATATTCTATTCCATCATAAATATCGCAGAAACGAACGGGACTTTCGGTAACGTCCCAAGCTTCGTCGGTTACGATCTCTTCTCTTTCGCCATTCTTATATTCTATTTTAAGACTCGCAATAATTCCAACTTCTCGAGTATGAACAACAGGGTTAACTGCAACGAAAGCGTTCGCTCCCGCTCCCGAAATTCTTCCGAGATACCAGCCTTTCGTCAGTTGAACACAAAGGGTGTTTTCCTTTGAAATCATATCAGTAACGTCGGTTTCCTTTACCTGCAAACGCTTTTCATAATCCGTCCAACCGGGAGCCATGTATTCCTCTCCGACCTTTTCTCCGTTTATGTAAGCCTCATAAACGCCTCTTGCCGTAACCGACAAAACGGCACTTTTAATTTCTCCTTTGAGAGAAAATCCCTTTTTAAATAAAGGAGTGCTGTTATCATTTGCCTTTATCCATTTTGCATTTATCATAAAATCACCTCTTGACTTCATTGTAGCAAAGGAATTATAATAAAACTATACCCCATTTTCATTATAACAGGGCGTGATTTTAATGTCATATCAACTTAAACGCAACCTTGAAAATGCAGTTCAGGTAATGCTTTTAGAAAACGAGTCCGCAGCCGTGCGCCACACCCACAATTTTTTGGAGTTTGTTTACGTCGTGTCGGGATCGGCTTCCTACCACCTCGGAAAGTTCGAGGGCACCCTTTCCCCAGGCGACTATTTCGTGGTAGACTACAACACCTCCCACGACTACCTCTCGTCAGAAAAAGACCTTTCTGTTATAAACTGCCTCTTTCACCCTGAATTCGTCCACGAAACAATGAGGGACGTCGGAAGCTTTAACGAGCTCTGCGAAAGATATTTTATGCGAATAACGGCGCGGCGGATAAACGGACCCGCCGCCAATCAGGTTTTTAAGGGAAACGAAAAGATCGGCGAACTGTTTCACGATATGCTAAATGAATATACCGCTAAAAACGAAGGATATCTGCAGGTCGTCCGTTTTCTATTATGCCGAATTATAATCGAAACCGTCAGAGCGGTGGGAAGCCGAAAAAATATAAGCCCTGTAACCGAAGAAATAATAAACGTAATAGAAAAAGATTACGTGAAAAAACTTTCACTTGGGCGTATCTGCAAAGAAATGCACTACTCTCTTCCCTATATCAGCGCCCTTTTCAAAAAGGAAACGGGCTTTTCCTTCACCGATTACCTCCAGAACCGCCGTCTTGAAGAAACCTGCCGACTGCTCCGCGAAACCGATCTCCCCGTCAGCGCTGTTGCAGAAAGCGTCGGATATCAGAACCTTAAGTTCTTCGGAAAGCTCTTTAAGCGTTTTACGGGCCTTTCCCCAAGAGAATACAGAAAAAAGTAACCGCTTAAAAGCGGTTACTTTTTTATTATTCTGCTGCCTTATTTTCTTTTAAAAGCCTTATAAATTCCTCATAGGTGTCGCGAACAGTGTCCTTCGGGCAGAGAATAACGTCGGCCGCCGAAAGATAAAGGTCTTTGCGCTTTTCATAAAGCTCATAAAGTCCGTTATAGTCAAGCGAAGCCGCAAGCGGACGGCGGTCGTTTCTTTTGACCCTCTCGAAAATCACGTCGAAGGGCGTGTCTATAAAAACGATCAGACCGCGCCGTTTCATAAACTTTACGTTTTTCTCTCTTAAAACTGCTCCACCGCCGAGCGACACAACCCTCGGAGACTGAAAAGACAGCGACCTTATAACCCTTGTTTCAGAATTCCTGAAATATTCTTCCCCCTTGGAAGCAAATATTTCGGTAATGGTCTGTTTTTCTTTTTTGGCAACTATATAATCTGAGTCAACTATGGGAAGAGAAAGTTTTTTTGAAGCATAAAATCCGAGAGTGCTTTTTCCACAGCCCATAAACCCGCAAAGATAAACCGTCTTTTTGAGTTTCATCAGCTCAGCAGTGTTCCGTAGTCCTCAGGACTCGTCGCCGTTCCCGTCGTAAAATAATACTGCAAAAACTCTCGGATGATTTTCGCAGAATATGCTCCGCCCTCCTGCATAACCGCAAAAGCAACCTGCGGATCATCGGCAGGAGCGTAGCCTAAAATACAGTGGTTGGTAACCGTTTCGGTAACCTGCGGCGTTCCTGTCTTTAGCGCCGCCTGAACAAGTTTAAAGCCTGTCAGACCTATCTCGCCCGAGCCCGTTCCGTTGGCACTGTTTATCATTCCTTGCTTTATAGCCTCGAAGGTCTCATCACTGGCTTTAATCTCTTCCATAACCGATGGCTCGTAGGTGTAAACCGTTTCGGAAAGGTCAAAACTCTTGACTTCTTTTAATATGTGGGTCTTATATCTCACGCCGTTGTTCGCAAGTGTCATAGCGAGTGTCGCCATCTGAAGCGGCGTTACCGCCGTGTCCGACTGACCGATAGACGCCTGCAAAACGTCTCCGTTATACCATTCTTTGCCGAGAGAAGCCGCAGTCTCGGGGGTTGCTAGTCTGCCCGACGCCTCATCAAGTTCTATTCCCGTTTTCTGTCCGTATCCGACAAGAGAAGCATACTCCATAACCTTCGTAATACCAAGTCTTCTTCCGAGCTCATAGAAGAAAACGTTGCAGGAAACTCCGAGCGCCGATTTAACGTTTATCGCGCCGTGAGTTCCAAGGCAGGTTGGCTGATAGTCGTCGTAATAATCATAAACGTGGCGGCAGGTTATAGTCGAAGCGCCCGTTATCTGTTGCTCTGTTAGCCCCGCAAGACTCGTTACAGTCTTGAAGGTAGAGCCGGGTCTGTAGAGCCCGTTACAAGCACGGTTGAAAAGCGGCATCGCCTCATCGGTTGCGAGCGCAGAATAATCGGTGAAATAACTGTTAAGGTCGAAAGAAGGGTTCTGCGCCATCGCCAGAACTCCGCCGTCTGAAACGTCAAGCACCACCATCGAGATAGCTTCAACGTCTTTTCCCATTCCGTTCTTTTCCTTTAGCCAGACCATATGCCCGTCGATTATCTGTTGCAGTTTTTCCTGCAGCTTAAAATCAAGGGTCAGAACAACGCTGTTGCCCGGAAGCGCCTCGGTAATGTCATTCTCCGAGGTTATAACGCCGTTTTTATCCTGAATTATAAGCCTTTTCCCGTCAGTTCCCTTGAGATACTCCTCAAAAGCCTCCTCGGCGCCGAACTTTCCGATCTTATCGTTCATATTGTAGCCGAGTTTTTTGTAACTTTCATATTCCTCGGCGCTCATAGCACCCGTAACTCCGACAACGTGAGGCGCAAGAGAAGAGGAAACGTATTTTCGACTCAGCGCCTCGCCAACCGCAACGCCCTTGTATTTATAGGACAACTCCTCTATCTTTGCCGCAGTTGAAACCGAAATGTCTGAAGAAAACACAAAATCATTAGACCCGTTAAAGCCTCTGAGCTCCATCTCATAGCGAACACCCGCTATTAGACGCTTTTCAGCTGCAGAAAACTCTTCTCCCTCAAGGCCGTATCTCTCGTAAAGCGCGTCAAGACAGTTTTCAACGGTTGCGTAGCTGTTAAGTCTTAAAAAGGTCTTTAAATATTCCGCCGAATCTTCCTTTCCCTCTGAAAAGGTAAAGGGTTCCTCTGTTGTTATCGGAAGACTGTCGTTCCACTCCTCACCCGTCGAGGTAAGAAGTGACGAAAGCTCCAGAATTATTCCGTTTTCACTGCCGTATTCCATAAAGTTTCGCTGAAAACAGATGGTATATCCCGTCGTGTTGACCGCAATAGGTCTGCCGAAACGGTCAAGAATTTCTCCCCTCGCCGCAGGAATAGCCACACTTGAGGAAATGCTTCGCTGAGCCAATGCGCTATAGTAATCGCCGTTAACGATCTGAAGCTGCAATAGCCTGTAATAATAAAACAGTATGATAGACACCGCAAGAACTATCATAATAACAGTCCTTGAGCGTTTTATAAAACCGCCTTTATTGTGCGACAACCGCTCTCCCTCCTAATCTTCTATTCCGAACTTTCTGTTAACGTAACGAAACGCAAAATAATATACCGGAAGTATTATAATCGAAAGCAATACAGACGGTATAACAGAGCCGGTAAACAGCGCTATTCTTCCGCCCTTTTCGAATAAAACGTTATAAATAAAATAATAGAAAAACTTTACCGCAATAACCGCTCCGGCATTTGTTATAAGCGCATTAATAAAGGTTCTTCGAACCAAAAAAGCAATCAGAAGCGATACCGTTACGGCGCATAAAAGATAGATAAGCCCGTGAAAGCCAAAAAGACTCGCACAAGCAATATCCTTTAAAAGCCCTGCGAAAACGGCGAAAATTCCCGAAGACAGAGGCGGCAAAAACATCGCTATGCAAACCGTGAAAACAAGAAGAAAGTCGGGAGAAGCCGCATAAAAAAAGGTATAAGGCACCCCCGAAACGACGTAGCTCACCAAAAGAATTGCCGCAAAGATGGCAATTCTCAAAGCTTCGCTTATGTTTTTGGATGATGCCTTTCCCATAACAGACTCCTATAAACTGTTTTTATCCTCAATATATGCCTTTATCTTTTCGCTCGAAAAAACCCTTATAGATGAAAAAATTATGTAGAGCAAAAACAGAAGAAGAACTAAGTAAACGTAAGCTTCGGGCTTTTTATACGGGAGAACGCTTGTAAAACAGTAAAAAACGTAAAGCCCGTAAGCAATATTACCAAAAGCATATAACTGTCTTGAAAAACTGAACCCCAAAAGAAGCCCGAGCCCCATCGGAAGCGCCGTCCAGATAAAAACAAGATTTTTGCTTATAATACCTGCCGCCACCGCCGCCGCTAAATAAACCACGGCGTAAATTAAAGAGAATACCTTTCCGTCTTTAATTCTTTTTGCCCTTATTTCTCGGTTCTTCTGCCTTACCTCAGACAAAACCTCTTCTTCCATCATTATTTTTCACCCTCCGAAAAATCGGTTACAACGTAAACGTTTTTAAGGCTGTCCATATCCTCGGTTGCCTTAACAACAGCATAAAGCGAGGTTCCGTTCTGCTCAGCCTCAACCGAAACCACCTCTCCGATAATAAGGTTGGGGGGATAAATCCCACTCGCGCCGCTCGTTACAACCATATCACCTGCAGAAACCGCAGAGTCTCTCGAAATATAAGAAAGCTTAAGGTTTGAAGCAAGTGCCCAAGACGTAACACCCGTGCAAACACCGGTATCCCTCGTTCTCACGACCTGTGCCCCAAGCTGAATGTCGGTGCTAAGCACGGTCGTAACCCTCGCACTCGTCGGGAACACCTCGGTAACGACCCCGACAAGACCCGAAGAGGTAATAACCGCATCTCTTTCCTCAACCCCGTGCTTTTTTCCGCGGCTAATGGTAAATGAGGTTCCGTAGTCGTCGGTATCTCTCGCGATAACGTCGGCAGAAACAAGCGAGAGATCTTCGTTTTCTTCAGAAATTTCTAAAAGAGCCTTTAGTCGCTCGTTCTCATTTTTATATGTTTCAAAGTCAACGAGCTTGTCTTTAAGACGGTCGATCTCTTCACGGAGCTCCTCGTTTTCCGCACGAAGCCTTCCTCCGCTTGTAAGATTGGACCAACCGGTCGAAACCGCCGAGGAAATACCCGCCGCCGCCTTTTGAAACGGAGTTGTAACAACCGTCAGCACCTTTTCGGCAAAGGAAACCGAGTCCGAGTTCGAAGCCGAATAGACCATAAGTCCCGTTAACGCCGCAACGATACCTATTAAAATTTTAAAGGTTACGCTACTGAAAAATTTTCGCATAATTCTTTACCTCTGATAAATTAAAACCGCAGATGGTTCTCTGCGGTTTTGTAAATCCAAATTAATATCCGGAATTGGTTAAAACATCCTTGAGAACGTCAAAGTTTTCGAGGGTCATACCGGTTCCCTTTGCAACACAGTCCAAAGGATCTTCCGCAATTTTAACAGGCATACCTGTTTCGTGGGTGATAAGCTTATCAAGACCTCTGAGAAGCGCTCCGCCACCCGTTAAAACTATGCCGTAATCGATAATATCTGCTGCGAGTTCAGGGGGCGTCTTCTCAAGCGTTGCCTTGATAGCGTCGATTATCTGCATAAGCGACTCTTTAAGAGCCTCTCTTATCTCACACGCTTCGATGCTGATGTTTATCGGAAGTCCGTCGATAAGGTTTCTACCCTTGATCTCCATGGTTCCTTCATCCTCATATTCCCAAGCAGAACCTATCTTTATCTTAATCTCCTCAGCGGTTCTCTCACCGATAAGGATATTATATTTTTTCTTAATGTAAGCAACGATACTTCTGTCGAACTCGTCACCTGCAACGCGAACCGAACGGGATGCAACTATGCCGCCGAGCGAAATAACCGCAACCTCACTTGTTCCGCCGCCGATATCAACGACCATGCTTCCAACAGCTTCCGAAACCTGAAGTCCTGCACCGATTGCTGCCGCCATCGGCTCTTCAATGATCTCAACGTGCTTGGCACCTGCTCTCTCAGCCGCCTCGCCAACCGCTCTTCTCTCAACGGCGGTAACACCGTAGGGAATGCAGATTATGACTCTGGGGCGGGAGAAGAAGGTGTTTCCGAGAACCTTCTTTAAGAATATCTGAAGCATGCTCGCTGTGATATCGAAGTCTGCGATAACGCCGTCCTTTAAAGGCTTTATTGCAACGATAGAACCGGGAGTTCTTCCGATAACCTCTTTTGCCTCGTGACCCACAAATCTGACTATACCTGTTTTCTTCTCAACGGCAACAACCGAGGGCTCTCTCATAATAATGCCCTTGTCCTTCATAAAAACGAGGGTGTTAGCCGTTCCGAGATCTATTCCTATATCCTTCGTAAAAGAAAACCATTTCATTTTTAATGCCTTCCTTCCTTAATTTTTCTAATACAACGTTATTATAACACAAACCAAAAGCAGACGCTTCCCTGTGCGTCAGCACTCCCGTGTCGCAACACGGGGTTTTAATGTTTTTAAACAAAGGCGATAGCCTTCAGGTGCCGTTCGGCACCATAGCGGCGCTTTTCTGCCGCTGTTTAAAGTTATTATAACCCAACTATTAAAAAAACTCAACAAGTTTTTGAAATTTTCCGCATTATAATATTATAAGTTCTTTAGGACTGTGTGTGAGATTTATGCAACCGTTTTCGGTAACGTAAACGTAGTCCTCGATTCTGACGCCGAAACGGTTTTCAAGGTAAATTCCGGGCTCAACCGTCATAACCATGCCGGGTTTTAAAACGGTCGTGTCGGTGGTGTTAAACCTCGGGTTTTCGTGGATTTTAATTCCAACGCTGTGACCAAGCCCGTGACCGAAGCAGCCTTCATAGCCTTCGCCGTTTATTATGTCTCTCGCAATCTTGTCAACGTCGCGGCAGACAAGCCCTGCTTTAACCTCTTTCAGCGCTGCCTCTTGCGCACGAAGAACTATATCGTAAACACGTCTCTGCTCGTCGCTAACAGAACCAACCGCAACGGTTCTCGTCATATCCGAAAGATAACCCTGAACGTTTGCGCCGAAATCAAGCGTAACAAAATCGCCCTTTTCTATAACCTTGTCGGAGGGAACTCCGTGAGGAAGAGAACTGTTCTTGCCCGAAACAACTATAAAGTCAAAAGCAACCCCTTCGCTTCCGCGGGAACGCATAAACATCTCCATATCAAGCATGATCTCTTTCTCGGTCTTTCCGGGCTGGATCTTCCCGAGAATATAAGAGAAGGTCTCGTCGGTAAGCTTCTGAGCCTTTTTCATTAATTCGAGTTCCTCTTCTGTTTTTATCATCCTCATTTCTTCGGTTATGCGGTCAAATTTATCATCCGATAAAATCTCAACACCCGAAAGAGCCGCCGAAAGAGTTTTGTGTCTCTGAATCGAGGTCTCATCCGCCTCAACGTAAAGCTTCTTAACCCCGTATTTTTCGCAAAGCTCAAGAATTTCACTGTCGCGGCGGTCGCTTAAAACCACCTCGCAGCTCTTAACCACAGCTTTCGCCGCCTCATAATAACGGAAATCTATAAGAAGAACCGCCGCCTCATTTGTTATAAAAACAACACCCGCAGTCGACTCAAAGCCTGTGAAATAAAAGCGGTTATGCGGCGCGACGACAAGAAAAGCTTCTCCCTTTTCTAAATTCCTTTTTATATTTTCAACTCTTTTTAACGTCATAAAAAACATCCTTTCAAGGTTTATCTTGTTAATTTTACCACGATTCCTTCATCTTTTCAACTAAAAAGTGCGGCAGGAGTTCCTGCCGCACTAACTTTTTTATTCGAATTCATCAAGAAGCGAGAAATAAGCACTGTCGTCACTGTGATTTCCGGTGCTTACAGGAGACGGCTCTCTTCTCTGCGAAGCCGGCCTCTGATATCCTCTGGAACCTCTTTTTCCGCCCGAAGAACGCTGAGGACGGGGGTTATCCGAAAGAATAACGACCTTTCTCTCGGGCTCTTCGCCGAACGATTTAGAGGTAACGCCCTCAATAGTTGCCGCTGCAGAGTGAATAATTCTTCTCTCGTAAGCGCTCATGGGCTCAAAGGTGTGCTTTCTGCCACTTGCCGCAACGTTCTTTGCAACCTTTATTGCCAGTTCTTCAAGGGTCTTTCTTCTTTTCTCTCTGTAGTCTCCGCTGTTAACCGAAACCCTTAAATATCCCTCGTCTTTTTTGTTTGCCGCAAGAGATGTTAATGTCTGGATAGCGTCAAGAGTTTCGCCTCTTTTTCCGATGATAACGCCAACGCTCTCACCGTCAACCGAAATTTTAAGTCCCGATTTTGTGTATTTATGGGTTACGGTGATATCATCAAGGCCTAACTCGTTAATAATGCTCTTAAGATAAGAAACAGCGGTCTCAATTTTTGCCTTAGCCGCGTCATCGGGCTCGATTTCGGCTTCGGGCTCCAATGTAGCCTCTTCTACAACCGGCTTTTCTTCTTTAGCCTTCTTCTCATCCTTTTTCTCTTCTTTTTTCTCTTCTTTTTTAGGTTCTGCTTCGGGTTCTTCAACGTAAACCCTTACCTTGCAGGGTTTTCCGAACAAACCCTTTTTACCTGCTTCAAGAACCTCAACCTCAACGGCTTCTCTGGGAAGTCCGAGTTCAGCACACGCTTTATCGATAGCTTCGTCGAAGTCTTTTGCAGTTGCAATAGCCTCTCTCATTTTTTCTCCTCCAACTTATTTTAGGTCTTCATCCTTAACGGGCGCAAAAATCTCTCCGTATTTCTCGGCATCGCGACGCCTTGCCTCTTCAAGCTTTCTGCGATTTTCCTCGAGGAGCCTTTTCTCCTCTTCGGCTTCTTCAGGGGTCAATTCCTTCTTTTCCTCTTCCGCCTCTTTGCGTCTCTCTTCAACAAATCTTTTCCGAGCCTCAGCCTGTTTTTCTTTATCGGCTTTGATCTTCTCTTTTCTCTTTGCCTGTTCTGCCTCAACCTGAGCTCTCATCTTCTCAGGGTTATAGAACCTGTGAAGAAGAACCGACTGCAAAGCACCAACAAGGCTTGAGATTATCCAATAGAAGCCAATACCGCTGGGAAGTCTCATAGCGAAGAAGAAGGTCATAACGGGCATAAGAAGCATCATTACCTTACCCGAACCGCCCATCGCACTCTGTCCGTCGGGGGTCTTCATCATCTTCATCGAAACAAAACTTGCAAGCATACCCGAAAGGGCTGCAAAAATCGGAATAAGAATAAGCAGACTTGTATATGAAGGAATAGCAGAAAAATCTATCCCCAAAAATGCATTGTCAAAGCCTCTGATAGCCTCTGCTGCCGCAGGATCAAATGCAGTTGCTTTCGAAATAAACTCTGCCGCTTTATCTCCGTTTAATGCCGAAAGGATTTTGAGCTCTTCGTAAGCCGCAAGTTTCGAACTCGCATCAACAAAGCCCCCTGCTATCTCTGCAAGACCCTTGATGGTTTCGGTCGAGAAACGAAGAATGTGGGTTAAGGGTCTGTAAACAACACCGATAACGCCGAGAAGAACAGGGAAGGTTATAAGGGTGGGAAGACAGCCTGACATGGGGTTGTATCCCTCTTCCTGATAAAGCTTCTGAAGCTCCGCGTTCATTTTCTCCTGATTTTTTGCATACCTCTTCTGAATAGCATCCATCTTCGGCTTAAAATATGCCATCTTAGCCGAATTCTTCTGCTGCTTTATCGAAAGAGGTAAAAACAAAAGCTTGGTTATAACAGTAAACACGATAAGCGCAATGCCGTAATTCTTAATAACCTCATAGCAAAGCCACATTATCCATCCGAAAGGCACTGCGAAAATTTCAAAAATACCTGACATAACGTTTTACTTTCCTTTCCTTTTGGGGTAAACCTCGGGAACCGGGTCATACCCGCCTTTATGATAAGGATTACAACGAATAATCCGTTTAACCGCAAGTTTAGATCCCCTTAACGCCCCGTGCTTTTCCACCGCCTCTAAGGCATAAGCAGAGCAGGTCGGATAAAACCTGCAACACGGTTTTTTAAGAGGTGAAATAAATCTTCTGTAAAAAGATATAAGCGCCAAAACAATTCGTTTCATATAACTTCAAGTTTTTTAAGACATTTTAACATGTCCTCTTTCACCCTGCACATCTTCTTCAGGTGAATGCCGCTTCTGGCAACAAAGATAAAGTCGGTTTTTCTTTTTATCTGGTTCTCTTTAAGAATTTCGCGAAAGGCGGCGCGTAAAAGTCTTTTCGCGCGGTTTCTCTGAACCGCACCGCCAACCTTTTTCCCCGCAACAACGGCAAACCTGCCTTCATATCTGCTTCTCAGAGAGTAAGCGACCAAAGTTGAGGCAGGCGCGCTTTTGCCTTTATGAAAAATTCTTAAAAAATCACGGTTCTGTTTTATTATTTCCAAAAAAACACACCTCTAAAAAAGAAAGACCACAATAAATGTGGCCGCTTTTTATCAGTAGGTTAAAACCTTTCTGCCTTTTGCTCTTCTGCGAGCCAAAACCTTTCTACCGTTCTTGGTAGCCATTCTCTTTCTAAAACCGTGCTCTTTTTTTCTCTGACGCTTTTTCGGTTGATAAGTCTGTAACATTATTCAGCCCTCCTTAATTACAAGATTACAGATTGTCGGACAATCCTACGAGGATATATTATATATCACAACACCCCGTTATGTCAAGCAAAATTATTCGAGTTTGAAAATTTTGCAAAAAAAATCTATAAGCCTTTTAAATAAGGACGGAGCCTTTTCTTTTGCCTTTATATCCTCTCCCGCGGTTATGGGTGCACTGTAGATCTCCTTATCCCCCGAAAAGTATGAAACCGAGCCTATCTTATCGCCCTTTTTGACGGGAGCATAGACCCCCTCGGGAAGAAAAACCTTTTTTATGGGTTCTTCTCCCGAAAAGTAAAACCTTTCCTCTGCCGAAAAGGCCTTTAAATTCTCTTTATCTCCCCCGTAAACCCTTAAAGAAAATTCTTCTCTCGGGCAAGTCTTTTCCTTTAACAGAGAAAAACCGTAATCGTAAAGTTTTTGATGCTCTTCCCAATCGTTAGAAGCCTTGAGAGTCACCGCTATGAGCACCACGCCCTCTCTTTCACAGGCAGAAACAAGACACCTTCCCGCCTTTCTGGTGTATCCCGTTTTTATACCTATATACCCGTCCCCCATCGTGAGCAGCTTGTTGTGATTATAAAGGGTCCTCCGATATGGCGGAGAACCGTAGGAGATCGTTATGCTTTTAGAGGAACAGACCGATCTGAAAAGAGGATTTTCGAGAGAAGCGGCACCGAGAAGCGCCATGTCGTAAGCCGTGCTGTAATGCTCTTCGTGGTGAAGTCCCGAAGGGGTAACGAAATTGGTGTTTTTCATACCGATTTCTTTAGCCCTCTCGTTCATAAGGTCGGAAAACGCCGAAAGACTCCCCGATATTCTTTTTGCCGCTTCATTAGCCGCATCGTTTCCCGAAGAAAGAAGCATTCCGACAATAAGGTCGTAACAAGACACCCTATCCCCCTCTTTAAGACCCATAGAGGTTCCCTCAACCTTGATCGCCTCGGGAGACACGGGGGTGTCCTCGTATAGATTTTCCGTCTCTGAAGCAAGAAGTGCCGTCATAATTTTGGTTGTGCTCGCAACGGGCAGTTTCTCGTTTTCGTTTTTGCCCCAGATTATTTCTCCTCCAACGTTTATAAGCACCGCCGACGAAGCCGTAACGTCAAACTCTTCGGCGCTCACCCTTGGAAAAACCGAGAAAATGAACACAAGTATGAGTGTAATAGAAACCGCCCTTTTCAAACTCATTCCCCCTTAAGTTTATGTAAGATTATATTCTTTCAGGGGCCTATTTATGTTTTTCTTTCCTTCTGAGTTCCTTGATAACCGCCGAAAGCCTTATAAAATTTTCTTCCCCGAGCCGATAAAGAGGAAGTCTCGTCTCTCCAACCTTTTCCCCCAATATGTTCATTGCCGCTTTAACGGGTATCGGGTTCACCTCGCAGAAAAGCGTTTTTATAAGTTTAAAATATTTAAGTTGAATGTCCGCAGCACCAAAAACGTCTCCCGAAAAAACTTTTTCGCAAATATATTGAATTTCTTTAGGAATTATATTAGCCGCAACCGAAATGACCCCTTTCCCTCCAAGCGAAAGCACGGGAAGTATCTGCCCGTCGTTTCCCGAATATAGAGAAAAGTCTTTCGAGCAGCTTGATAGAATAGCCGCCGTTTTCTCAATATCAGATGACGCCTCTTTTATACCTATTATATTAGGGTGCAAACTCAGTTCTTTAACCGCAGAAACGGGAATATCGTAGCCCGTTCGCGAGGGAACGTTATAAATAATAACGGGAACGGGAGAATTTTCGGCAATAACCTCAAAATGCCGAAGCACCCCACCCGTATTGGTCTTGTTGTAAAATGGCGTAAGTTGTAAAACCGCGTCGGCACCTACCGATGCCGCTATCCTTCCCTTTTCAACCGACCGAAGCGTGTTGTTGCTCCCCGCCCCGACAAGAAGCGGGACTCGTGTGTCCGTCCCCTTTTTCGCCTCTTTAATTATCTTCTTAAACTCCCCGTCGGTAAGGGTCGAGCCCTCGCCCGTCGTTCCGCAGACCAAAACAGCCTTGGTTCCCGCTTCTATCTGCCTTTCTATAAGCTCTCTGAGTTTTATGAAGTTTACTCCCCCGTCTTCCTTAAACGGAGTTATAAGCGCCACCGCACTCCCTTTAAAAAGTTCTCTCAATATTATCCCTCCCCGAAAATCTTTAAAACATTATATTCAATTTTCATAAATAGGTGATTATTCTTGCCTTTTGTGAAATTTTGACATATAATATGTAAAAAACCCATGGGGGACGAAAATGCTCAGAAAATCAGATTTTTATTACGACCTTCCCGAAAGCCTTATAGCGCAAACACCCGTAGAGCCCAGAAACTCTTCAAGGCTTTTGGTTGCAAATAGAGAAAACGGCGGGATCACCCACTCCCATTTTTATAACCTCAGAGAGTTTCTCAGAGAGGGCGACCTTCTCGTTATGAACGACTCCAAGGTTATCCCTGCCCGTCTTTTCTGCGAGATAGAGGGCAGAAAAACGGGCGGCGAACTGCTTCTTTTAAAGCAGCTCGGGAACGACCTCTGGGAAGCGATAGTAAAACCCGGCAAAAAGTTAAAGGTCGGCGCAAAACTTTCGGTCGGTTCGGTTCTCTTCGGAACGGTTGAAGATGTTTTAGCGGACGGAAACCGTATTATCCGCTTTTCATTCGAAGGAAACTTCTATGAAATTCTCGACCGCCTCGGCAAGATGCCTCTTCCCCCTTATATAACCGCACCTTTAGAAGATAACGACCGATACCAAACGGTATACGCCAAAGATCTCGGCTCGGCGGCGGCGCCAACGGCAGGCCTTCATTTCACAAACGAGATGCTGAAAGAACTTAAAAACAGCGGCATCGAAACCGCTTTCGTGACCCTGAACGTAGGTCTCGGCACCTTCCGTCCCGTTAAAGAGGATATAATCACCGACCACAAAATGCATTCCGAGCACTTTTTCGTGCCGGACGAAACCGCCGAAAAAATTAAAGAAACCAAGAAAAAAGGCGGCAGGGTCATCGCGGTGGGAACAACGAGCGTCAGAACGCTTGAGTCGGCTTTTTCGGAAGATATCGAGCTTGAAAAACAGTCGGGAGACACCGATATTTTTATCTATCCCCCTTATAAATTCAAGGTTGCAGACGCGCTTATCACGAACTTCCATCTCCCCGAAAGCACCCTTATTATGTTAGTCAGCGCAATGCTCGGGTATGATAATACAATGAAGGCATATAAGACCGCGGTTGAAGAAAAATACCGCTTTTTCAGCTTCGGCGACGCGATGCTCATCCTATAAAGGATGAGCAGGTAAGAAGTAAGAGGTAATAGTGAAGAGGTAAGGTGTCGGCTTCGCCGACAGATTATAAAAGTTCTTTTCACATATACTGTAAACCTCGGCGACGCGATGTTTATTGTGTAAAAAACTAATAAAAAATGATAAAAAGAGGTAAAAATGTTTAAACTTATTAAAAAAGAGGGCGCCGCAAGACTCGGCGAAATAACCACCGTTCACGGTGTTGTTAAGACCCCCTGTTTTATGAACGTTGCAACCCAAGGCGCCATTAAAGGCGGCCTCTCGGGCGACGATCTTATAAACGAACATTGCCAGATAGGTCTTTGCAACACCTATCATCTCCACCTGCGCCCCGGCGACGAAGTTGTCAGAGAGATGGGCGGAATTCGCGCAATGATGAACTTCCCGCTTCCCGTTCTCACAGACTCGGGCGGCTTTCAGGTGTTTTCCCTTTCTGATACAAGAACAATAAGTGAAGAAGGCGTTACCTTTGCTTCCTATCTCGACGGGCGAAAGATTTTTATGGGCCCCGAAGAGAGCATGAGGGTGCAGTCTAACCTCGCTTCCACAATTGCGATGGCGTTCGATGAATGCGTTGGAATGCCCGCCGAATACGAATATTCCAAGGCCTCCGCCGAGAGAACGGTCCGTTGGCTTTACAGATGCAAGGAAGAAATGGAGCGCCTTAATTCTCTTCACGATACCCTCAACAAAAAGCAGCTCCTTTTTGGAATTAACCAGGGCTGCACCTTTAAGGATATAAGGCAAAAGAATATGGAAGATATCGTTAAACTCGACCTCGACGGATATGCTATCGGCGGACTTGCGGTTGGCGAGAAGGCAGAAGAAATGTATGAGACCATCGAGGCGGTTGAACCCATAATGCCCGTCCACAAGCCCCGTTATCTTATGGGCGTTGGCACCCCCGTTAACATTATCGAAGGTGTTTACAGGGGCGTTGATATGTTCGACTGCGTTATGCCTTCACGCAATGCGCGTCACGGTTATCTTTTCACCTGGGACGGCACCGTTAATTTAAACAACGAAAAATATAAGACCGACCCCGGTCCCATCAGCGATAAGTGCGACTGTCTTGCCTGCCGAAGATACACGCGCAGTTATCTTCGCCACCTCTTAAAGAGCGGAGAAATGCTCGGTATGCGCCTTCTTGTTTCGCATAACATTCATTTTTATAACACGCTTATGGAAAGAATCCGAGAGGAACTCGAAAACGGGACCTTCTCTGAGTTCAGAGAAAAATACGTTCCGATTCTCCAGAAAAGAATATAAAAAAAGGCGAGGAATTTTCCTCGCCTTTTTTCATCGGCAGTTATGTAATATTGCCGATGGAGTTCAGTCCAAAACTGATAGAAAGCGCTCTATCAATCTTTTCCATTGATTTTTCATCAAGAAAGCCCATTTTTTCCCGCAGCCGACGCTTATCAAGTGTTCTTATCTGCTCTAAAAGCACCACAGAATCTTTCATAAGGCCGCTTTCGGGCGAATCAAGTTCAATGTGGGTCGGGAGCTTTGCCTTTTCTTTCTGACTTGTTATTGCCGCCGCAATAACCGTTGGGCTATATCTGTTTCCAACGTCGTTCTGAACGATGAGAACGGGTCTTATTCCGCCCTGCTCAGACCCCACAACCGGACTTAAATCTGCAAAATAAAGCTCGCCGCGTTTAACCGTCATTTTTATCCTCTCCGTTTTTAGTTTCTTTGATTATATTTTTGGCAGCTTTAATCTGTTTAATCATCACAGAGAGAATATTTTTCTTTTATATAATATGAAATTTTTTCCTATTTGTTAAAAGGAACGGGCGAGAAACGAAAGTCTTCCCCGTCGGGAACGCCTTTTTTTGCGATAAGGTTATACATATCGGTGCAAAAAGCCTCTTTTTCCGCCTGTTTTTCGGCGGCGGGGGATATTTTTTTCGCGTCGCCGAGCGCCGTTATTATCGGAAGAGGAGAACTTTTCTTTGCCGACGCGAGAATTTCTCTTCCCTTTTCATTAAAGGCAAGAACCCTTATATACTGCGGCCTTTCATCGCCCTTTTCTATCCTTAAAAACAGCGCCGTCAGAATTCTTCTTATTCTTGCCATCGTGTATCTCTTGGTTTTTATCTTTTCCTTTAATTCTTCGAAGCCGGAAGAGTTTTTAAGCGCCTCTTTAATTCGGTTTTCAAGCCCCTCGGAAACGCCGGGCGCTTTTTTTATCTCCTCGGGAGAAAGCCTTTTAAGATAAGAAAACACAACCTCTTCGGCGCGTTTTTCGGGGAATTTTTCGCATTCCGAAAACACCCGTGCTGCTTTCTCGGGGATAAATTTTTCGCCCTCTTCCCGTGAGAGCGCTCTTATAAAGGAAGCCGAGGCAAAAATTCCGTCTGTGCTTTCGCCGTCATGGGAAGCGCCCACCCTCTTGACCGCGATCGGTCGGACGTTTTTCGGCAAATTTTTTATATATTCAAGCGCTAATATATTATTGGGGGTTAAAAGGTCTTCCCCGAGTTTTTCCGAAAGGGCGCGAGGATAACTTTTACCTTCCTTTAAGGCTTCTTTGACCGAGCCTGACTCTTCGGCTTTCTTTAGCGCCTTTTGGGCATTAAGAAGTTTTTCAACGCTTTCGCACTCGGTTCCGAACACAAGCGCCTCTATCCCGAGAGAAAGAAGAATTTCGACGGCACTTTTTGCAAAATCGGGTGCCGCAGAAATCGCCGCTCCCGATGGCAGTTCAACAACGAGGTCTACCCCCTCTGCAACCGCCGCAAGTGCCCTTTTCCACTTATCGTAAACCGAAAAAGAACCCCGCTGACAGACGTTAGGGCTCATAACCGCAACGACCCCGTCGCAGTTTTCACGCGCTTTATCTATTAAATATTTATGCCCGTTATGAAAGGGATTGAATTCTGCCACTATTCCGCCAAGCATTAGTTTCTCCTTTTCTAAAAAACTCTTGCAAACTCTGTAAAAGTATACTATATTATTATATGGTAATTTTAATATAGTTTAATAAATATTTCAATACATTGGGGGAAACAAAAATGAAAATCTTAGTTATCAACGCAGGAAGTTCTTCAATGAAATATCAGCTCATTGATATGACCGACGAAAAGGTTATCGCAAAAGGTAACTGCGAAAGGGTTGGTATTGTCGGTCTTTTCAGCCTCAAAACTGCTGACGGCAGAGC
>JAZNVP010000023.1:0-19764 GCA_045592865.1 Oscillospiraceae bacterium
GAAATGCCCAACTACTTTGCGGATTACGAAACCACCGTTAATTTTGTTTCGGCAGAAGAACTTAGGGAAAACCACTCGAAACTTTTCCACGGCGGTTGTGTCTTGAGAAGCGGAAAAACGGGCATGGAGGGCGAAAATAATCACGTTATCGAGTATAGTTTAAAACTCGATTCCAACCCCGAGTTCACCGCGTCGGCTCTCGTGGCGTATGCCCGTGCGGTTAAAAAGATACAAGCCAGAGGAGAAAAGGGCGCGAGAACGGTGTTCGATATAGCGCCGAGAGATCTTCTTAACCTGTCGGACGAAGAACTCAGAGCAAAAATGCTTTAATGAGGTTTAAAATGGAAAACTTTATTTGTAAAAACATATCGAGGGATAAAGACGGGAACCTTTTGTTTGCGGGTGTCAGCGCCGAAAAAATGGCGGATAAATACGGAACCCCTCTCTATCTTATGGACGAAAACAGAATAAGAGAAAAGGTGAGATGCTATAAAGCGGCAGTAAAAAACGCCTTCGGCGAAAAGGGCAACGTTTTATATGCCTCGAAGGCGGCTTCCTTTAAAAGAATTTATGAAATTATGAAAGAGGAAGAAATGGGGATCGACGTCGTGTCGCTCGGTGAGGTCTTCACCGCCGAAAAGGCAGGGTTTCCCCTTTGTAATGCATATTTCCATTCCAACAATAAAACCGATGAGGATATAAGAGTCGGAATAGAAAAAGGCGTTGGCTATTTCGTTGCCGATAACGAAGAGGAACTTTATTCGATAGAGCAGAACGCGTCGGAAAAGGGGATAGAACAAAAGGTTCTTCTCAGAATAACCCCCGGTATAGACCCCCATACCTTTGCGGCGGTCTCAACGGGCAAGGTCGATTCAAAGTTCGGCTCGGCTATCGAAACGGGTGCGGCAGATAAAATCGTTAAAACCGCCCTTTCCTTAAAACACGTAAAACTCGTTGGCTTCCATTGCCACGTCGGTTCGCAGGTGTTCGACTCTGAGGTCTTTCTCCTCACCGCCGAAGTAATGCTGGGCTTTATCGCGTCTGTTAAGGAAAAATACGGCTTCTTGGCAGAAAAACTTGACCTTGGCGGCGGCTTTGGAGTTCGCTATCTCGAGAGTCAACCCGATATGGATATAAAGTCTAATATAGAGCAGATAGGTTTCTTTGTTAGAAATAAATGCAAGGACCTCGGCATAGAAATGCCCGAGATCTGTTTTGAACCCGGAAGAAGCATCGTTGCCGATGCGGGTATGACGGTCTACACCGTCGGTTCGGTCAAGAAAATCCCCGAGTTTATCAACTACGTTTCGGTTGACGGCGGAATGACCGACAACATCCGCTATGCAATGTATAAAGCGAAATATACCGTTATGGCGGCAAAGGATAAGAATGAAAAGAAAATGTCCTGTTCACTTGCGGGTAGATGCTGTGAGAGCGGCGACCTTGTTGCCGAAAACGTCCTGCTCCCCGAAAACGTAAAGCGGGGAGACCGCATTGCCGTTTTAACAACGGGCGCCTATAACTATTCAATGTCTTCCAATTATAACAGAATTCCGCGTCCGCCCGTTGTAATGTTAAGGGGCGGGGCCGACTACGTCGCAGTCAGAAGAGAAAGCTATGAAGATTTAACCTCGCTTGATAATTAAAAAACACCCGAGCACTCACCTGGTGCTCGGGTGTTTATGCATAAACTGTTGCATAAAAATACAAAAATATGCATATTTTATACATAATTGTGGAAAACGGGATAAAATATAGCCGTTTGTTTTGTTTGATTTGATAAAATTTAAAAAAATTTCAACTTTTTTATAAAAAACTCTTGCATATTTATTCATTTGGTGATAATATGTTACTACAATCTTAAAGAAAGACTGATTTTTGAAATGGAAAAGTTGTGGGCAGGAAGGTTTGCTTCCAACTCCGCCGAGATTGCCGATGATTTCAATTCGTCTATCGGGTTCGATCAGAGAATGTATCGTCAGGATATTATGGGCTCGATAGCCCATGCAGAAATGCTCTCGGGGCAGGGGATAATAACCGAAGAAGAAAAACTGAATATAAAAAGCGGTCTTGAAAAGATTCTTTCGGGCATTGAGAGCGGAGAGATCCCCGTAGATCCCAACGCTGAGGACATTCATATGTTCGTTGAAGCGCTCCTCACCAAAATGATAGGGGACGATGGAAAGAAGCTCCACACCGCCCGATCGAGAAACGATCAGGTAGCTCTTGATACAAAGCTTTATATCAAGGATGAAATTCCGAAGGTGATTGAGCTTATAAAGGATCTTATGGAGAGTATCCTCTCGGTAGCAAAGGAAAACACCGATGCTATCATGCCGGGGTATACGCATCTTCAAAGAGCCCAACCCGTTCTTTTCGCGCATCACCTTTTAGCATATGAAATGATGCTTAAGAGGGATATCGGAAGACTTGAAGATGCTCTTGTGAGAGCCGATGAATCGCCGATAGGTGCCTGTGCTTTAGCGGGAACCACCTATAACACCGACCGACGACGAGAAGCAGAGCTTTTAGGTTTTTCGGATATAACGAAAAACAGTATGGACAGTGTGTCGGACAGAGACTTCAGCCTCGAAATAATGAGTGCCTTCTCAATTCTGATGATGCATCTTTCAAGGTTTTCCGAGGAAATAATCCTTTGGTCGTCCTGGGAGTTCAAGTTCATAGAGCTTGACGATAGTTTTTCAACGGGTTCCTCGATAATGCCGCAGAAGAAAAATCCCGATATGGCAGAGTTAGTCCGAGGAAAAACGGGCAGGGTCTATGGCGATATGATATCGCTCTTCACGGTTTTAAAGGGACTGCCACTTGCATATAACAAGGATATGCAGGAGGATAAAGAACCTCTCTTTGATAGCATTGATACCGTTAAGAACTGTCTTATGGTTTTCTCGCCGATGATAAAGACCATGAAGGTCTTAAAGGAGAATATGCTCTCGGCGGCGCAAAGAGGCTTTATAAATGCAACCGACCTTGCAGATTATCTTGTTAAGAAAGGGCTTCCTTTCCGCTCGGCTTATAAAATAGTCGGCGAAATAGTCCGAGAATGTATAGAAAAGAATAAAATTCTTGAAACCTTGACTCTTGCTGAATATAAGGCTCACAGTGAACTTTTCTCGAACGACCTGTATGAAGAGATATCTCTCGCGGCGTGTATCGAAAAAAGAATATCTGAGGGCTCCACCGGTAAAGAGTCTGTTAATAAACAAATAAACTATATAACAAATTATTTAAAAGGAGAAAATTAAAATGAAAAAGTTACTTAAACTTGCAGCAGTAGTTGTTGCAGCAGTAGTTGTGCTCACCTCTTTCGCAGGATGTTCTTCTGCAAAATCTTTAGAGGATATTCAGAAATCAGGTAAATTAGTTATGGCAACCAGCCCCGACTTTCCTCCCTTCGAGTATCTTGAGGGTGATAAGGTTGTTGGTATTGAAGTTGAAATTATGGAACTTGTAGCAAAAGACCTCGGCGTTGAACTCGTTATCGAGCAGATGGACTTTGAATCGGTTCTCCCCGGCGTTCAGGCAGGTAAATTCGACGTTGGCGTTTCGGGTATCACCGTAACCGACGAAAGAAAAGAAAACGCAGATTTCACCGATGCTTATTTCCTTGCTTCTCAGGCAATCGTTGTTATGGCTGACAGCGATATCAAAGGAAAAGCAGACCTTACAGGCAAGAAAATAGCAGTTCAGACAGGAACAACCGCTGAAGACTATTGTATGTCTGAGGGTTATGAGGTAAGCGCATTCACCGCTAACAACGATGCAGCAAGTGCTCTCACAAGCGGCAAGGTTGATGCTTGGGTAGTTGATAATGCAGTTGCAATCGCTCTTTCTGCTCAGCAGAACGGAAAGACCAAGGTTTTAGACGAGGCTATGACAAGGGAGCCCTATGCATTCGCTTTTGCAAAGGGAAGCGATACTCTCGTTGAAGCAGTTAACGAGTCTCTTAAAAAGCATATGGCTGACGGAACCGTTGAAAAGATCTTCGAGAAATACGAAGAGCCCTGGGTTTCCCCCGACACAAAATAAAAATTTTTTAAACTGCAAAACGGGAGTGCTTATTTCAGCGCTCCCGTTGCGGTCGTTATTATGATTGTTGAAAGGATAAAAAATGTTTAATTTCTTGAACTTTTTTGAGGCGTGGTTTGATAAGCTTTATAAAACCTTTATCGAACAAGACCGTTATATGATGCTCGTAGACGGCTTTAAAAACACCCTCATCATAACTGTTGGAGCCCTCGCGATAGGCGTAGTGCTCGGAACGGTCGTTGCTGTCGTCAAATATTTTGCCGAGGATAAAAAGGCGTTAAAGCCGATAAAATATATCTGCGATTTTTACGTAACCGCAGTCAGAGGCATACCGGTAGTTGTGCTTCTTCTTATCTTCTATTTCGTAATATTAAAGGCGGCGGACGGTGTTGTTGTCGGTATTATAACCTTCGGCATCAACTCGGGCGCATATATGGCGGAAATTGTCCGCGGCGGTATTCTGGCGGTCGATAAGGGTCAGATGGAGGCAGGAAGAAGCCTCGGAATGTCCAAGATGCAAACAATGTGGAAGATAATCTTCCCGCAGGCAATTAAAAATATTCTCCCTGCTATAGGAAACGAAATGATCGCGCTCCTTAAAGAGACTTCGGTTGCAGGTTACGTTGCCGTTACCGACCTCACAAGAGCGGGAAACCTTATCAGAAACAATACGTATGATGCGGTCAATCCCTTAGTGGCGGTAGCACTTGTTTATTTATTAAGCGTTGTGCTTTTAACAAGGCTTCTCAGTGTGTTTGAAAGGAGGCTTCGCAAGAGTGATAAGCGTTAAGAATTTAACTAAATCTTTTGAGGGTATGGAAGTTCTTAAAGGACTGAATATCGATATAAATAAAGGCGACGTTGTTTGCGTTATCGGCGCTTCGGGCTCGGGCAAGTCAACCTTTCTTCGTTGCCTTAATATGCTTGAGGTTCCGAACGGCGGCGAGATAATCTTCGAGGGCGAAGATCTCTGTAAACCCAAGGTAGATTTAAACCGACACAGAATGAAGATGGGAATGGTTTTTCAGCAGTTCAACCTTTTCCCCCATATGACAATTCTCCAGAATATGACCGTTGCTCCTAAAATGCTTCTGAAACTCACAGAAGAAGAGGCAAACGAAAAAGCGATGGCGCTTCTTAAAAGAGTAGGGCTTGACGATAGAGCCGATTCCTATCCGTCTCAGCTTTCGGGCGGTCAGAAGCAGAGGGTCGCAATAGTCCGCGCTCTTTGTATGAACCCCGACGTTATGCTTTTCGATGAGCCGACAAGTGCGCTCGATCCCGAGATGGTCGGTGAGGTTCTCGACGTTATGAAGGAACTCGCAAAAGACGGTATGACGATGGTAGTCGTAACTCACGAAATGGGCTTTGCAAGAGAGGTCTCATCAAGGGTTGTGTTTATCGACGAGGGAGTTATTCTCGAAGAGGGAACCCCCGAAGAGATATTCGACAATCCTAAGAGTGAGAGGCTTCAGTCGTTTTTAGCAAAGGTTTTATAGGTGATAAAAATGGATCTTAAGGGAAGAGATTTTTTAAAGCTTCTTGATTTTTCGGCAGAAGAAATAGAGTATCTTATAGATTTTGCCGCAGAACTTAAGGAGAAAAAGAAAAAGGGCATTCCTCATAAATTATGTGAGGGAAAAAACGTTGCCCTCATTTTTGAAAAGACAAGCACAAGAACAAGATGCAGCTTTGACGTAGCGGCGTATGACCTCGGTATGCACACCGTTTACCTTGATCCCAAGGGTTCGCAGATAGGTAAGAAAGAGAGCATTGCCGACACGGCAAGGGTGCTTTCGGGCATCTTTGACGGTATCGAATACCGCGGCTACGGTCAGGAGATAGTCGAAGAACTTGCAAAGTATTCGTCGGTTCCCGTTTTCAACGGGCTCACCAACGAATTCCACCCAACTCAGATTCTTGCAGATTTCTTAACCGTTAAGGAGCATTTCGGTCACCTTAAAGGAATAAAGTTCGTTTATATGGGCGATTGCAGATATAATATGGGTAATTCCTTGATGGTGGGTTGCGCCAAGATGGGCCTCGATTTTGTCGGCATCGCGCCGAAAAAATATTTTCCCGACCCTGAGCTTGTTAAAACCTGCGAAAGTATAGCAAGAGAAAGCGGCGGAAGCGTAACCCTTTCTGAAAGCCTTGAGGACGTTAAGGGCGCCGACGTTGTTTACACGGACGTTTGGGTTTCTATGGGAGAGCCCGAAGAGGTATGGGTCGAGAGAGTTAATGAACTTTCTCCCTATCAGGTAAATTCCGAGGTTATGAAAATGGCGGGAGAAAAGGCAATATTTATGCACTGTCTTCCTTCCTTCCACGATATGAAGACCGAGATCGGAAAAGAGATGGGCGAAAAGTTCGGAAGAAACTGCTTTGAGGTTACCGACGAGGTGTTCGAAAGTGAAGCATCGGTAGTGTTCCCCGAAGCAGAAAACAGAATGCACACAATAAAAGCAGTTATGGCTGCAATGATAGATTAAGAAGGTTATCGTGAGCGGTCGTCCGTTCGCGATACTTTCAAATTTAGGGATAATTAAAGGTCTGGTGATAAAGGTTGAAAAAGGGATACCTTATATTAGAAAACGGAAAGGTGTTTGAGGGTGAACTTATAGGTGCAGAGGGTTCATTTTCGGGCGAAATAGTGTTTAATACCTCGGTCTGCGGCTATACCGAAACCGTAACCGACCCCGCTTTTTCGGGGCAGATAGTCGTTAACACATTTTCTGTAACGGGAGCTTACGGGGTCAACAGAAAGGACGCTGAAAGCGAAGTTTCCTGCGGCGGCTTTGTTGCAAGGGAAGTTTGTTCTCTGGGCTCTAATTTCAGAATGGAACTAACTTTACCTGAGTATTTAAAGGAGAGAGGAATTGTAGCAATTTCGGGGGTCGATACCCGAGAGATAGCATCGATCATCAGAAAAGAAGGAACGATGAAGGCGGCAATAAGCGATAAAAAAGATTATCCTTTAACTAAAACGGCACCCAAGTATGAGGGTAAGCGTGACACCGCCAAAGCAGAGAACGAGAAATATACCGCGGCAGTAATAGATCTGGGTTTAAAAAACAGCATCAAAAATGAACTTTTGTCCCGCGGAGTTTCTTTAAAGATTTTCCCGAAAACCGTAACGGCGGAAGAGCTTTTAAATTCGTCGGCAGATTTTATTGTTCTGTCGTCGGGAGCCGAGGGCGAGTTTGATTACGAGGGCGCAATAACCACCGCAAAGAAACTTTTCGGCATAAAGCCGATACTTGCCATAGGTCTGGGGCACCTTATTCTTTCTTGTTCCCTCGGCGCCGATATAGTAAAACTAAAATCGGGGCATAGGGGAGATAATTATCCCGTAAAACAAGCGGATAGTGAAAAGGCGTATATCACCCATCAGAACCACTCTTATGTGGCAGAAAATCTTAAACAAGGAAAAGTAGAGTTTTATAACGTCAACGATAACAGTGTTGAGGGAGTTATCTATAATGAGGAAAAGGCGCTTTCGGTTGCGTTCTATCCAAAAACGAGCGAAGATCCCCGCAGCACAGGGTTTATCTATGATATGTTTTTAGATATGATAGGGGGCGGAAAATAATGCCCAAGGATAATAGCATAAAAAAGGTTTTGGTAATCGGCTCGGGCCCTATAGTTATAGGTCAGGCGGCAGAGTTCGACTATGCAGGTGCGCAGGCATGCCGCGTTTTAAAGGAAGCGGGAGTAAACGTTGTTCTCGTTAACTCCAATCCCGCAACCATTATGACCGACAAGGTGTTCGCAGATGAAATTTATCTCGAGCCCCTTAACGCCGAAACCGTTGAAAGAATAATCGAAAAGGAAAGACCCGATAGCCTTCTCGCAGGACTTGGCGGTCAGACCGGCCTCACCGTTGCTATGCAGCTTAAAAAGTCGGGTGTTCTCGACCGCTTTGGTGTGCGCCTTATCGGCACAAACACCGATGCTATCGACCGCGCCGAAGACCGAAAACTTTTTAAGGAAACAATGGAAAAAATAGGGGAACCTTCAATTCCCTCGGAAATAGCAAACACGCTGACGGAAGCGCTCGAAGCGGCGGAAAAAATAGGCTACCCCGTTATAATCCGTCCTGCCTTTACTTTAGGCGGCGGTGGCGGCGGCGTGGCTTACGATAAGGAAGAAATGCGCGTTGCGGCAAAAATCGGACTTGACGTATCTCCCATCAGTCAGATACTCGTTGAGAAATATATCTTCGGATATAAGGAGATAGAGTTTGAAACCATGAGAGACGCAGAGGGCAATTGTATTGCCATCTGCTCGATGGAGAACGTCGACCCCGTGGGAGTCCACACCGGCGACTCGATCGTCGTGGCACCCGCGCTTACCCTTTCTCCAAAGGAGTATTCGCTTCTCCGCTCGGCATCAATGAAGATAATAACCGAACTCGGAATAATCGGTGGCTGCAACTGTCAGTTCGCACTAAATCCCGATTCAATGGAATACTTTGTTATAGAGGTCAACCCCCGTGTTTCGCGCTCTTCGGCACTCGCTTCCAAGGCAACGGGCTACCCGATAGCCAAGGTAACGACCAAGATCGCGCTTGGCTATAACCTTTGGGAGATATCGAACGACATAACAGGCAAAACGACCGCCTGCTTCGAACCCTCGATCGACTACGTTGTGGTAAAATTCCCCAAGTGGCCGTTCGAGAAATTCCAAGGCTCTTCGAGAACTCTCGGAACGCAGATGAAGGCAACCGGCGAGGTTATGGCAATCGGTCAGAACTTTGAAGCGGCGCTGATGAAGGCGGTCAGAGGGGCGGAGATAGGGCTTTCGACCCTTTCGGCAGCAGAGCCAATTTCTAAAAAGCCAGTCGTAGAGCGGCTTGAAGAGATAAACGACCGCAGAATTTTCACCGTTTTTGAGGCTTTGAAGGCGGGAATCTCGGTTAAAAAGGTTCAAAAAGTGACAAAAATTGATAAATTCTTCATAGAAAAGATAAAAAATCTCGCCGACTATGAAGCCAAAATCAAGGGAAATCTGACCCCCGAAAACTATAAAGAGGGTAAAATTTTAGGATACACCGATTCTGATATCGAAAAAATATCGGGCGAGAAAATTCCCGAAAAAATTTCTCCCGTTTATAAAATGGTTGACACCTGCGCCGCAGAATTCGAAGCAAAGACCCCCTATTTCTATTCGGGAATAGGAAATGAAAATGAGGCGGAGCAGTTTAAGGGCAAAAAGCCGGTTATTATGGTTCTCGGTTCGGGGCCGATAAGAATAGGCCAGGGAATCGAGTTCGACTACTCCTCGGTGCACTGCGTTTTAACCTTGAAGCAGTTAGGTTATGAGGTGGTTATCGTTAACAATAACCCCGAAACCGTTTCCACCGACTACGACACCGCCGACCGCCTTTACTTTGAGCCCTTATGTCCCGAGGACGTTATGAACATCATTAAGGGGGAGAACCCCGTGGGCGTTGTTGTGGCGTTTGGCGGTCAGACCGCAATTAAACTCACGAAGTTTTTAAACGACAACGGAATAAAAATTATGGGAACCTCTGCCGAGAGTATCGACAGGGCAGAGGACCGAGAACTGTTTGATGAGCTTCTCGAGAAATGCGGCATCAAAAGGCCGCGCGGTATGGGCGTTAAGACCCTCAAGGAAGCCAAAGCGGCGGCAAAAGAACTCGGCTATCCTGTTCTCTTGAGACCCTCTTACGTTATCGGCGGACAGAATATGAAGATAGTCCACGATGAAAAAGAGACCGAGACCTATATGAATAAAATTCTCGAAACGGGTATTGAAAACCCCGTGCTTGTTGATAAATATATGATGGGCACGGAGCTTGAGGTCGACGTTATTTCCGACGGAGAGGACGTTCTTATCCCCGGAATTATGGAGCACATCGAGAGGGCAGGTATTCACAGCGGCGACTCGATTGCCGTTTATCCGCCTTTCAGTATAAACGACAAAATGGTGGACAAGATAACAAGCTGTTCCACCCAGTTAGCGCTCGAACTCGGCACCAAGGGTCTTATCAACATACAGTATCTTATCTATGACGGGGAACTCTACGTTATTGAGGTTAACCCAAGAGCGTCGAGGACAGTTCCGTTTATAAGCAAGGTAAGCTCGGTTCCGATGGTTGATCTTGCGACCAAGGTCATGGTGGGCGAGAAGCTTCGCGATCAGGGCTTTGGCACGGGACTTTTCAGAACACCGCCTTACGTTACGGTTAAGGTGCCCGTTTTCTCCTTTGAGAAATTAAGCGACGTTAACTCCTACCTCGGACCCGAAATGAAATCGACGGGCGAGGTCTTGGGAATCGGCAAAAATCTCAACGAGGCTCTCTTTAAGGGTCTTGTTTCTGCAGGAATGGTGGTTTCGGGAGATCCTTCGAGAATGGGAATTTTCCTCAGCGTTTCGAGCCACGATCAAGGCGAGGTTATCACCCTTGCCAAAAAACTTGCGGACTGCGGATTTTCCATCTTCGCAACCCCCGAAACAGCCAACACTATCGGAAGCCTCGGAATAGAGGCGACGGTGGTGGCAAAAGACGGCAGGGCAGAGAGCGTTATTCCCTTTATGGAGAGCGGCGAGATAAGCTACGTTGTTTATACGGGCGCTTTGATGGACTCGACTATGGACGAATACAACAAGCTCCACAGACGCGCGGTTCAGCTCGGAATACCTTCCTTCACGTCGCTTGATACGGCGAACGTTCTTGCCGATATAATTATGGGAAGATACACCCAGAAGAACACCGAACTTGTTGACATTAACAATATGAGGCGCGAAAGACAAAAACTCCACTTTGCCAAAATGGAAGCGACGGGCGACGACTACATCTTCGTTCTGAACTTTGACGGCAAGATTACTTGTCCCGAGTCGCTCTGCGTTACACTTTGCAGCAGACACAAGGGCATCGGCGGATACGGTATCGTTGTTTTAGAGCCGTCGCAGGTTGCCGATGCAAAGATGAGGATATTCAACCGCGACTCGACCGAGGGCCGTCTCGCAGGAAACAGTATTCGCTCGGCGGCAAAGCTTCTTTATGAGAAGGGGCGCGTTAATTCCGACGAGCTCACAATAGAAACGAGCGCGGGAATAAAGAAACTGAAGCTCTATACAAGAGAAAACAAGGTTTCCTTTGTTAGCGTTATGCTCGGTGAAGCCGACTTTTCACCCGCAAGTCTTCCCTGCACACTTTCGGGAGACGAGATAATCGACCGCGAGGTTATGATCGGCGGTAAGGCATATAAAATTAACTGTCTGTCGGTTGGAAACCCGCACTGCGTTGTTTTCTGCAGCGATATCGACACCCTGCCGCTGACGGAGATAGGACCGCTCTTTGAGAATGCCGAGATCTTCCCCGACAGGACCAACACGGAGTTCGTTAAGGTCATAAACTCCACGACCCTTAAAATGAGGGCGTATGAAAGAGGTAACGGAGAGACCTCTGCCTGTGGAACGGGTGCTGCCGCGGCGGTTGCGGCGGCGGTTAAAAACGGCTTCTGCAAGAAAAATACCGACATCACGGTTAAGGTGCGCGGCGGAGATCTGACGGTTAACTACAGCGATGAGGGGCTCGTTCTCTCGGGCGACACCGTTCTTATCTTTGAGGGCGTTACCGAATACTAAATAAGGGAGAATTTTATGAATTTTCTGCATATGAAATATGCCGTTGAGGTTGCGAAAACAAGTTCCATAAACAAGGCTTCGGAAAAGCTTTACGTTGGGCAATCGAACCTTAGCCGAGCAATAAAGGAGCTTGAAGCGGATCTCGGTTTCGATATTTTTGAGCGTAGCGCCAAGGGGGTTAAACTCACCCCCGACGGCGAGGTTTTTATCCGTTATGCGAAAAATATCTTGAAAGAGGTTGAAACGGTAAGAAATATGTTCAGCGGCGAAGAGGTCAAGAAGAAAAGGTTCGCCGTTTCGGTTTCCCGCGCGAGTTACATCACCGAAGCCCTGACCGAGTTTTCAAAGGAACTCGGAAGAGAAGAAGCGGTTGAGATCTTCTATAAAGAAACCAACTCTCACCGAACCATAAAAAACATCGTTGACGACGGCTATAACCTCGGAATTATACGTTTCGCGGAGAACTACACCAAGTATTATATGGCGATGCTGGAAGAGAAAAATCTCACATATGATATTTTGGCGGAGTTCAAATACGTTCTCGTTATGAGCAAGGACTCGGAACTTGCGAAAAAAGAAAAGATAACCTACGATGATTTGAAGGACTATATCGAGATCGCCCACGCCGACCCTTACGTTCCGACCCTTCCGTTTGCAGAGGTGAGAAAGGAAGAGCTTCCCGATAATTCAAAACGGAGAATACTCGTTTTTGAGAGGGCAAGTCAGTTTGAACTTCTTTCTCAGAACCCCGAATGCTTTATGTGGGTATCCCCGATACCGAAGGAACTGATGGAGAGATACGGGCTCACGCTCAGAAGCTGCGAGGAAAACAACAGAATATATAAAGAGGCAATTATTCACCGAAAGGACTACGTTCTTTCAAGATTCGATAAGCTGTTTATAGAAAAACTTATCGAGTCCAAGAATAAAAACCTTTAAACAAATCAAAGACCGTTTTCGGAATTTTCCGAAAACGGTCTTTTTTTGTTGTTGACAAATGGAAGAATATGGAATATAATTACCTTAAATGGAAGAATATGGTAAGAAAAAAGGGGGAATTTGTCGAAAAATAAGGAAAACCAAGAAAAACAAGAAAATTAACAAGAAGAAAGGATGAATGAAATGAAAAAAATCATAGCGCTTGCGGCTTCGGCTGCAATCATATTATCGGTTGGATATTACGTTTTTCTGGCGCTTGGCTCCAACACAACGCCTCTGCCTGAAAATTCGACAATATACGATCCAAAAACTTCGCTTTTAACAGCAGTAAAGGAGGACGGCACGGTCGATTTCGCGGACTCGGCTTTTAAAGCGCAGTTTAAATATTATTCGTCTGCATACGTGGACGCGAAAAACTCGATTAGTTCGAACGGTTACACCATCGGAGGAACAACGATCGGTGGACCTAATAACTGGTCGCGTTATTGCGCATATGCTTTTTCTGAGGACAGCGATATTCTGAGTTCAAAGCTTGTTACCTCAAGCGGTGAAAACCGCCTTGTTTTCACGGCGGAGGAAACGGGCGAATACACAATTCTTCCCTATCAGATAGATGACGGCGGTTCACTCAGTTTAAGCGTTGGCGGAGGTCTCTCGGCATTCGGAGAGAATTCGGTTGATTTCAAGATATTTGAAACGAGAAGCAATAAAACCGTGTTCAGCGCAACCCTTGATGCCGAAACCCCTACTGCGAACATCGCAAAGGGCGACGGGGGAAACATAACGGTATTTTTATGCGAGGGGGATGAAATATATTTCACCACCACAACGACGGCTTCCTGGCACGACGTTAGCAATAACAGCATAACACTACAGAGTAATTTCAAGATCTCTTACGATACGACCCAGAACTATGACGGAACTGAGGTTTACGAGCCGTCAGCCTATTTAAAAGGCAGCGTGGTTCCTAACAGTGATATTCCCGATTATTCGGCAGGTGTTTTCCGACCCGATGCCGCATATTACAGAGAACAGTTTTTAACGATGAGCAGAACAATGGAAACCGACACAGCGGTAACGATAGGAAATATCGGCGAATATGCATATAACTATTGGTATAGATACTGTGCCTTCACTATTCAGAAGGATGATACTGCGATTACCTCTAAAATGGCAACCGGAAACGATGGGTCGGCAAACAGAATTGTTTTCATTGCACCTTATTCGGCATACTACGATATAGTTCCGAGAGGACTTAAAAACGAAGGAGAAACCTCGATTGAATTAGATCTCGGTGATTATGCGGAAGAGTTTGAAACAAACACCGCAAACTTTAAGGTTCTAAACCCTCAGACAGAGCAGACTTATACCGACGTTACCCTCTATGCTGACGACGGAAACGGGAATGCAAATTTGACGGGAAATATAGAGGAAATAGAAGACATTTATCTCGAAAAGGGTCAAATGCTCTGTTTCGAAACCTCGACAACGGTGCCTTGGTTTGAATATAACTTTAACCAGACCGTTTGGGTCGAGTTTGATTTTGAGATATTTATGACACAAAAGGCTGAAATGCAGGAATACTACAGAGCTGAGATGGAGCCGCTCGGTCTTATGGAGCTACCAAACGTTTTGTCGTTTGAAACAAAATATCCTCTCGGAGAGTATCAGGAAGCAAACTGCATAAGCAATAGGGACGGCTTTATCCTTTTCGGCAACAAGCAAAACTATAACTGGGATAAATATGCCGCGATTGAGGTTTCAAAAGGTGCGGTGACCGCCCGACTTGCAAATGAAAACTGCGGGGCAAAAATGATGTTTAAGGCGCCTGTTAAGACGACCTATGACATACAAGACAGCTATTTTAGTATTCGTCTTGGAAATTATGAAGACAGATTTCCGGCAACAGACAACATTACGCTGACGATTTCTAAGACGAGCGGCAGTAATACGAGCCCCGTTGCAGAATATTCTGTAACAAAAGAGAGCCGTTATGTTTACATAGAAAACGTTCAGGTGGAACTCAATAAAAACGACGTTCTGACGTTTGAGTTTACGACAACGGCAGACTGGTTCGAGGAGGCGGAATATCAGACGGTCTCAGCTGAGCTCAGCCTTGAGATAGGTGCCGATTTTAAGAAGGATGTATTTGTTAACAAGACTTGTTACAGTCCCGTTACAGAACTTATGAACGCGGCAGAGGGAATACCCACCGTTTCAGAAGCATCGACCGCAGAAGAACATGAAACCGACTTTTCAGACTGCGTTTTTACTCCGTTTAATCAGTATTACAGTTATGCAAAAGACACACAATACGGCTCGTTTATCGGCGGCGCACTCTACACCTACGGATACACCTACTATAATGGAGAAGATGGCAGACAAAACCAGCTTCTCAGAGGCTCCTTCAAGATAGGTGGGGAAAATGAAAACGCGGTAACGGCGATCATAGGAAAAGAAGGAGAAGATTGCATACAGACGCTAACCTTTACGGCGCCCGAATCGGATTGGTATGCCTTCAATCCGCTCTCTTTTTCGGAGATAGAGCCGGGCTTTATAAAGAACGTTAACGGAAGCGTTAGAATCGCAAAAGCCAAGGTCAGAATATATAAAAACAACGAACGCTTCTATTTTTCGGATGAACTTTCGCTTAATGAAAGCGAAGTGTTGACCCATTCTAAACTCTTCTACCTCCAGAAAGGCGACACTATCAGGTTTGAGTTTGAGGGTGCCGACACCACCTGGAACACAGATCTTCGTCTTGCAGTTAACTTTAATATTTGCAGAGTTGAATTTAATTAAAGGAGAGAAAGGAAAATGAAACGAATAACGAAATGGCTTTCGGGCTTTTTGGCAGCATTAATGCTCGTTCAGGCTATCCCGACGGCTCTCGCCGATGAAATAAGAAGCATCGATCTATCGGGTTCTGAAACGGTCGAAAGCTATGAAGAACCGATACAAGAAGCCGAGATAATCGGTGAAATAAAGGAAAAAAGAGACGAATACACAAAATATTTCTATACAGATATGGGAACTATCGTTGCGGCGCAGTATCCCGTCCCCGTTCATTACCTCGATGAAGAGGGAGAATACAGGGAAATAGATAACTCCCTTTCCGATTCAGAAGAAAGCGGAATGGTCGAGAATAAAAAGGCGCAGTATAAAATAAAGCTTTCCAAGAAATCGAACGGCTCAAAGCTCGTTTCCATTAAAGGAAAGGGAAACGAAATTTCCTGGAATCTCTTGGGTCAGTTAAAGACCGATATGGAAATTCTATCGACCGAACCCGAGGAAACCGATGACAAAACCGTCGTTAAAAACGCGGTTTCTTCGGCGATCTACAGAGATATATTCCCCGCAGTTGATATCGAATACCATATAAGCGGAAAAGAGATCAAAGAGAATATTATCCTTAAAGATAATTCGGCTCAGAACGAGTTCGTTTATGAATTCAAAGCAAAGGGATATTCTGTTTCGCTCGAAGATAAAACGGTTATCTTCACCGAGGAAACGACGGGAGAGGTGTTCACGTTTTCAGCCCCCGCGGTTTATGACGCTTTGGGTAACTCCACCGAGGACTACACCCTTTCTATTTCAAACCAAAAGAACAATAAATTTACCCTCACCCTCTCTGTCAGCCGTGAGTGGCTCGACGACGAAGGTAGAGCATATCCCGTAACGGTGGACCCTGTTACCTCAACAGAATATGATAGATTAGGGCACTATGAAACATACGTGTATGAGCATCCGGAAACGAACAACCAAAACAACAATGCGGTAGAATTTATCAACATAGGAATCGATAAGAGTGGTTACAGAATGAGAAGCTTTTTTAAGTTTGACAACCATCCGCTTCTTAAATCGACAGACCGTGTTGTTAGGGCATATCTCCAATTGCATACGGGGGGAACTCCGGAGAACTCAAGTATTGATTACGGAAATGACCTGAAAGTCGGCGTGTATGAAATTACAGGCGGTAGTTGGACGTCGGGTGGAGCGACGTGGAATAACACCTTCGGGAACAACAATATACAGTATGGTCTCTGTATGGATTATCAAACTGTTACGAAAGCTGGAAAGTATCGCTTTGATATAACGAGCGTAACAAGAAAATGGTATGCTCTTAATAATTTCGATGATAATAAAGGAATACTTCTAAAGCTCGTTAACGAAGTAATTCCGTCGGATAACGGCAATACGCAGGTTTATTTCTTTTCAACAGCCCACGGATATCCAACAACAGACACATATCCTTGGGGAATTATCGAATACCGAAACACAAACGGACTTGAAGGCTACTATACCTATCAGAACGCTTCTCTCGGTCAGTCGGGAACGGCATATATAAATAACTACACGGGACAGGTAAGTTTTGCGCATAATCTTCTTTCATATAGCAATAATTTGGGCGGAGTGTCGCTGGACGCTACCTTCAACTCCTCGTTAGATGCAAACACCGATAAATTCGGCGAAGGATGGAGCCTTAATATCTTTGCGAAGATAGAGAAGAACATTCCCGAAGGGAAAACCGAACCGGATCCGGTTTATACCTATAAACTAACCGACGGCGACGGCACCGAGCACTATTTCAAACAGGACAACGGCGCTTGGGTCGATGAAGACGGACTCGGAATGACACTTGATTACGCAAATAAAAAAATAACCTTTAAGGATAAAACGGTTTATAAGTTTCTTGCCGACGGAACCTTAAAAAGAATAACGTCGCAGAACGGACACTACACCGAAATATCTGATGATAAGAAAACCATAAGCTTAAACGGAACTACCGTTATGACCCTCGTTTATAATTCGGATGGCAGACTCTCTTCGGTTAAAGACCGTTTCGGAAGAACACAGGAAACCTATACCTATAGCGGCGGTTATTTGTCCAGAATTACCTATTCAAACGGAACACATACAGACTTTTCATACGTTAATGAAACGAGATATGAAACGACGTATTCCTATAACGATAAGGGAGAAAAAGACGGGCGAACTCTTACACCTTACACAGTTAAGAGGCTGGTATCAGTTTCCGACAGCGCCTCAGATCAAACCCTGGAAATAGGTTACGAATATACCGAGGGAAGCTGGCGCGGAAACAAGCTTCTCCTTAAAGCTGCCGACACAACCGAATACTACGGTATAACCGATATGAGTTACGGGTATAACGAAACCAAGGCAACCTTCCATGACAGCACATATGCCGTCTGCCAGTTCGACGCATATGGAAGAACGTCCTCTTGTTATGACTCGTTCGGAAACGTTTCGACGGGCAGATATAACTCAGAAGACGGAATAACCAAAAATAAACTTGCCCAGAGCGCAGGATTCTTTAACCCCGCGTTTAACTATATAGTCGACGGCGTATTCTCGAAGAACTTCTATAAATACACAAGAAACGATTATGAAGGCGTCAGCATAGTTAATGCTGAAAGCCCTGTTGCATATAAGGCGGCTAAGTTCGAGTCTAACCAAAAAGCAACAAAATATATGTTTACAGTTCCTTGGGAAGCACCATCAGGCGGAAGCTATATAGTTTCGGCATACGTTAAGGCTGAAAATATAACCGAAGGCGGAGCAGGCTTTAAGGTCATTACTTCGACGGGCAGAACGCTCAGCTCCGATATGGTATCGGGAACCACCGACACCACTTCAGACGGCGGCTACAGACGAGTGAGCCTAACTGTTTCTCTCTCTTTGGGAGAGAGCGTTTCTGAGGTTAGAATAGGTCTGTTCGAGGGAAAAGGAGCGGCATATATAACGGGGCTTACGATGGTTCGCGGTCTTAATGCATCTGCAGATGCAAACCTCATTGCAAACCCCTCGTTTGAATATATCCCCAACAACTCGGCTCAATGGTTCGAAAAGCTTGAAGATGCATCTGTTTTTACTACTGATGAAAAGCATAGCGGAAGCCGAAGCATAAAGATAGGGCCCAGCGTTGCAGGAGAGGGTCAGACCAAAACCTATATCTCGAAAGAAGGAACCACGTCAGGAGCCGCAGGCGACGTTATCTCCTTCGGCGGATGGGCAAAGGCGAATGCTCTCCCCGGAAGAGACTTCTATCTGAAGGTGTATTTCCAAAAGACTGACGAAAGCTGGGTATCAGCCGAGGGCGGAACGGCTCACTTCAATGAAGGCGTTAACACCTGGCAGTTCACTTCTTCCACCGTAAAGGCACCCGCTAATTACATAAATATTTCTCTCGAAATATATTACTTTGACCAGACAAACGTCGGCTATTTCGATGATGTCTTCCTCATAAAGAGCCATCAGAATACCTATGAGTATGACGAAAATGGAAATCTCACGTCATCGGTTGATGCGGCAGAGCAGGAGTCAAGCTTTGAGTTTGACTCTAACAGCAACCTCTCAAGCATGATTGATCCTACAGGTCAAGGCTTCTATTATGAATATAACGATAAAGGCGAGATAGTAGGTGCTGTCTCAAGTTCGGGGCAGAGCATAGCAATAACGGTCGATGGTAATGGAAACCCGACAAAAACCGAAACAGCAGCAACGGAGCTTCTTTCGGGTAGCGTTGTAAACGGAAAGGAATATTATATTAAGAATGTTGCAACGGGCAAATACCTAACAGCAAACGGAAACACCGCTGACTCTTCGGTATCGTTGGAGAATTTTGATAGCAGTGGAACGAAACCGCAGAAATTCGTAATCACTAATCGGGGGTCGGGAGACTACTCAATAGGGCTTGCGAATAAAGACGTTTTCGTCTATACTACAGCAGTCCCGTTAGTTAGTAATGATTTTAAACTTTCTTCAAATTATTCTTTGTTTAGATTTAACCAAATTAGCGAAGGTTATGAGTATTTGATTCAACTAAAACCATCTTCGCTTGTGGGTAATAAATACCTGAGTTGCAATGATAACGGCGATTTAGCTTTTGGTAATGTTGATAGAAACACGTGGATATTAGAAAAAGCAGAGGTAAGGGATGAAGGTAACAAAATAGTTACCTCGGCGACCTATTCGGGCGATGGCGAGAGAACAATAACAAATACCGATTCGAGAGGTAATACCGAAACATATGTTTATGAGGGCGATTCCGGTAATGGACAATATCAACGCTTGTCTTCGGCTACCTTTGAAGGAATAACAACAAGTTACAGTTATAACAACGTAACCGATAGGTTA
>JAZNVP010000024.1:0-4083 GCA_045592865.1 Oscillospiraceae bacterium
CTTTTCCGTTGCCTCCTGCTATACCTATATCAGCCTCTCTTGCTTCACCCGGTCCGTTTACAATACATCCCATTACTGCGACGGTTATGTCCTTATCAAGATCTTTAATTGCATTCTCAATACGATTTGCTAAGGTGATTAAGTCGATCTTTGTTCTTCCGCAGGTTGGGCAGCTGATAAGTTTTGGTCCATAACCTTTATGCCCTAAAGCCTTAAGTATTTTTTTAGCGGCGTATACCTCTTCCACGGGGTTGTCGGTAAGTGAAACACGAATGGTGTCACCTATGTTATCGCTAAGGAGTGAACCAATACCAATGGCTGATTTAATAATACCCATCTCTTTGGTTCCTGCTTCGGTTACGCCTAAATGAAGCGGATAATTAGTTTGTTTACTCATTAATCGGTAAGAAGCAATCATGTTAGCTACGTCAGATGATTTTAGTGAGATAACAATGTTATTGAAATCAAATTTTTCAAGTAAAGATGCATGATAGCGGCCGCTTTCGACTAACGCTTCAGGTGTTGGAGCACCGTGTTTTGCGAGTATTTCCTTCTCCAAAGAACCGCTGTTAACGCCTATTCTTATAGGGATATTCTTTTGATTACATTTACTGGCAACCTTTTTTACATTTTCATCGCTGCCAATATTACCGGGATTTATTCTGATTTTATCAATTCCAGCTTCGGCAGATTCTAACGCTAATTTATAATCAAAATGAATGTCGGCTACCAATGGAATGTCAACACATTCCTTAATCTTATATATAGTTTTAACAGACTCGGAATTAGGGATGGTTAAACGAACTATATCACAACCTGCCTCTTTTAAAGCCTTTGTCTGTTCGATGCAAAGTTTAGCGTTTAAAGGATCGGTATTTAGCATAGACTGGATAGCAATGCGGTTTCCGTTACCGATTTTAATATTTCCGATTTTGATTTCTTTTGAAGGCATTTTTTCATCTCCTAAAAGAATTTGAGTATATCGTTATAGGTAGCGAATACCATAACGAGCATTAAAAATGCTAATCCAACGAAGTTTATTATTGCTTCTGCTTTTCTGATAAGATGTTTCTTTGTTATCATTTCGACGAGTAATAATAGCGCCCTGCCCCCGTCTAATGCAGGAAAAGGAATCAGATTAAAAATACCAACGTTAATTGAAATAAAAGCAATTATATTAAGCAGACTATCAATTCCGTAAGATGCCGCTTGACTTATAACAGATGTGACGCCAACCGGACCGGATAACTCATTGATACTGTATCTACCCCTGATCAAATCAACGAGCGATAAAAATACCATTCTTGAATTAGATATAGTTTGCTTAAAGCCATCACCAAGAACTGAGAAAAAAGTCTTTTCTTTGCCGTATACCTTAAAATCAACAGGAACGGTCTCATTACCGTTTTCGTCAATTACAGTTGATAGTTTAACATCGTTAATCTCAAGTTTTTTACCGTCTCTTTTTATTACAACGTTTACGCTTTTATCTTCATCTCGCATAAACTCATAAAGAATGTCGTTGCTGCTATAAATGCGAAGATTATTAACGGAAATTACCTTATCTCCGACTTTAAGTTTTTCAGCTAATGAAGAACCATCCTCAAATCGAGCGATAACGTTAGTTCCAACAAGATTTGAAAAACAAGTGGTTATCATTGTAAGAATTATGAATCCTAACAAGAGGTTCATTGTAGCACCTGCTATACAAACAAGAAAACGCTGATATGCAGGTTTATTGTTAAATGCCCTATCATCTTCGCTGTTTTCGTCTTCTCCTTCCATCGAAACGAATCCGCCGATAGGAAAAATCCTTAAGGAGTATTTAGTTTCTTTTTTACCAAAAGAAAAAATCTTAGGGCCCATTCCAAGTGCAAACTCATTAACCTTAAATTTGAAAGCTTTAGCTACCAAGAAATGACCTAATTCATGAACAAAAATTATAACTCCAAAGCACAATATAGCCAATAAAATAGTTAAAAATATATTCATAAGCTTTCTCTCACAATTCTCCTTGCCTCTTCTGTAATTGCATATATATTGTCTAAATTATATTCAATATCCAAATCAAGTCTACTTGTCGCAGATTCGATTAGATCTGTAATATCGTTAAATCGACAATTATTACCTAAGAATTGGGCAACCGCTTCTTCGTTAGCGGCATTAACGGCGGCAGGATATAGTCCGCCCTTTTTGAATGCATTAATACATATATCCAGCGATTTAAAGGTTTTTCTGTCAGGTTTATAAAAAGTTAATGCCGGATATTCTGTAAAGTTAAAAGGCTTTACAGTGCAATCACATCTATCGGGATAGGTTAACGCTAATTGAATAGGTATTCTCATATCCGGAACGCCTAATTCGGCTATTATAGATCTGTCGTTAAGTTCGATCATAGAGTGAATAATGCTTTCCCTATGAACAACAACATCGATTTTGTCTATATCAATATCAAAAAGCCAAGACGCTTCAATAACTTCAAAGCCTTTGTTCATTAAGGTGGCAGAATCAATGGTGATTTTAGAACCCATGCTCCAATTCGGATGATTAAGCGCATCCTCAACCCGCACATTTTCTAATTCTTTTTTTGTTTTTGCAAAAAATGGGCCACCTGATGCTGTTAAGATAATTTTATTTAATTCATTTTTATTATGTCCTAATAAACATTGGTAAATGGCAGAGTGCTCACTATCAACCGGTATCATTTTAACTTTTTTTCTTTTTACTGCATCCATTACAAGTTTGCCGCCGGCAACTAAAGTTTCCTTGTTGGCAAGAGCAATATTTTTGCCGCAATTAATTGCTTCTAAAGTTGGTTTGAGCCCTATCATTCCAACAACAGAATTTAACAGCATATCAGATTCATCTGCACTAATTTCTAAAAGGCCGCTCTCTCCTGTTAAAACGTTTACGTTGGTGTCACCTAAAAGTGTTTTAAGATCATTGTAATACCTTTCGTTGTAAATACAAACGTTTTTGACCGAAAGTTTTCTTGCTTGTTCGGACAGAAGTTTGTAGTTTGAATATGCCGCTAAGGAAACTACCTCTATTCCCTTTTCTAAACATATATCAACTGCTTTTGTTCCGATTGAACCGGTCGACCCAATAATAGATATTTTATTCATAAATTCACCAACTTTTATTGAAATACACCGCCTTTTTTAAGGCGGCGTATTAATTATACTATTCTAATTAGATCTATAAACTGAGATATCAGATAAATCATCGGCAGAACAAATATCACGCTATCAAATCTATCCATAACTCCGCCGTGTCCCGGCATAATAGCTCCATAGTCTTTTTTGTTGTTCTCTCGTTTAATAACCGATGCGGTTAAGTCACCAACCATACCAACTATAGATGCAATTGGCGCAAGAACTATTACTGCGGGATAGTTTATAACAACCTTATCGTAAATACTGCTGAATATCAGAGAAAGCGCTAAAAAACCAATAATTGCAGATATTACTCCGCCAATCGCTCCCTCAACGGTCTTTTTAGGACTAATTTCAGGACAAAGCTTTCTTTTGCCGAAGAAGTATCCGGTAAAATAAGCACCGGTGTCACTTATCCATGCTGCAATAAAGGCTAATAAGATATAGAATATCCCCTCTTTTTGATGCGAGTCTCTAATAAAAATCAAACAACTGAATGATAAAGGATAAACTATGCTTATAAATACAGTTTTAGCAATAGAATTAAAATCTATGCTTTTATGTTTAATAAGTAGTATTAAAAATAGGTAAAAAATATAAACCGTTATGATTGTATTTAACAAATAACTTATCGTTTGATTATTGATAAAAGGCGCAATTGCTGCAAATAAATATGAAGGAATGCTTAATTCATATTTTTTATGCAGAGAGCAACATCTCATAAGCTCAAAAACAGCAATAACAGACAGAAGCCCTACAAAGATATTGAAGAAGATCGTATCATACAAAGAAAAAGCAAGTATAAAAACGACTAAACCTACTACGCCTGAAATAATTCTTGTTTTCATCACAGCCCTCCAAAACGTCTGTTCCGTTTTGAATATTCAAGTATAGCTTTATCAAGATCCGATGTTTTAAAATCGGGCCA
>JAZNVP010000025.1:0-9065 GCA_045592865.1 Oscillospiraceae bacterium
GATGAATTGAAATGTTACATAGATTACTACAACAACGAAAGAATTTCTTTAAAACTAAAAGGAATGAGCCCGGTGCAATACCGAACTCATTCGCAACTAATTTAATATTTAATTTTGTCTAAACTTTTGGGTTCACTTCAATGCATTTTCGTCTTTTTTTGTTTTAAAATTCATTTCGTAATTGGCGTTTGAAGAGGCCGTCTATCTCGTCGGCGACCGAATAGTTCTCATAAAGAACGTTATAAACGGCGCGGCATATCGGGAGATCGACCGAGTGTTTTTCTCCGAGAGAAACGAGTGCTTTAACGGTAAAGTATCCTTCCGCAAGTTTGTTGTATTCCTCTCCTCGAACGAACTTTTCTCCAAATTCGCGGTTATGACTGTGGCGCGAGAAAACGGTGGCTTCATAGTCACCAAGGTGGCAAAGCCCATATGCAGAGAGTTCATTTCCGCCCATAGCGGAAATAAGTTCGCTTATCTCTCTTGTTCCGCGCGACATTAAGGCGCCCTTCAAGGAAGAAAGTCCGAGTCCGTCCAAAAAACCTGCGGCAATGCCGATAACGTTTTTAGCGGCGGCTCCGACCTCGTTGCCAATAAGGTCGGTTCCATAGTAGAATCTTATAAGCGGTCCTTGAAAGAGAGAAACGAGTCTTTCTTTGACCTCATTCTTTTCAGAGTCTATAACCATGCAGTTAGGAATTCCCTTAGTGAACTCCTCAACGTGACCGGGTCCTATCCAGACGGCAACGTCGTTTGTTTCGTCTGCGTATTCACGGACAATTTCTGTTAGTCTTTTAAGGGTTCCTATCTCAATTCCTTTCATGCAGAGCACGAAGGTTTTGTTTTTGAGGTTTATGCCCTTCAGTTCTTCCATAAGGCTTCTGAGTCCCTGAGTCGCAACCGAAATAACGATTATGTCTGATTTTTCAGCTGATTCTAAATCGGTGGAAAGGGTAATTTCCTCGGGAAGTGTTATGATTTCGTTTTTGCGCGTCTTAGAAAGGCGGCGCATATTCTCGGAAGAACTTCTTCCGTAAAGAGTAACGCTAAGCCCGAGGGTGTTAAGATACCAGGCGATAAACGAGCCCCATCTGCCCGGGCCGATAACAGTTATTTTTTCAGCCATAGTTATTCTCCGAAATTAAAAAATAAGTTCGCAAATTATTGAGTTTGAAAGGAGAAAGCCCTTTTCGGTTATAGATAAAATATCGTTTGATATTTCTATATATCCTGCGTTTACAAGCATAGGTGCTTTCTTTAAAATTATATTCCTTCTATCTTCTGATAATGTTGAAAGACGGACTCCTTCTTTGAGCCGAAGTTTAAGCATCAGTCTTTCGCTCTCGTCACCGCCGTCCTGAAAGTCGGTGTAGGGGGAGAGAGAGTTTAGGATAGCCGAGACGTATTTTTCGGTGTCTTTAGGAACCGAAAAGCGTTTACCGTCCAAAAACGAATGGGCGGCAGGGCCGATACCCAGATATTCCTCGCATCTCCAATATTTAAGATTATGTTTGCATTCGTAGCCTTTCTTAGAGAAGTTGGAGATCTCATAATGAGAGTATCCCTTTTCACCTGCGAGACGGGAGAAAAGAGAAAAACTGTCTGAAACCTTGTCTTCATCCAAAAGGTCCGCAACCCCTGATTTATAGAAAGGGGTGTTTTCCTCGACCTTTAAAAGATAGGCAGAAAGGTGAGGTATGTCATACTTTTCTGCAAACAAAAGCATATTTTCAATGTCTTTTTCGGTCTCATTTGGAAGGCCTATCATAAAATCAACTGAAAAATTATCAAATCCCGCCGCCTTTATTTTTTCAATAGCTTCTTCGGCTTGTTCCCTAGTATGCCTTCTTCCTAAAAAATTAAGGGTGTTATCATTTACCGACTGAACACCGACGGACAAACGGTTAATAGGGGTGAGCCTTTTTAAGTCTGAGAGATATTCAGCCGTTAAATCTGCAGGGTTTGATTCGATGGTTATTTCGGCAGTCTCTGTGAGTTTTCCGTCAAGAGTCCCGAAAAGTTTTTCAAAATCTGCCGCAGATAACAGCGAGGGTGTTCCGCCGCCGAAAAAAACGGTGTCGAAACGGTGGGGAAGGTTCTGAAGTTCCTTTGCAACCGCCGAGATATACATAGAGATGTTTTCTCTACTTCCCGAAGCTGAATAAAAATCACAGTAGGGGCATTTTTGTTTGCAAAACGGAACGTGAATATATAGTCCTATATTAGTCATCGAGTTTGAGAACCGCCATAAACGCCTCGCTCGGAACCTCAACAGAGCCGAGTTGACGCATACGCTTCTTTCCTTCCTTCTGCTTTTCAAGAAGCTTCTTTTTACGGGTTATATCACCGCCATAGCATTTTGCAAGAACGTCCTTTCGCATAGCCTTAACGGTTTCTCTTGCGATAATCTTGCCGCCAACTGCCGCCTGAATGGGAATTTCAAAAAGCTGACGCGGAATATGCTCTTTGAGTTTTTCCGCCATTTTTCGAGCCCTCGGGTAAGCGCGGTCGGTGTGAACTATAAAGGAAAGTGCGTCAACAACGTCGCCGTTGAGCATAATATCGAGTTTAACAAGCTTTGAAGGACGGTAGCCGCACATTTCGTAGTCGAACGACGCGTATCCCTTGGTGCGAGATTTAAGTGCGTCGAAAAAGTCGTAAACGATTTCGTTGAGAGGAAGTTCATAATGAACCTCGGCGCGAGTGGTGTCTATGTATTTCATATCCTTGTAAACACCTCTTCGCTCCTGGCAGAGTTCCATTATGGTTCCAACGTATTCGGTGGGAGCCAGAATATTTGCCTTAACAAAAGGCTCTTCTGCCTCTGCAATGGTTGCGGGGTCGGGGTATTTCGAGGGGTTATCTATGTAGATAGTTTCCCCCGAGGTGAGTTTTACCTTATAAATAACCGAGGGAGCTGTGGTGATAAGATCGAGGTTATACTCTCTTTCCAGTCTCTCCTCGATGATCTCCATATGGAGAAGACCCAAAAATCCGCAACGGAAACCAAATCCCAAAGCGGCACTGGTCTCAGGCTCAAAGGAAAGGGAACTGTCGTTAAGTTTAAGTTTTTCGAGCGCCTCTTTAAGATCCTCGTAATGCGCTCCGTCGGCAGGATAAATACCCGAGAATACCATGGGGTTAGCCTTGCGGTAACCCGGAAGTGCTTCTTCGGCGGGGTTAAGGGCATCGGTAACGGTATCGCCCACAGAGGTGTCCTGAATATTTTTAATACTTGCCGCAATATATCCAACCTCTCCCGCCTTGAGTTCGGCTGCGGGTTCTAAAGAGGTGGCTCTCATATATCCTGTTTCAACAACGGTGAACTCTGCACCGGTCGACATCATTTTAATTTTGCTTTGCGGACGGACAACACCGTCCATAACGCGAACGTAAACTATAACGCCCTTATATGAATCATAGTAAGAGTCGAAGATAAGGGCCTTCAGGGGCGCGTTATCGTCGCCTTTGGGCGCAGGGATATCGCTGACGACCCTCTCCAAGACCTCTTCTATGTTAAGACCCGTTTTAGCCGAAATTCTTGGCGCATCCATCGCGGGAATACCGATTATATCCTCAATTTCGGAGCACACCTTTTCGGGATCGGCGCTCGGCAGATCTATCTTATTAACAACGGGCACGATCTCAAGCCCTGCCTCGACCGCAAGATAGGTGTTAGCAAGGGTCTGGGCTTCAACGCCCTGAGTTCCGTCAACCACCAAAAGCGCCCCCTCACAAGCGGCAAGGGAACGGGAAACCTCGTAGTTAAAGTCAACGTGGCCGGGTGTATCTATTAAATTAAACTCATAGTTTTCGCCGTTTTTTGCTTTGTAGTCAAGCTTAACTGCACGGGCCTTTATGGTGATTCCTCTTTCTCTTTCGAGGTCCATATTATCAAGCAGCTGCTCCGACATTTCTCGCTGAGAAACCGAGCTTGTTCCCTCGAGCATTCTGTCCGCAAGGGTGGATTTGCCGTGATCAATGTGCGCAACTATGCAAAAATTTCTGATGTGTTTCTTATCTGACGACATTTTGATTTCCTTTCAGTAAATTCATTAGCATAATTGTAGCACAAAGTAACGAGATTAGCAACAAATTTATTCGGTTCTTTCGAGCTGTCTGAAATATAATTCCAGAACCTGAGACTCAATCCCGTGACGTGCCTCTGACGTGATAGGGTGCGCAATATCGTGGAAGATTCCGTTTGAGTCGCGCTTGGAGGGCATCGCGATAAAGGTTCTGCCGTCGCCGTTTATCACCTTTATATCGTGGATAACGAGTTCGTTATCGAGCGTTACCGAAAGAAGCGCACTAAGGCGGTCGTTTCCGTCAAAAAGTTTTCTTATTTTAACCGAGGTTACTTGCATGAAATCAACTCCTTAATATATTTCTTTCCATATCTAAGAGTTTTATAAAAATTTTATAAAAACTATTTAAATTTACAAAAAATGTAATATAATATAAGTAGTAACTTTAAACGGAGGCTTTCTGATGAATTCAAATATACTTATCGGTAAGAAACATATTCATTTCATAGGCATCGGCGGAAGCGGGATGTATCCCCTCGCGCAGATCCTTCATCAGAGGGGCTATTATCTCACGGGGTCGGATAACAACGAGACCGAGACTCTAAAAGCAGTGAGAGATATGGGAATACCCGTTTATTTAGGCCAAAGAAGAGAGAATATCGGTGACGCCGACGTTATCGTTTATTCCGCGGCAATAATGAGCGATAACGAGGAGCTTATCGCGGCAAAGGAAAGTTCTGCGCTTCTTCTGGAAAGAAGCGACCTTTTAGGGCTTGTTTGCGATGAGTTCAGCAATGCTATCTGCGTCAGCGGAACCCACGGCAAGACCTCAACATCGGGAATGATAACGCAGATCTTTATGGAAGCGGGTAAGGATCCCTCGACAGTAGTCGGAGGAAAGATCGAGGTGTTAGGCGGCTCGGGAAGGGTCGGAAAAACCGAGAACTTTATCTGCGAAGCCTGTGAATATGTTGACACGTTTTTAAAGCTTTCTCCCAACACGGCGGTTATTTTAAATATTGATTACGATCATATGGAGTATTTCAAAACGAGGGAGCGCCTTATCGGCTCGTTCGAGAAATTTGCGCTTATGGCAACCGACAAGGTTATTTATAACGGCGATGATGAAAACACCCTCGACGCAATAGCGTCGGTCGATGCAGATAAAAGGGTTACCTTCGGATACAACAGCTTTAATAATTATTATGCCGAAAATATCGACCTTTCGGACGGAGCGTCGCCGAAATTTACTCTTTGCAAAGATGGGGAAGCGCAGTTCGAGGTGGAACTTTCGGTGCCCGGTAAGCATAACGTTATAAACGCGGTCTGCGCTTGTGCGGTTGCTATGGAAAACGGCATCGACGGCGAAAAAATAAAGTCGGCTTTAAAGGCGTTTAAGGGCGCGAAAAGAAGGTTTGAGATAATCGGGAAGGTCGGCGGCGTTACCATAGCCGACGATTACGGCCACCACCCGACCGAGCTCAGAGCGACCTTAACCACCGCCAAGACTCTTAACTTTAAAAGGGTCATCGCGGTGTTCCAACCTTTCACCTATTCGAGAACGGCAATGCTTATGGACGATTTTGCCGAGGTTCTTCGGTTAGCCGATAAAACGGTGCTTTCGGAAATAATGGGTTCAAGAGAGAAGAATACACTCGGGGTTTATTCGAGTCAACTCGCCGAGAAAATACCGGGCGCGGTATGGTTTAACACCTTCGAGGAGATTAAAGACTATTGCCTTTCTTTTGCTAAAGAAGGCGACCTTGTTATAACCCTCGGCTGCGGCGATATTTATAAAGCGGCTAAAATGATGGTAGAATAAAAAAATGCAGGTCTCAGACCTGCATTTTTTGTTTATAGAGCTAATATTTTATCGAGAGCGTTTTCGGGGAAGGCGCCTTCAAAGTCTTCAACCTTTCCGTTATCGCAAAGCTCGGCGAGTGTGGGGTCAAGGGGAAGGGTGTCTAAAAGAGCGGTGCCGTAACGTTCGGCGGTTTCAGCGGTGGTGCTATGACCGAAAATTTCGAGTTTCTTTCCGCAGTCGGAGCAGGAGATGTAGCTCATATTTTCAACTATTCCGAGAACGGGAATGTTCATCATATTCGCCATATTGACCGCCTTCTCAACGATGGTGCCAACGAGCTTTTGAGGGGTCGTAACAATAACGATTCCATCTAGTGGGATCGACTGAAAAACGGTAAGCGGAACGTCGCCCGTTCCGGGAGGCATATCAACATACATATAATCAACGTCTTCCCAGATAACGTCGGTCCAGAACTGCTTAACGGTTCCTGCAATAACGGGCCCGCGCCAGACAACAGGGTCGGTCTCGTTTCGGAGCATAAGGCCTATCGACATTATATCAATTCCCGTCTTTGATTTTGCGGGGACGATAAACTGCTCGTTCCCTCTGAGTGGGGGACGGACTCCGAATGCCTTCGGGATAGAGGGGCCCGTTATATCTGCATCCAGAACGGCGGTTTTAAAGCCCTTTCTTGCGGTTGCAACCGCAAGCATCGAGGTAACCGAAGATTTACCAACGCCGCCCTTTCCACTGACAACGCCGATAACCTTTTTTATCGAGCTGTATTCGTTGAGATTTTCAAGAAAACTTTTAGGATCGCGTTCGGCACAGTTCTGAGAACAGGTCGAACAATCATGAGTGCATTCTGACATTTACATTATCTCCTATCTTAATTATTCAAACGATATTTGCGAAACCGATTTTGACAAACTGAAATATTTGCGGTCGAGATTTCGATAACCGAGGCTCTCTTTAACGTGAACGTCGGTTATGATATCGCTTCCCGCGAGGTCGGCTATTGTTCTTGCAACCTTGATAACTCGGTCGTATGCCCTGGCGGAAAGACCGAGGCGCTCAAAGGCTATCGAGAGAACCGCCCTTGCTTCATTAGAAAGCGGACAGAACTTATCCATAAGACTGCTCGGTATCTGAGAGTTTGAGTATATCGCGAGTCCTTCAAACCTTTCTTTCTGAATAGACCTTGCCTTTTCGACCCTTTCTCTGATCTTTTCACTGCTTTCAGATTTTTCCGTGCTCGAAAGGTCCTCGTATTTAACGGCGGAAACCTCGAGGTGAAGGTCGATTCGGTCAAGAAGCGGACCCGATATCTTCGAAATATATTTGAGAACCTGCGAATCGGTGCATTTGCAACGGTCGGACGGGTCTCCGTAGTAGCCGCAGGGACAGGGGTTCATAGCGGCGACCAGCATAATAGAGCAGGGGTAGGTTATGCTTCCGCTTGCTCTCGAGATGGTAACGGTGTTGTCTTCAAGGGGTTGACGGAGAATTTCCATAGCGCTTTTGGTAAATTCGGGGAGCTCGTCTAAGAAGAGAATTCCGTTGTGCGCCATTGAGATCTCACCAGGCCTCGGAACTGCTCCGCCGCCAGCAAGTCCTGCCGCAGAAATGGTGTGGTGAGGGCTTCTGAACGGCCTTTTCATAACGAGCGGATGCTCGTTTGAGGTGTATCCGCAGACCGAATATATTTTAGTGCTTTCTATCTGCTCATCATAGGTCATTTTGGGGAGAATTCCGGGCAGACGCTTTGCCATCATGCTTTTGCCCGAGCCCGGAGGGCCCAGCATCAGAACGTTATGCCCGCCTGCAGCGGCGATCTCAAGACCGCGCTTACACATAAATTGACCTTTAACGTCGCAGAAATCGAGATACTTATTTATAAGCTCGGGCATCTTAAAGAGAGGCATAGGGGAAATAGGCGTGTTCCCCGAAAGATGCTTTATAAGCTCTTCCGCCGTTTTAACGGGGAAGATATCTATATCCGTTACTATAGAGGCTTCTTCCTTATTTTCATCGGGCACGAAGACCTCGCGGTATCCCAGTTCCTTAGCCTTAATTATCATGGGAAGGATACCGGGAACTGCTTTAACCTCGCCCGAAAGGGAAAGTTCACCGATAAAGGCAGACCTTTCTATGTCAGCCGTGAGCTGACGGGAAGCAAGAAGAATTCCGAGAAGAATAGGGAGATCGTAAAGCGCACCGACCTTTTTTATGTTGGCGGGTGCAAGGTTAACGGTTATCTTCGCCGTGGGGCAAGAAAGACGTGAGTTTTTGATCGCGGTCTTAACGCGGTCCTTCGATTCCTTAACGGCGGCATCGGGAAGTCCGACGATATCGAAAGCGGGCAGAGCCCCTTTGGTTATATCGACTTCAACGTCAACGGGGAAGCAATCAATACCCATAAGCCCGAAGCTGCTAACCTTAACAAACATAGAAAAAATCTCCCTTTATAGTTTTAAACAAAAATATTTTAGCATACTATTAAATAGTTTTCAAGGAAATTTAAAAAAAGGTTAAAATAACTATTGACAACTCGAAATACTTGTGTTAAAATAAGTTCCGTCGCTGAAAACAGCGGCAAGTGTGGGAGCATAGCTCAGCTGGGAGAGCATCTGCCTTACAAGCAGAGGGTCATAGGTTCGAGCCCTATTGTTCCCACCATTTTTGGCCGAGTAGTTCAGTTGGTTAGAACGCTAGCCTGTCACGCTAGAGGTCGAGGGTTCGAGTCCCTTCTCGGTCGCCATTTATACTCTGCAATGCCCGAAGGCTTCAGAGTTTTGCCTCTGTAGCTCAGTTGGTAGAGCAGAGGACTGAAAATCCTCGTGTCGTTGGTTCGATTCCGACCGGAGGCACCAATGCGGGTTTAGCTCATCTGGTAGAGCGCCACCTTGCCAAGGTGGAGGTAGCGAGTTCGAGCCTCGTAACCCGCTCCAAAAAGAAGGGCGCTTTTATAAGCGCCCTTTAAATAACATAAGGCGCCATAGCCAAGTGGTAAGGCAGAGGTCTGCAAAACCTTTACCCCCAGTTCAAGTCTGGGTGGCGCCTCCAAAAAATAAGACAGTCTTCGGACTGTCTTATTTTTATCCAATCCGAAGGATTGGTATGTAATCGCCGTCAGGCGTATGTAATCACGCATAGCGTGTATGGCATCACCGCAGGTGTATTTCCTTCGGATTGATTCCATTCATCTCTTCGAGATGATTACATTCCGACTT
>JAZNVP010000026.1:0-16598 GCA_045592865.1 Oscillospiraceae bacterium
TAGCTTTCAATTCATCATCTGTTAAAGGAGCGGCGAAGGCAGCCCTTGCATTTTCTGCTATTTGCTCGGGTGAGGAAGCGCCAATTATAACACTTGCAATATCGTTATCCTTGAGTATCCAGGAAAGAGCTAACTGTGCTAATGTCTGACTTCTCGATAGAGCAATTTCATCAAGTGATTTAATGAGTTCAACGTATTCTTTAGTGATTTGTTCTTCCTTAAGAAACCTTCCGTCACTCTTAATTCGAGAGTCTGAAGGAATTCCTCTTAAATATCTTTCTGTCAGAAGTCCCTGAGCCAAAGGACTGAAAGCAACCAACCCGCAACCGTTTTTAGCGGCGTATTCTTTAAGTCCGTTTTCTTCAATTGTTCTGTCAAAAAGGTTGTATCTTATTTGGTTAACAACAAATGGGGTCTTTAGTTCTTTAAGAATTTTTATAGCTTTTTCTGTTGTTTCACAATCGTAATTGGAGATACCCGCATATAAAGCCTTTCCGCTTCTAACGGCCTGATCAAGAGCAAGCATTGATTCCTCAAGCGGTGTATCGGGGTCCATTCTGTGATGGTAGAAAATATCAACGTAATCAAGCCCTAATCTTTTAAGACTCTGGTCTAAACTTGAAAGAAGATACTTTCTGCTTCCCATATCACCGTAAGGACCCGGCCACATTGTGTATCCTGCCTTGGTAGCTATAAGAAGTTCGTCGCGATAGGGTTTTAAATCACTCGAAATAATTTTGCCGAGATTTTCCTCTGCGCTGCCTGGAGTAGGGCCGTAGTTATTTGCGAGATCAAAATAGGTTATACCGTTATCGAATGCGGTAAAACACATTCTCTTCATATTTTCTAAATTAGCGTTAGAACCGAAATTGTGCCAGAATCCTAAAGAAACAACGGGAACCTTAAGTCCGCTATTGCCGAGCTTTCGGTATTTCATAAGACTGTAACGCATTTCATTTGCAGAATAAGGCATAGATATTAGTCCTTTCTGAAATTGTATTATTAACAATAATATTGTATAATTTTAGCGAAAAAAAGTCAAGTTTCAAAAAAGCAATAAAACACTTGATTTTTTAAATATATATGATATAATATATTCATAAAGTTTTAAAGAAAGAGTAGGTTGTCGACCTGCTCTTTCGTTTATAATAGGAGAGTTTATATGGGAAAAGGATCGGTTTCGGTTCAGAAAGCAAAAGCTTTAGGTGAACCGATAGCAAAAGAATTAGGGTTAAGCTTATGGGACGTTAGATTTGAAAAAGAAGGTGCTTCTTGGTTTTTAAGATACATCATCGACAAAGAAACTCCTGTAACTTTCGATGATTGCGAGGCATTTAGCAGAAGAGTAGATAAGCTTCTCGATGAAGAAGACTTCATTGAACAGAGCTATTATCTTGACGTTTCTTCGCCCGGCATTGAAAGAGAACTGAAGAGAGACGAGCATTTCGAAAAATCAATTGGCAAGGAAGTTAAGGTATCTCTTATTCGTCCTGATGAGAACGGTAATAAATTATATATCGGTTTGTTGAATAGATATGAAAATAAATCGGTTTATATTTCGGCAGAAGGAAAGGAACTTGTTATTGAACTTTCCGCAGTAAGCAGTGTTAAATTAAATGACGATAAATTTTTCGGAGGTAATGATTAAAAATGAACAACAATGAGTTTTTTGAAGCCTTAGAACTTCTTGAAAAAGAAAGAGGAGTTCCTGCAGCTAGTTTGGCAGAAAAAATAGAGGTTGCTATTGCAACTGCTCTTCGCCGTGACTATGCAGGATGTGAGAATATCAACGTTAAGGTTGATTTTGAAAAAAGAAAGATGCTTGTTTCCATTAAAAAGATGGTTGTTGAAGAGGTTGTCGACGAAGCTAACGAAATAACACTCGATGCAGCAAGAAAGCATTCGAAGAGAGCCGCTGTCGGCAAACTTGTAGAGATTAAAATTGAAACAAGAGACTTGGGCAGAATTGTTGCACAGAACGCTAAACATATTATCAGACAGGGCCTTAGAGATGCAGAAAAGAGTGTTGTTTTAGAGGAGTTTCAGTCTAAGACTCACGAGATCGTTAGCGCTGTTGTTCAGAAGGTTGACGAAAAAAGAGGAACTGTTACTCTTGAAATCGGTAAGCACGAAGCGATATTACCTCTTAACGAGCAGATTAAAACCGAACGTTTGGTTGAGGGTATGAGAACTAAGGTTTATATCGTTGACGTTCAGAGCACAGAGAGAGGCCCAAAGATTATGATTTCAAGAACCCATCCTGGACTCGTTAAGCGTCTTTTCGAAATGGAAGTCCCTGAGATTTATGACGGAACAGTTGAAATCAAGGCAATCGCCAGAGAGGCGGGTAGCCGCTCCAAAATCGCTGTTATCAGTAACGATGAGAATGTTGACGCTATTGGCGCTTGCATCGGTAATAGGGGCGCTAGAATCGACGCTGTGGTTAATGAACTCGGCGGAGAAAAGATCGACATTGTAAATTATAGTGAAGACCCTGTTGAATTCATTAAAGCAGCCCTTGCCCCTGCAACAGTATTATCTGTTGAAATTTTAGAGGGCGAAGGTAAATCCTGTAAAGTAACCGTTCCTGATAATCAATTGTCCCTTGCGATCGGAAATAAAGGACAAAATGCATTTTTAGCAGTTAGATTAACTGGCTACAAAATAGATATTAAGCCTGAAAGCGGATTTTTCGGAGAATAATTTTCGGTAGGTGATATTATGCAAACGAAGAAGCGACCTGAAAGAATGTGTCTTGGTTGTAAAGAACAAAAATTGAAGACCGAGCTTTGTAGAGTAGTCAGAGATAAAGAAGGTGTTGTAAGTTTTGATGCAACCGGTAAAAAATCAGGCAGAGGTGCATACGTTTGCAATAATATTACTTGTTTTGAAAAAGCATTAAAAACTAAAGCGTTTGAACGTGCCTTATCGGTTTATATCTCTGAAGATACGGCAAAACTTTTGAGGGAAGCGATCGAGAATGGATAAAATTCTTTCTTATATATCACTTGCTAAAAAAGCAGGAAAGGTATCGGCAGGATTTGAAGAGGTCAGTCATAATATACTAATGAACCAAGTTTTTCTTGTTTTGTTGACCGAAGATCTCTCACCGAAAACAATTAAGAACATTAGTTTTGTTTGCGAAAAAAATAACGTTAATGTTTTGAAACTTAAAACCGATATGATGCGTATAGAAAAACTGATAAACAAAAGGTCCGGAATTATCGCTATTAAGGACGAGGGCTTTGCAGCAGCTATTGTGAAAGCTTTTGTTAAGTATATGGAGGATGCAGATGTTAGTAAAATATAAAGTAAATGAGGTTGCTCGAGACCTCAGTGTTGATGCTAAAGAGGTTATTTCCGTTATTTCTGAGTATATTGGAGAAACCAAAAAATCGGTAAGCACTCTTAATGAAGATGAGCTTAACGTCGTTTTCGATTATTTTTCTCAAAAAAATGCGGTTGAATCTCTTGATGCATATTTTGCAGAGGGCTTAAAGAAGAAAGAGAAGAAGGCAGAAGAGGTCAAGGAAGTAGAGACTGTGGTTAAAACTGAAAAGAAACCCGAAACTTCAAAAGTTGTGGCAACACCTTCTAAAAATGCTCCTGAGAAAACGGAAAAGGTCGCAAACGAAAAGATAGAAAAGGTTTATAAGCATATTGACACCAGAGGCAACTATGTAAACCTTGATAAATATAATGAAAAATATGAGCAGATGTCGGGCAATCAGAGAAACGATAACTTCTATCAGAAGAAGCAGAAGCTTAATCAGCGTTCTCAGCAGAGAGGAAAGCCTCAGTCTGCGAAGAGAGAAACAGAGGCAGATAAACTCAGAAGAATTCAGCTTGAAAAGATCAAGAAGCAGCCTATTAAGGTTAGCATTCCGCCTGAGATAACTGTTGGAGAATTGGCTTCAAGACTTAAAAAGACTGCCACTGAGGTTATTAAGAAGTTAATTGCTTTAGGTCAGATGTTAACCGTTAATGATCTTATCGATTTTGATACTGCTTCTATAATTGCAATGGAATTCGGAGCAAAGATCGAAAAAGAAGTTGTTGTGACAATAGAAGAAAGACTTATCGATACAACTGAAGATGCAGAGGAAAATCTTGTTGAGAGAAGCCCTGTCGTAGTTGTTATGGGTCATGTTGACCACGGTAAAACCTCTCTCTTGGATGCTATCAAGCATTCGAGAGTAACTGCAACAGAGGCAGGCGGAATTACTCAGCACATTGGTGCTTATAGAGTAGAAGCAGGTGGAAAGAGCATAACGTTCCTTGACACACCGGGACATGAAGCTTTTACAGAGATGCGTGCGCGCGGTGCTTCAATAACTGACGTTGCTATTCTTGTTGTTGCCGCAGACGATGGAATTATGCCTCAGACTGTTGAGGCCATCAATCACGCTAAAGCCGCAGGTGTTTCTATTATCGTTGCAATAAATAAGATAGATAAACCCGAAGCAAATCCCGAAAGAGTAAAACAAGAACTCACTGAGTATGAGCTTGTTCCTGAGGAGTGGGGTGGAGATACGGTTTGTTGCCCTGTTTCTGCACTTACCGGTGAAGGTATTGATAACCTTCTTGAAATGGTAAACCTTGTTTCTGACCTGAAAGAGCTTAAGGCTAATCCTTCCCGTCTTGCTAAGGGAACAGTTGTTGAAGCAAGACTTGATAAGGGAAGAGGCCCTGTTGCAACAATCCTTGTTCAGAACGGAACTCTTCGCACAGGTGACGTTGTTATTGCAGGAACGTCCGTTGGTAAAGTAAGAGTTATGCTCGACGATAAGGGTAATAAGATCAAAGAGGCAGGACCTAGTGTGCCTGTCGAAATAACCGGTCTTGCTGAGGTTCCTATGGCTGGTGACGTTTTCAATGCCGTTGAGGATGAAAGACTTGCAAGAGAACTTATCGATCAGAGAAAGTTCGAAGCAAAAGAAGAGCAGTTTAAAGAGTATAACAAGGTAACTCTTGATAATCTTTTCGCTCAGATCGAAAAGGGAGAGATGAAAGAACTTCCTATTATCGTTAAGGCAGACGTTCAGGGTTCTGTTGAGGCGGTTAAACAGTCGCTCGAGAAATTATCTAACGACGAGGTCAGAGTTAAGGTTATTCACGGCGGAGTCGGCGGTGTTACTGAGTCCGATGTTCTTTTGGCTGCGGCGTCATCTGCTATTATCGTCGGCTTTAACGTTCGTCCCGACGCAGTAGCACGTGACAGAGCTGAAAAAGACGGTGTTGATTTAAGACTTTATAGAATTATTTACGATGCTATCGATGAAGTAGCAAACGCTATGAAGGGTATGCTCGCACCTAAATACAGAGACGTTGATCTCGGTAAGGCTGAGGTTCGTCAGGTCTATAAGATTTCTTCCGTTGGTGCGGTTGCAGGATGCTATGTAGTTGAAGGCAAGATTCAGAGAAACGCTAAGATCAGAATAGTTCGCGACGGTATCATTGTTGCCGAGGATACAATGGCTTCCTTAAAGAGATTTAAGGACGATCAGAGAGAGGTCGCAACCGGATATGAATGTGGAATTAGCCTTGAAAAGTTTAACGATTTCAAGGAAGGCGATCTGTTCGAGGCTTATATTACTGAGGAATACAGAGATTAAGAAAGAGGGATTTCTATATGGCTTCATTCAAACTCCAAAGAGCAACGGAGGATCTAAAGAGAGAATTAGCTGCCGTTATAAGAGAACTAAAAGATTCCAGAATAACAAGTATGCTGTCTGTTATTAAGGTTGATCTTTCTAAGGATATGTCTTATGCAAAGGTGTATGTTAGTGATCTTAACGGTGCAGACGCATCCGCACTTGCGGTTAAGGGCTTGGAGAATGCTAAAGGCTATATAAAAAGAGAAATTTCGAATAAGTTAGGGCTTCGCAAGGCGCCTGAACTTAAATTTATTATTGATGATTCTCTTGAATACAGTGCAAACATCAACCGTATTTTAGAGGATATAAACAGAGGATAAAATATGTTAACAGTAAAAGATGTGGCAGATTTTCTGAAGAAAAATGACAATTATAGAATACTGTGCCATCAAAATCCTGATGGAGATACTATTGGCAGTGCGTTTGCTTTAGCATCTGCCCTTAGTAAGATCGGTAAAAATGCACATATTTGTTGCAGTGATGTATTTTCGCCTCAATATTCTTATATGACTGGCGAAGAGCATATCAATGAAGACCTTCCTTTTGACACTTTGATCACAGTAGATATTGCAGCTGAGGGGTTAATAGGTAAGAAATACGAGCATCTTTCCGACAAAGTTGATCTTCTTATTGACCATCATTATTCAAACACCCTTTATGCAAAAAACTGTTATGTAAATTCTGATTCGGCATCAAACTGCGAAAATATCTATGATATTATTATTGAACTTGGTGTTGAAATAGATAAACATATTGCAGATTGCATTTATACCGGTATTACTACCGATACAGGTTGTTTCAGATATTCCAGTGTTAACCATAGAACCCATACGGTTGCTTGTGAGGTAATTAAAGCTGGGGCCGATCACGCAAATATAAATAAAATTATGTTTGAAACCAAGTCATTAGCAAGAATTAATATCGAGAGAATGGCGCTTAATTCGCTTCAGATGTATTATGATAACCGTCTTGCAATAATTTTTGTAACGCAGGATATGATTAAAAAGTCGGGAGCAAGAGAGGATGAACTTGAAGGCATAGCTTCTATTCCTCGCGAAATTGAGGGTGTTTACGTTGGAGTCCTTTGCAGAGAAAAACCCGATGGTAGCATTAGAGTTTCTTTAAGAACAACAGAGCAGGTAGATGCAGCAGAAATCGCAAAATGTTTCCAAGGCGGAGGTCACAAGAGAGCGGCAGGCTGCACTATTAATGACACGATTGCAAACGCAAGAGACAGAATCGTTGAGGCAGTAGGAAAGGTTCTTTAATGAATGGGATAATTGTAATAGATAAGCCTTCAGGAATAACTTCATTTAGAGTTATATCTATCTTGAGAAGGCTTCTCGGTCAAAAAAGAATAGGACATAGCGGAACCCTTGATCCAATGGCGACAGGGGTTTTGCCTGTTTTTCTCGGAACAGCAGCTCGATGCGTTGATATTCTACCGGACACCGACAAAGAGTATCTTGCTGAGGTGATTTTTGGTATACAAACAGACACGCAGGATATAACGGGAGAGGTTATTTCGAAATCTGATAAAACTCCCTCATTTGAAGAAGTAGAAAATGCGTTGATGTCTTTTTTAGGTGATATTGAGCAAATACCGCCGATGTATTCGGCAGTATCTGTTGGTGGAAAACGCTTATATGAACTCGCAAGAGAAGGAAAAACGGTCGAAAGAGAACCCAGGAAGGTTAGAATTAATTCACTTAAGATGATTTCTTTTAATGAAAACAAAATAACCTTTTCAGTTAGTTGTAGCAAGGGAACCTATATCAGAACACTTGCAGATGACCTTGGAAAGAAACTCGGTTGCGGCGCTTGTCTTTCCTCTCTTAGAAGAACTGCGGCAGGAATTTTCAATGAAACCGATTCTATAACTATAGAAGAACTCGAGAATGCGATAAACGATAACAAACTCGGTGAAATAATAAAACCTACCGAAACTGTTTTCAAAAGTTACCGCAGTGTAACACTTTCAGAGAAGCAAACTGTTATGTATAATAACGGTGTAACGCTTGATGCGGGTAGAATTACAGGTGCTATGGGCAAAGGGACTGTAAGGGTTAAAAGCTTTACAGGAGAATTTCTTGGATTAGCGGAAGAAATTGACGGTGAATTTAAGATAATTAAGAATTTGAGGGGGGAACTCTTATAAAAACCTTCACAAACCTTGATGATTTAAGAATAGAAGAGGATACTGTCGTTGCGCTTGGCTATTTCGATGCTATGCATATCGGTCATAAAGCAGTTATAGAAAAGGCTTCTTCTTGTTCTTTAGCATTGTCTGTATTCACGTTTTTTAGTAAAGACGGTAAAAGGGGAGAAAAACCCTTGATTTCCCCTGAAGAAAAACTTAAATTGTTTGAAACCCTTTCTGTTAAATATTGTTTTATGCCTGACTTTTCAGTAATTAAGAATATTTCGGGTAAGGATTTCTTCGAAAATATTCTTGTTAATAAAATGAATGCAAAAACAGTCGTGTGCGGTGAAGATTTTCGTTTTGGTGTTAATGCTGAGTGCGGCGTTAATGAACTAGGTGAATTTTGTAAAGAGCTTAATATAAAGCTTATTGTTGTTCCTCTTGTTAAAATAAATGGTATTAAAGTCAGCACTACTGATATAAGAAAAATGCTTGAAAACGGCGAAACCGAAAAAGTAAATTCTTTTTTAGGTATTTAGCATATATAAAAACGGCAGTTCATAAGAACTGCCGTTTTAATTTGGTGAGGATGGGCGGACTTGAACCGCCGACCCCTTGCATGTCAAGCAAGTACTCTGACCAACTGAGCTACACCCTCGAGAAGTATAATAACATAACCAAAAAGAAATTTCAATACATAAAAATAAAAAGTCCTCAAAAGAGGACTTTTTATTTCTTTTACAGTTCTGATAAAGAACCAAATCGGTAACCCTCACCGATTAGCTTATCAATAACCGTTCCCAGTATTTCTGAGTTTGTTTTGGATGTGGAGTGTAATAGAATAACTCCGCCGGGATGAATTCGCTCCATCAAGTTATTGATCGCGTATTCTTTCTGAGGTTGATCATCGTTTTTCCAGTCTGCATAAGCAAAACTCCAGAAAACAGTCTTATATCCTAATTCTTTTGCAGTTCTTAAGGTAGATTCATTGAATTTTCCCATAGGCGGACGGTAAAACTTAGCCCCTTCAAGACCTGTATATTCTTTGCATATTTTTTCCCAACCTAAAATCTGTTCTTTGAACTCTTCGGTAGATAGTTTAGTTGTATCGGGGTGGTTTTTGGTGTGGTTGCAAAGATGGTGACCTTCTTCTATGATTCTTTTGGCAATGTCAGCATTGTTTTTGATGAAGTTCCCGTCAACGAAAAACGCGGCCTTGACATTTTTTTCTTTTAATGTGTCTAAAATAGATTTGTGATAGCCATTATCATATCCGGCATCAAAGGTCAAATACAATACCTTTTCATCGGTCTCAGAGTAGTAAATTGTCCCATAGTTGTCAATAAACGACCTTGCCTCAGGTATTATTTCAGGTTTAGTGTGCGTCTTGTTGGGCTTGAAATACCAGTCGTAACAAGAACCTTGAGCAAAAGAAAGGGGAGAACTCAGAAGAATAATTGAAGCGATAACAGAAATAAGTCTTCTGATAACAAAATTCCTCCCTTAAAAATAATAAACATGGAGCAGAAGCTCCATGTTTATTATATGAATTATTTGATTTAATACTACTGACAAGATTAGTAAGCCTTGCCCCAATATACCAAATGCTTTGCCTCTTTGCCGCAACATACACATTTGCCGCCCTTGAACTCTTCGCCAAAGGGAATACATCTTGAGGTAACACCTGCTTTTTCTTTTAGCTCCTCTTCGCAACTCAGTTCTCCGCACCAGTTTGCCTTTATAAATCCGCTTTCACCGTTTGCAGTGTTTATCATTGATTCCATATCACTGCACTCAAAGGTTCTGTTTTCACGGTTTTTTAGAGCCTTATCATATAGGTTGTTATGTATTTCCTTAAGGGCGTTTTCAACCTCATCTGTAACGTTGTCCAATGAAACTGTTTTCTTAAGACCTGAGTCTCTGTAAGCGAGAACGCACTGGTTGTTTTCAATATCACGAGGTCCGATCTCAATTCTGAGCGGAATACCCTTCATTTCGTATTCTGCATACTTCCAACCGGGCGAGTTATCGCTATCGTCAAGTTTAACTCTGAATTTTTTGGAAAGTGTTTCCTTTAATTCATTTGCTTTTTCTAAGACTCCGCCCTTGTGGAAAGCAACAGGAATAATAACTGCCTGAGTAGGAGCAACGTAAGGCGGGAGAACGAGTCCGTTATCATCACCGTGCGTCATGATTATTGCGCCAACAATTCTTGTCGACATACCCCAAGAGGTCTGGTGAGGATAATGAAGCTTGTTGTCTCTTCCTGAATATTTGATATCAAAAGCCTTTGCGAATCCGTCTCCAAAATAGTGGCTTGTTCCGCTCTGAAGTGCCTTACCGTCGTGCATAAGAGCTTCAATAGTGTAGGTCGACTCTGCACCTGCAAATTTCTCTTTATCAGTCTTCTTGCCGCGAACGACGGGAATAGCAAGGAAACTTTCGCAGAAATCTGCGTAAACGTTAAGCATTGTTTCTGTTTCGATTTCAGCTTCTTCTTTTGTTTCGTGCATAGTGTGGCCTTCCTGCCATAAGAACTCGCAGGAACGAAGGAAAGGACGTGTGGTCTTTTCCCAACGAACAACAGAGCACCACTGATTATAGAGCTTAGGTAAATCTCTGTAAGAGTGAATAATATCTTTATAATGGTCGCAGAAAAGCGTTTCGCTTGTAGGGCGAACGCAAAGGCGTTCCTGAAGTTTTTCGTTTCCACCGTGGGTTACCCATGCAACCTCGGGAGCGAAGCCTTCAACGTGATCCTTTTCCTTCTGAAGAAGACTTTCGGGAATAAACATTGGCATCATGACGTTTTCGTGACCAAGTTCTTTAAATCTGCGGTCGAGTTCCTTCTGAATATTTTCCCAAATTGCATATCCGTATGGACGAATAATCATGCAACCTCTAACGCCGGAATAGTCAATTAACTCTGCTTTCTTAACAACGTCGGTATACCACTGCGCAAAATCGGTGTCCATCGACGTTATGTCTTTAACCATTTTTTCGTTTGCCATAAGAACCTTCCTTTCAATTATGTTTACCGATATATTATAAAGGAAAATTCTTTGGTTTGCAATAGGTTTACAAGATATTTTTAACCAGCGGCAGTTCGTGATTAATTAGTTTTTCGGTAAGTCCTTTGGCTTTTGACACTTCGGCATAAAATTCGCTCATATCTCTGTTTTCTAAAAGAGGGGATAGCCTTGCGAGTGTTTCTTCTAGTTCTTCAATGCTGTCGTGTCTAATAAATAGTATTAGGTAATCTGATTTTTTGCTAAAAGTGTTATATAGTTCATTGGAAGAGATTATTGCTTCAGAAATACTATCATTTTCAGAAAATTCTTTTATTTCTGTTAGTTTCGTTTCGATAATTTCCGTTGTATTATTTAGGTAGAAAAGAGAAATAACGCTAAGCGAAATTATAAATATAACAGTTCCAATTGAAATATAAAGCCTATTCATTTGAATCTATCCTAACGAATGAAAACTTGTTTTTTTCCTGACAGGTCATAATAAGAACGTCTTTGAGTTTAGTTTTGTTCTTTTCAAGATGCTTTATTATCTTTTTCTCGCTTGTTCCTGCAACAGTGATGTTTTGTTCTAATAGGTCTCCGTTTGATACCACTAAAATCGGGGGTTCCTCATCTGGTTCGGTTGTTTTAGTGTCATTTTTCGTTGCGTTCTGAAAAGCTGATTTTTTGTAAACGCTAAGTTCACCGTTTGTTTCAACTAATGCAAATAAAACCTCATTAATATCAAAAACGTCGTTAAGCCTTAGTTCTTCAAAAAGATCTTCAACGGTAAATCGAAGGTTCTTTAGTTCTTTTTGGATTATCTTTCCGTTTCTGATAACTATCTTCGGTGAGCCGGAAACAATATTTCTGTAAGCTTTCGAATGCATAGATATTTCCGAGGAAATAATTTCTAAGCTCATAAAGACTAAAATAGGAATAACGCCTGAAAAAAGGGGAATGGTAACGTCTTCAATTGCCATTGTTGCAATGTTTGAAATCAGAATAGTAACAACTAATTCGGAAGGTTGAAGCTGTCCTATCTGACGTTTACCCATAATTCTGACAGTGCAAACAATAATAACGTAAATTATAATAGACCTAATAAATATAATTATCATATTTGATCTCCGAAAAAATGATAATTATATTTTTTGTTTTATTTAAAAAATTATACAAAAAAAGAAGGGTGTTTTAAACACCCTTCAAGTTTTATTGTTCTACTTTGTAAACGCTAACCTTTTTGCGATCCTTACCAACTCTCTCGAATTTAACCTTACCGTCAACGAGAGCGAAGAGGGAATCGTCAGATCCGCGGCCTACATTGTTGCCGGGATGAATGTGGGTTCCGCGCTGTTTAACAAGAATGTTACCTGCGAGAACGAACTGTCCGTCAGCTCTTTTAACACCAAGACGTATAGATTCTGAATCACGGCCGTTCTTGGTGGAGCCCATACCTTTTTTATGTGCCATTAAAATTCACTCCTTAATAAAATCTAACCGTTAGGCGTTAATTGTTTCGATTCTAACCTGAGAATAGGGCTGTCTGTGTCCTAACTTTCTCTTGGAATCTTTCTTAGGTTTGTAGGTGAAAACCGTAACCTTTTTACCTTTGCCGTTCTTGAGAAGGGTAGCAGTTACTGTTGCGTCCTTAACGTAGGGCTTACCAACAGACATTGATCCGCTTCTTTTAGAAACGCTGATTACCTTGTCAAAGGTAACTTCTGAGTTTACTTCGGCGTCGATCTTTTCAACGAATATAACATCGCCTTCAGATACCTTATACTGTTTTCCGCCGGTTTCGATTACTGCAAACATTTTTGAAACCATCCTTATTTATAGACTCGCTGCATTAAGGCGCGGTGTCAACCGACTTTAATAGCCCATAGCACGCGGCTTTAATATCATAACACAAGAACTTCTCTTTGTCAACACTTTTTTATTTTTGATTTAAAGCTCTCTCAAGCCAGATGGATGCTATATCCAGAGCGTCATAAAGACCGGTTTTTTCGCTTGTTTTAACAAGTCTGTCTTTAGCTCTGATATCTTCATCGGTAAGCCAAAGCTGAATGGATACTTTTGTTGCAACGTCGAGATCTTTAATCTTTTTCGTTTCGAGGATCTGCATCATAATAACGTATTTGTCCGACATATTGCCATAGTAGATCATATTACCGTTTCTGACGAGGGGCTTACCCTTATATGTGAAAAAATTGTTAGCCATTTCAAAATATCTCCTTTTCATATTATTCTGTAATGATACCATAAAATTTCTTAAAAGTAAAGAAGAAAAAATGAGAAAAATTCCTTAAAAATCGTGTATCTGAGAAAATTGAATAAAATTGTAGAATATTATTATAAATTATTAAAATACTATTGACTTTTACGCAAAAAAACCTTATATTTTAAATTACTGTTTTTAACTTTAAAAACGGGTTTTGTATAATGCGCTGTATCAATTGAATTTGACGCCTTTTGCGGGCGGCGTAGTTAAAGGAACCTGTTGGGCGAAAGCCTAAATTCCGCAAAGGGGGTAAATTGCAGTGTCAGAAAATATTGTAGAATTAAAAAACATAATCGTCAGCTTCGAAGAGGATCAGATCCTAAAAGGTATCAATCTCAGCATTAAGGATAAGCAGTTTGTTACCTTGCTAGGTCCGTCAGGTTGCGGGAAGACCACAACTTTAAGGATTATTGGCGGATTTATCTCTCCCGATAGCGGCGATGTTTTGTTTAATGGGGAAAAAATCAACGATGTTCCGCCTCATAAGAGAAACGTAAATACCGTTTTTCAAAGGTATGCATTGTTTCCTCATTTAAACGTATTTGAAAACGTTGCTTTTGGCTTGAGGGTAAAGAAGTGTCCCGAAGCTGAAATAAGAGAACGCGTTATGGAAATGCTCACGCTCGTTGACCTTAAAGGGTTTGAAAAGAGAAAGGTTAACAAGCTTTCGGGCGGTCAGCAGCAGCGTGTTGCTATCGCCAGAGCGCTCGTTAACACTCCTAGTGTGCTTTTATTGGATGAACCTTTGGGTGCGCTTGACCTTAAACTCCGCAAAGATATGCAGATTGAGCTTAAAAAGATTCAACAGAAGCTTAAAATTACCTTCGTCTACGTAACCCATGATCAAGAAGAGGCGCTTACAATGTCTGACGTGGTTGTTGTTATGAAGGACGGCACTATTCAGCAGATAGGAACCCCGCAGGATATTTATAATGAGCCTGTAAATGCTTTTGTTGCTGATTTTATCGGAGAGAACAATATCGTTGACGGAAAAATGCAGAAAGATTTCCTTGTATCGTTCTGCGGTGCTGATTTTACTTGCGTTGATAAAGGCTTTGATAACAACGAAGCGGTAGATGTCGTTGTTCGTCCTGAGGACGTTGAGGTGGTTCCTGCAATTCAGGGCCAGTTAACCGGAAAGGTCCTTTCTGCAGGCTTTAAGGGCGTTCATTATGAAATGATAGTTGATTGCTCGGGATATCAGTGGCTTATTCATTCAACTGTTTCTCAGAACGTTGGTGACGTTATAGGACTTAAAATATCTCCGGATAATATTCACATTATGAAAAAAATGCTTCCTTATGAGGTTAATACCGTTAAGGGACGTGTCTTAGAAATATCCGATGATAATCTTCTTGCAACCGTTGAGGTTGAGGGAGGGGAGATAGAAGTATCTGCAGAGGGTCTTGATGAAAACTATTCAGTTGAACTTCAGATTTGTCCTGAAGACGTTGAAATAGTTCCCGAAAATCAAGGTGACGTTAACGGATATCTTGAGTCGGTTATAGATAAGGCAAGCTATATTGAAATGATTGTTTCAACCAAAGATTACAAATATCTCGTTAAGTCGTTAAAAGACGAACAGGTAGGAACAACCGTCGGCCTCAGATTCAACAGGGAAAAGATAACGGTTCTTTCCTCGGAGGCACCGAAAGATGAAGAATAAATGGACAATAACACCCTATCTTGCGTGGATGGCAGTGTTTATAATCGTGCCTTTGGGTATGGTTGCCTATTATGCCTTCACGCCTGACGGGAAATTCAGTTTCGACGCGTTTTTAGATATAACTATCTATGCGCCCGTTTTTATGAAATCTTTGTATCTAGCTTTTATTGCAACTGTGATTAGCCTTGTTTTAGCCTATCCTCTTGCATATATGATGAGCAGATCAAGTGCGCTTGTTCAGAAAACAATGATGATGCTTATTATGCTTCCGATGTGGATGAACTTCCTTTTAAGGATTTATGCCTGGGTCGTTCTTCTCCAAAAGGACGGCATCATCGAAAATATCTTGGGCTTCTTCGGTATTGAGACCACACTTATCTATACACCGGGTGCCGTTGTTCTTGGTATGGTTTATAACTTCCTGCCATATATGCTTATGCCTATCTATACTGTTATGACGAAAATAGACGGCAGTCTTATTGAAGCCGCTTCCGACTTAGGTTCTGGCACTTTAAGAATATTCAGTAAGGTAGTGTTCCCGTTATCGCTCCCCGGAGTTATCTCGGGTATAACTATGGTTTTTGTTCCCGCGGCGAGCACCTTTCTTGTTGCGCAGTATCTCGGCGGAAGCAAGAATATGCTTATCGGCGATATAATTGAAAAAGAGTTCTTGAGAGATTATAGCGCAGGTTCTGCTCTGTCGCTTGTTCTGATGGTGTTTATGTTTATATTCATCGGCATAACCAACAAATTCGGTGAAGACGATATGGAGGGTATGCTGATATGACAAAGAAGTCTTATAAGATTTATACCGCACTGATTTTGGCTTTTCTTTATATACCGATTTTTGTTCTGATCGCTTATTCCTTTAACGACGGCAAAACAACCGTCTGGAAAGGTTTTACTTTTAAGTGGTATGTAGAACTGTTCAGAGACTCAGCAATCATAGAAAGCCTTATGAATTCGCTTATAGTGGCTCTTGTTTCGGCGATATTTGCAACTATTCTCGGAACACTTGCGGCAGTTGGAATTTTTTCGGTCAGCAAGAGAACAAGCCGTCTTTTGATGCAGGTTTCAAATCTTCCTATAATAAACCCCGAAATAGTAACAGGCGTTTCGTTAATGCTTCTGTTTGTTTTCTTCGGAAAAATTTTCGGGTTTGAGATGGGTATGGGAACGGTTATTCTTGCGCATATTTCTTTTTCTGTTCCGTATGTTGTATTAAACGTTTTGCCAAAACTAAGGCAGATGAACAAAAACGTCTATGAAGCAGCCCTTGATCTCGGATGCAGTCCTGTTAAATCTTTTGCAAAGGTTGTTGTTCCTGAGATTATGCCGGGTGTCATAAGCGGATTTTTAATGTCGTTCACATTCTCGCTTGATGATTTTATCATAACCTATTTCACAAGGGGAGATAAGTTTCAGACTTTGCCTATAGAGATATACACAATGCTTAGAAGGAGAATTTCTCCAAAGATTAATGCTCTTTCGGCGCTTATGTTTGTGATAGTTCTAATTTTACTAATTCTTGTTAACATTAAAAGTTATCGTGATGAAAGGAAAAAGGTTAAATGAAAAAGTTTTTAGCTGTTTCGCTTGTTTTAATTCTTGCATTTCCTTGGTGCTTGAGCGGATGCAAAAAGTATGATGGGGAAATCAACGTTTATAACTGGGGAGAGTATATATCCGACGGAAGCGAAGGAACCCTCGACGTTATAAAGGAGTTTGAGGACAAATATAATATTAAGGTTAACTACACTGAGTATGATAGCAACGAGTATATGTATAACGTTATTAAGAGTAACGAGAGCGCGTCATATGATATCTTGATTCCTTCTGA
>JAZNVP010000027.1:0-4387 GCA_045592865.1 Oscillospiraceae bacterium
GGCGTTGCCATCTTCCAAACGCCGATGCCTACCGCAGAAAGAACCAACGCCAAAACTGCCAAAAACAGCATTGGGAGCATATTCTGCTTTTGGGTCTCAAAATCGGTAAAAAATAGCACTCCGCTTATAATAAGCGATGAAAAGCACACGATAGGAAGCACCTTTAGCGCCCATCCCGTTGCGATAAAAATATCTATTGCCGCCAGAAGAACTGAAGCGCAACAGCTTCCCTTTATAAACTGACTTATTCTGTTATACTCAACGAGTGACGGCGAAAGCGCCATCGTCCAAACGGTATAAAGCCCTAATAAAACTACCACGCTCCAGGCCTTTCCCCCAACAAAATAGTTGATTATGGGGCAACAGTAAGCCGCAATGACCACAAGCCATTTAATATTATTTCTTATGAGTTCCAGCCTCAGTTTTTTCTTGTTCACGGAAGGGTAGGTAATTTTAATTTCCATAAATCTCGCTCCCCTCTGCCGCAGCATCTATTCCGTCCTCTTTTAAGATTCTGAATATCTCATTTTCAAAGCTCGGGTCAACCGTTGATTTTGTTACCGTAAAGGTTGATTTGTTTCCGAGCGTTATAAGGGTGCACATAGCCCCGTTGATATCCGACGGACCGAGAACAAAATCGAGGCTTTCTATCTCCTCTGCCATTTCGGGCGGCAGGGACTGAACACCAAGATTTGAAAAGGTAGTGCTGAAGAGCCTGTCCCCTAAAAATGCATAAACAAGGCGGACAAGCGGTTGCTTCACGAAAAGAGGAACGAGTCTTAACGGGCCGACCAATCTTTTGGTTGCCGTCGTCATCTTCTGCATCTCCTCAAACGAAGTCTTTTCTTCCATCTGCTTTTTTATAAGCGGAATCATATCTTCCTTTGTTGTTATTGACTCAATAGGAAGTCTTATTCCACAATACATCGAGAAATTACGAAGGGTTCTGGTGGGAACGTATTTTCGCATATTAACGGGAAGCTGAATACTTGCCTCTCCCGTCATCTCTTCGCAGGACATCTTAAAGGCAAGAAACATTACCGACAGGAGATATGCCGTAACGGTTGCCGAATATTTTTTCGAAACCTCCAGGAGTTTTTCGGTATCCATTTTTAAATGAATAACCCTCGCAGGTCTCGCGGATGCCATTTTACCGCTCATCTGAACCGATCTTTTATCAACAAACCCCGACGCCTTTTTAGCGTTGGGAACTATTTCAAAGCCGTTTTCAAACTCCTCTTTGGAAGGCGCTTCTTTGAGAGAATATCCTCTGCCGCGAAGGTCGATATCCTTCCCAAGAAGACGCAGATATTCCGAGATCAAGGTCTTTAAAAACTCCATTCCGCCCATTCCGTCGGTGAGAACGTGGAAAAACTCAACGCTTATTCTGTTTTTATAGTATAGCACCCTGAAGGTGTGCGAATTGCTTCTCGAAACGCTTATAGGACTGCAGGGAACACTCTTTTCCTCAAGCACGGCGTATCTCGTTTTCGAGGTGTTGAGATAGTGCCAGAAAAAGCCTTTTTTCAAGGTGGTGGCAAAGCTCGGGAAACGACGGACCGTGAAGCTGAGCGCCATCTGAAGAAGCGACGGAACAACGTCATTTTTCATATACGCCGAAAGCCTGAACACCGCCATACTTCCCTTTTTCATGGAAATCGGGTATATCTTTGCCGCATTGTCAAGAGAATACCACATCGCAGAGCTTCTCGAATAGAACCCGCCCAGATTATCGGCGGAAAGACGGCTCAGAGCCTCTGTAAGCGGAACTCCCATTTCGCAAAGATCACTTATTGCTCTCGTTATATCCTCGCGCATTTTTTTCTTCTCGGGTTTCGGGAGCAAACACTTTCCCTCAAATTCCGCAAAATACGCATCTAAAAGCATTTCTTCATTTGTTCTGAGCCTTTCTTCGACCCTTTTTTGCTTTTTCTTTGCCAAAAGTTCCACCTTCTTTCCGTTCCTTTTATTTTACCATAAACCCTTGTCCGTTTCAATAGCAGAAGAACAGGCTAAAAGCCTGTTCTTTAAATTTTTACAAAATCTGTTATCTTTATCACGACTTCGCCGAATTTGATTTCAGTAAGGGCTCCGTCTTTTACCGAAAGAGAATACCCTGTTGACCCTATCTTTCCTTCATAGGTGTTGTTTGAAATCGCGTTTTCGAGCGTTTTACAGATAAGTCCTACCACCGAGTTTTCGGGAAGGTCCGCAGTAACCTCGTATTTCATAAAACCGTCAAAGGAAACCTCGGTCTTTCCGTCTTTATAATAAAAGATCACGTTTTCCAAGGACTTCGGAGACAAAAGGGTAATGCTGAAATCTCCGTCGATCCCTCTTTTAAAGCTTCCTGAAAATTCCTGACCGCCGTAGGAGTAGGAAAACTGCGCTTCAAAGGCGCTTTTTAAAACGTCCTTAACCTCGGCATTTTTCTTGCCGCCGCAACCGCTTAAAACTAAAACTATCAAGACGGTCGCGAATGCTTTTTTCAAAAAAGCGCTCCCCCTTTAGTCTGCCGACAGTATTCCCGAAAACGCCCTCGGCAGAGCATCAATAATATCGCGCGGCAACATAGACTGCTCTGTTTTTTCTTCTTTCAGTATGTCTGCCGCAAGGCCGTGAACAAAAGCGCCGATCATAGACGCCTGCAGCGGCTCCTGTCCTGCCGCCGCAAGAGCACCGATAATGCCCGAAAGAACGTCTCCGCTTCCGCCTCGGCTAAGTCCGGGGTTGCCCGTTGTGTTAACGAAAACCTCTCCGTTTTTACCCGCAACGACCGTGCCCGAGCCCTTTAAGACCACCGTCACTCCGTAGTTCTGAGCGAATACAGACGCTATTCCCTCTCGGGAAACCGCAATGCTCTCAGTGTCGGTCCTGCCAAGACGCGCCATTTCAGCCATATGCGGAGTTAGAATTATCTCGCACTTTTTTCGGCTCAATATATCTATATTTCGCGATAGCACGTTTATGCCATCAGCATCTATTATGAGCGTTTTATTATATTTTGTTATAACGGTTTTTAAAAGCTTTAAGGTGTCTCGGCTCTGTTTCATGCCGGGCCCCAAGACGACCGCATCCGCCTTTTTAAGCGCGGACAAAACCGCTTTTCTGTTATATTTTATTCCCTTTTTAAAGGTTTCTTTCTGAATGTTTAAGATAGCGCAGGGGATCCTCGAAAAGATCTTACTTGCCACCCTCTCGGTAGTGAAAAGTTCGCATATTCCCACCCCGCTTCTGAGCGACGCCTCGCAAGACAGTGCCGCCGCACCGGGAAATTTATCGCTCCCCGCGATAACGAGAACCCTTCCGAAATCTCCCTTGTGGCTATCCCTTTTTCTCGGGGGAATTAGCCCCAGAAGAGTTTCTCTTTCTATTTTAACCCCCATTTTCTTCACCCCTCAATAACAACGAATGCCAGAGCCAGAGAATCGGTATGGGAAAGGCTAACCTCGATTTTTCTTCCTGCCGCCATATCTTTTGCTCTCCCCGACACGACTATATACGGCTTTCCGTTATCTTCACGGAGCACCTCTACCTCACAGAGCGAAAAACCTCTCACGCCTGTTCCGAGAGCCTTAGAAAAGGCTTCCTTTGCGGCAAAGTTCGCCGCCGCTGATTTTGCACCCTTTTTTTCAATAAGCGCCCTTTCCCTTTCGGAATATACTCTTTTTAAAAAGGCTTCGCTTTTTATGCTTTTTTCAATTCTCGAAATCTCGATTATATCGGTGCCAATGCCCATAAAATACTCCTTTAAAGTAAAAACTGCGGTATAGTTATATCATACCACAGTTTTTTCTTTTTCACAAGTTTAAATGGCTTACTTTATCTCCTGCTCCAAAGCATCAAACTCGGGAGAAGAAAAGAATTCGCCTAAGGTTATGTCAAGTCCGTCGCAGAATTTCTTAATTGTTGTTATCGAAACGTCCCGCCGTTCTTTATCCATCATACTGTAAGCCGTGGAAGGCGTTACACCCGAAATATTTGCGAGTTCGTTTATCTTGATATTTCTATCTTTGCAAAGCTTCATAAATCTTTCCGCTACCGCGTCTTTAACACCCATCAAAATCACCTCAAAAATATTTTATTCCCTATTACATTTCCGCGTATACGCAACCGCGTAATTTATTCCACTCTTAATTCAATCTGACTAAACTATTGAAAAGGCTTTTGATTTATGTTAAAATTAAAAAAAATCAAAAAGCGAGACAAGATATGATAGGAATTATAACTGCTTTGGCGCTTGAAGCCGAAAAACTGATTTCAGAGAGCGAAAACACCGTTACCGAAGAGGTGACGGGGCTTATCTTCCATAAAATCACCATTAACAAAAAGGAAGCCGTCGTTGCAGTTTGCGGTGTTGGCAAGGTTAATGCCGCAAGATGCGCCG
>JAZNVP010000028.1:0-3465 GCA_045592865.1 Oscillospiraceae bacterium
AGATGAATTGAAATGTTACATAGATTACTACAACAACGAAAGAATTTCTTTAAAACTAAAAGGAATGAGCCCGGTGCAATACCGAACTCATTCGCAACTAATTTAATATTTAATTTTGTCTAAACTTTTGGGTTCACTTCACGAGTAAATCTCGGCTTTTTTTATTGATAAATAAACATACGCATGATATACTTTCCTCGTAGAAACCTCTAAGGAGTCGGTATTATGCTAGGATTATGGGATTTTTCATTTAAATATCTTTTTTCTGATAAAACTAATCTTTTTTACGACCATATAACAGAGCTTTCAGAAAAATCATTAGAAAAAACGCTTCCGTCAGTTGAAGAAATAAATAGCCATAGACCCAACCCTAATGGTTGGAGCACGGGTATGGAGGATTCGGTTCTTACCGGCGGACTAATGCTTGATGCGGCGATGATTAAAGCAAAACTTGACCCTTCCGAAAAGGCTTTAGAGCAGATGAAACTTATCTATAAAGGTCTTATGTTATGCGCAAACGTATCATCAGATAAAGGCTTCGTAGCGAGAAGTGTCTCTCCGTTTGACCAAAAGTCACATTACATTAATTCTTCCCGTGACCAATACACACACCTCATTTTTAGTTTAACTAACTACTACTTCTCTTCGCATTCTACCGAAACGGAAAAAGAAGAAATCAGAAACGTTTTCGCAAATATTGCACTTAGACTTGAAAGAACGCTAACAGAGGAAAACGGTTATGAATTCCCGAGAGAAGACGGAAAAACCGGTCTGTGCCAAAAAATGTGGGGAGAACTTGGTAAACACGAATATCTTCGCCTTCCGATGTTTTACCTTGCGGCATACAAAACCTGCGATAACGAACACTTTTACGAATTATATCTAAAATACAGAGACGAGGCACTTGAAAAAACGGAGGGTATAGAATTTAAGGACTTCGGTCACGCCTATCCTATTCTCCAAATGCAGTATTCTCTGAAGTATATTTTTGACCACGATAACGACGAAAAGGTAAAACAAAGAGCCAAAAAAATAATTAACGATGCCGCAGAACATTTCTGCAAGTATGCAAAAGAAATGTATGCCCACCTCTTAAACTCTAAAGAAACAATTAATTACCGATATCTGCGTTGGGATAAGGCTCCTTACGTTTGTATGGGCGTTTTCGGTGATATTCCTTACAATAACCATAATCAAGATATCAATCCTGAAAATAAAGCATATTATATATTCAGAAATATCGGAGACGCCGTTACTATCTGCTCTTTAAGCGGTGTTTATAACGAGGAACTGATAGAAATCATAAAATCTTCTGCCGATTTAATAAAACCAAACGATCACTATAGCAACGCGCCCCTTTATCTTTTGGGCGGATACTATTCAATGCTTGATTTAAAGTAAAAAAATATCCGTAAAGTTTTTAACCTTTACGGATATTTTTTTATTTCTTTATTACGAAGATCTTAATTTCATCGGAGTCCTTTTCATAATCGGCTTTCACAGTGTAGAAATAATCGGTCGAAGATTCTACCGTTATCGCATTTCCTTCTAAAATTTCCGATTTAAAAACAACCTCTTCGCCTTGAAATTTCGTAAGCGTTAAGGCTTTATATTCTTTGGGAAGATAAAGGCCTATATTTACCTCATCCTTTTCGGTCAACAGATAAAAATCGCCGTTTTCTGTATTCTGAGAAACAGAATAATTATTATTCTTAAGAATTGTTAGTTCATTTCCGTGAGGACGCCCCACTAAAATTCCGCAAATAAGAATTATTACGAGCACCGCTATTCTGAAAATCGGATTAGACGTTATAACCTCTAACGATATGATTTCTTTTGCCTTTTCAAGTTTTGCTATTTTTCCATAGATAGTCTTATTAAAGGCATCTTGTCTCTCTTTTTCGGTAAACTCGTTCGCACAATCAGAGCAGAAGCAAGCCTTTATAATGTTTTCGTTTCCGCATTTACTGCATTTCATTGCCTGCTTCCCCCTTTACTTCATCGTTATTACTTATAAGCAAGGACTCAACAACGAGCCATTTTCCGTTTTCCTTTGTCAGCAAAATTTCATAATCTTCTGAACCAACTATCTTGGGTTCTCCGCTTTCTGAAGAATATAGATTATGAGTCATTCTTACCGTTGCAACAGGATACGACTTCATTATAAGCTCCTGACCTATTGCCGTTGAGGACGTTGCGCTGAAGGTTTCTTCATATATAACTGCTATGTTTGTTGGGTTATCACTTGATCTTACGTAAGGGAACTTAGTTTCATCGTAATAGTAGTAACCCATTTCATCTTTTCCTGCATTTTCAAGTGAAAAATATAATTCATCACTTATCATGCATAAATCAGTCATGTTACCCGCCTGAAAACGTGCAGGATCGAGATAGGTTAAAAACTCCTGAAGAAGTGATTTAATCTCGGTTTTATCCGCTTCACTTAAACTTGGACTTAACTCATCAGTCTCACCGGAATTTCCGCCTAAAACTTCGAGAACCTCGGGCGGAACACCGTTTGTTTTATTAATGTGCGAGTCAACACCACCGAATACCGCGATCGAACCTACAACAACAATCGATAGACCGACAACCACGCTATAAAGATGGCTTAGAAGAAAGTTTTTAATCGTTTCATATACCTTGTCCTCAATATCGCCCTTTAATTTATCCTTAGTGTGTTCCTTCAGAAAATCTAAAAAAAGGTTTTCTTTTGGGTTAATTTTTTTACCGCAACCGATGCACTTTTCCCCGCCATCTTCCGATAGCTTACCGCACCAGACGCAATATTTCTGATTTTCCATCATACCCCTCCTGTTCCTAAATATGATATACCAATAATTTGTCTTAGTCAAGGTCATAATGCACTTTTCGACAATTATTGACACCGAATTTTCATTCTGTTATAATAAACTCGAGCATATGCTTAAAATATGAAAGATAGGGTGATTTTATGATCTACGTATTATTAGCAATAGTCGTTATTATAATTCTCTCTTGCTTAAGAATTGTTCCTCAGGCAACCGAGTTTGTTATAGAACGATTAGGAAAATATCAAAAAACCTGGGGCGCAGGACTACACTGTCTCGTTCCGATCATCGATAGGGTGTCTAAAAAAGTAACCCTTAAGGAACAGGTTCTTGATTCTCCCCCTCAGCCCGTTATAACCAAAGATAACGTTACCATGCAGATAGATACCGTTGTTTATTTCAAGGTTTTCGACGCAAAACTGTTCACCTACGGTGCAGTTAACCCCATTAGCGCACTTTCTAACCTCACCGCAACAACGCTCAGAAACCTCGTTGGTGAATTAGAACTTGATGACACCTTAACTTCGCGCGACACCATTAACGGAAAGATGACCGAAATTCTCGATTCTGCAACAGATCAATGGGGCATAAAGGTAAACCGCGTTGAACTTAAAAACATCATTCCTCCTGCCGAAATTCAGAACGCAATGGAAAA
>JAZNVP010000029.1:0-25265 GCA_045592865.1 Oscillospiraceae bacterium
ACTATCTTACCTCTTTCGGTGATATACTTGCGAAGCTTAGCGATATCCTTATAATCGATTTCATTTGCTCTGTCAACACAGAATGCACAAACCTTTTTTCTCGGTCTCATTCCGCGCTTGGGAGCTCTTTCGGTCTTTTCCATTTGTTATCCCTCCGTTTAATTTAGATTAAAACGGCAATTGTTTCTCGGCATCTAAAGCGATCTCTTCAAAGTCATCGAGAGCGCCCTGCATAAAGGACGACTGATCGTTATTTGAATCAGTTTGGGGAACAAAATCGCTACCCGTGGAAGAGGGAGCGCCCGACTGCTTACTGTCACAGAAGAATGCGTTCTCTGCAACTATTTCAACAGCCTTTCTTTTGTTTCCGTTTTTATCTTCATACATTCTTGTCTGAATTGTGCCTTCAACTGCCATGAGCTGTCCCTTTTTGAAATACTTGGATACGAACTCAGCGGTCTGTCTCCAAGCGACAACGTCTATCCAATCGGTCTGCCTTTCCGCGCCCTGTTTAACATAGGAACGGCCGCAAGCCAACGTGAACGTTGCAACAGCTACGTTATTTGGTGTGTAACGCAATTCGGGATCGGCAGGGAGCCTACCCATAACTACTGCTCTGTTAAGCATTCAGAACACCATCCTTACTTTTTGATAATAAGAGAACGAAGAACGCCATCCGTGATTTTATAAACACGGTCGAGCTCTGCAGGGAAATCGTTTGCGCTAGAGAAATTGATGAGAACATAATATCCCTCTGTTTCATCGTTAATCTCGTAGGCAAGTTTTCTCTTTCCCCAAACGTCAACGGACGAAATCTCGCCATTGCCGGAAATGAGCCCTTTAAACTTTTCAACTAGGTTGTTAACACCTTCTTCACCGAGCGAAAGGCTCAAAACAAGAAGAGTTTCATAGTTTGAAGTTATAGCCATCGATAACACCTCCTTCTGGTCTAATGGCCCGACATTACTGCCGAGCAAGGATACTGAATTATTTTAACATCACATAGATGTTTTGTCAAGAATTATTTTGCAATCAAAGCTGCAAGAACGAATGAGAAAATAAAGGTAATAAATAAGCCTAATAAAACGGCCGCAAGACTTGTTCCTCCAATGAATTTTCCTGCTGAAATATCTTTCTTTGCCTTTGAAAGATACAGGCGGTTGAAACAGAACGAGATGACGGCGCGAACAATGAATGAAATGTAGGAAAATACCGTTAAGAGATTATACCAGAAGGATATATCTCCGTTTCCGCCCGACATATCGTAAAGAATATATATGCAGTTAGGAATAGAAGCAACTAAACTGAAAAGAAGGGTTACAAGACCCAAACCCCAGAGCTTTCTGTATAGGAGATAAAAAGGTCCTAAAAGGAAGGTTAGTGCACTAAAGGAGCCACCGAGACCTTTTTCGGACATTTTCCATTTGCGGATAAAATTGCCTGAAGAAGTGCCAACGTATCTTGCCAGGACTTTGACGGGAATATCGTCGATCTTATCGTTAGGGTCAACTCCGCCGTAAACAAGAATGCTTTCTCTCATTCCGTTAGGATAGAAGTTTCCGGTATTATTTCTTGTATCCGCCTTATCAGAGGATCTTTGCTCTTCTTCTTTTTTTTGTTCCTCGAGAATTTTTTCTTCGCTTTTTTCAGGAACGTATTTAAAATTTTCACTGTGATAACTTGCCATTGTGCAGGTGCCGTTTTTCAAATAGCATTCTCTATGGTGGGGGGCACCGCATTCGGGGCAAACAACGATATCATCGTTATCCTCAAAAACTTTTTTGCATTCTGCGCATTTATAACCTTTATATATCATTTAAATTAATCCTTTCGGTAGTCTTTTGGTATAATAACATAATTTAGTATACTATGCAACCTTTTTAAAACAAAGTTGTGTAAATTTCTTGACAATAGTGGGTAAAAAAGTTAAAATAAGTATAGTGCATAGAATGCATAAGTGTTTTTTTGTATGATGTGTCTGATAGATAAAATAGAATAGGAGGTTTTATGATGACCGGAACATTACTTTACTGCGTTATCACAGGTGTTGCAACTGCGGTTGTGTTCTCCTTGATAATGTTTTTCATAGGTTATGCATACAGAAAAAAAGTTGCCGAGAAGCAGATCGGATCGGCAGAAGAACAGGCAAGAAAGATCATAAACGATGCCGTTAAGACCGGCGAAGCAAGAAAAAAGGAGTCTCTTCTCGAGGCTAAGGATGAAATTCATTCCTTAAGAAACGAGTTCGACAGAGAGTCGAAAGAACGCAGAAATGAAATTCAGCGTCAGGAGAGAAGGCTTCAGCAAAAAGAAGAGAATTTAGACCACAAAACAGAAAACCTTGAAAAGAAAGAAGAAAAGCTTCAGGCTCAGTTAAAAGAGGCTGAAGAAAAGATCGCAGAGGCTGAAGAGATAAGAAAACGTCAGCTCGAGATGCTTGAGAAGATCTCGGGTTACACTGTTGAAAAGGCAAAGGCTCAGCTTTTATCTGAAATCGAAGAGGACCTTGAACACGAGAAGGCTAAAAGAATTCTTAGCTACACCGAAAAGCTCAATGACGAAGCGGACAGTAAGGCAAGAGACATTATATCTTCGGCTATTGCTCGTTGCGCTGCAGAGTATACCTCTGAGAGCACCGTTTCTGTCGTTCCGCTTCCCAACGATGATATGAAGGGAAGAATTATCGGTAGAGAGGGTAGAAATATCCGCACGATTGAGACTATGACGGGTGTTGACCTTATTATTGACGATACGCCCGAGGCTATAACAATTTCTTCGTTTGATCCCGTCAGACGTGAGATCGCGAGAACCGCTCTTGAGAAGCTCGTTACAGACGGACGTATTCATCCCACAAGGATCGAAGAGACCGTTGAAAAGGCTCAGAAAGAGATCGAACATAAGATCAAATCTGAGGGTGAGAGGGTTTGCCTCGAACTCACAATTCACGGAATTCACCCCGAGCTTGTTAAGATCCTCGGAAGACTTCGTTACAGAACAAGTTACGGACAGAACGTTCTCCGTCATTCCATTGAGGTTTCTTATATTGCAGGAATGATGGCTGCAGAACTCGGTGCCGATCAGCAGATGGCAAAGAGGGCAGGACTTCTTCACGATATCGGTAAGGCACTTGACCACGAGATCGACGGAAGCCATATATCAATTGGCGTTGATATTGCAAAGAAATATAAAGAGTCGCAGGATGTTATTCACGCGATCGAGGCGCATCACGGAGACGTTGAGCCCAAGACTGCGATTGCATTTATAGTTCAGGCGGCAGATGCTATTTCTGCATCCCGTCCCGGAGCAAGAAGAGAAAATCTCGAAAGTTATATTAAGAGACTCGAAAAACTCGAAGAGATTTCTAATTCCTTCCCCGGAGTTGAAAAATCGTTTGCGGTTCAGGCGGGACGAGAAGTCAGAATTATGGTTAAACCCGGAGAGGTCAGTGATGATAAGATGGTTATCATTGCTTCAGAAATCGCAAGAAAAATAGAATCGGAACTTAATTACCCCGGTCAGATAAAGGTTAATATGATAAGGGAATCAAGAGCCGTTGATTACGCGAAGTAGTCTTTAATTTAAGGGGCATAAGGAAACTTGTGTCCCTTGTTTTTTGGAACGGAGGATTTTATGTATAGTTTTGACGTTAAGGATGCAACCGAGAAATGTGTTCAGTGGATAAAAGATTTTTTTGAAGAAAACGGACCCGGTTGTCCTGCGGTTATAGGTATTTCGGGCGGGAAGGACAGTTCTGTTGTTGCGGCTCTGCTTGTTCGTGCTCTCGGAAAAGACAAGGTGATCGGCGTTTTAATGCCTGAGGGTGAACAACCCGATATTGATTATTCCCGCGGCATTTCAGAATTCCTTGGAATAAAGACGGTTACCGTGAATATCGGAGAAACCGTTAAGGCTTTGAAGGAAGAACTTTCCAAAAGCGTGGAACTTAACCGTCAGGCAGTTATTAATCTTCCGCCAAGGATAAGAATGTCCACCCTTTATGCCGTTTCGGCTACCTTCGGAGGAAGGGTTGCAAACACCTGCAATTTATCCGAAGACTACGTTGGATATTCCACAAGATACGGTGATTCGGTCGGGGACTTTGGACCGATATCCTGTTTTACCGTAGCTGAGATCAAAGAAATCGGACGATACCTTGGAATTCCTGATATATATATTGAAAAGGTGCCGTCTGACGGGCTTTCGGGAAAAACCGATGAGGACAATCTCGGCTTTACTTATAAAGAACTTGATGCGTATATAAGAGAGGGGATTAATCCTTCCGAAGATAAGAAGGCTATAATTGATAATTTGCACAAGAAAAATCTATTCAAACTATCTTATATGCCAACTTTTAACTATAATGCTTAGATTTCGACAATACCCTCTTGACGAGGATGTCGGACAGGTTGTAAAATATAATTGTTAAAAAGGGGGAACTGTTGAAGTTCCTAAATAATAATAAAGGAGTTTTTCAATGAAACCGAGAGCTATTTTCACAACTGGAGACCACGTTGCACCGCTCGGAATGCTGGTAACAAACGGAGCAAAAGAATTAGGAGAGAAGATTAACGGACATCTTGTGAGATGGGCAAAGGAAAGCGGTTTGGATAAAGAAACCTTTATTATTGACAGCCGTTGTCCGAGATTCCAGTCGGGCGACGCAAAGGGTCAGATCATGTCCACCGTTCGCGGTGATGATATTTTTATTCTCGTTGACGTTGGAAACTATAACTGCAGATATGAGATGCACGGAAACATCAACTGCATGTCACCTGACGACCACTATGCAGATCTTAAGCGTCTTATTCAGGCGGCTTCCGGTAAGGCGCACAGAATAAACGTTATTATGCCTATGCTTTACGGCGCACGCCAGCACAGAAGAACCTACAGAGAGTCCCTTGACTGCGCGTTCGCGCTTCAGGAACTTCAGTCGATGGGCGTATCCAATATTTTAACATTTGATGCTCACGACCCAAGAGTTCAGAACGCAATACCGCTTATGGGATTTGATAACATTATGCCTTCTTATCAGACCCTTAAAGCCCTTCTTAAACACGTTCCCGATCTTGAGTTTAATAAAGATAAATTTATGATAATAAGCCCCGATGAAGGTGCTATGAACAGAAATATGTATTATTCTTCGGTTCTCGGTGTTGATCTCGGAATGTTCTATAAGAGAAGAGATTATTCGAGAATAGTTAACGGCAGAAACCCCATTGTTGCTCATGAATATCTCGGAACCTCTGTTAAGGGTAAGGACGTATTCATTGCAGATGATATTATTTCTTCGGGTGATTCGATGCTTGATATTGCCGAGGAACTTAAAAAGCAGGAAGTTAACAGAGTTTTTGCATATGCAACCTACGGTATATTCACAAACGGATATGAGGCATTCGATAAGGCTTACGAAGAGGGTAAGATCGCAGGTGTGCTTTGCAGCAACTTAACCTACGTTGATGATGAACTCAGAAAACGTCCTTGGTTCTTTGAGGTTGATGTTTCTAAATACTGCGCTTACTATATTGTTGCTCTTAACCACGGAGTATCGATCGGAAGCATAATTGATCCTCACGAAAAGATTCAGAAACTCTTAGAAAATCACAGATAATAAAAAACCGTTGGAACGAAAGTTCCAACGGTTTTTATATTTCGGGTATTTCAAAGTTTGGATCGTTTTTGTGGGTTTCGTGCTTTTGTTTAAGATTATCGGAGCCGATAAGTGCTATAATTTCAGAAAGAGTTTCGGTTTCATTGTAGGTTTTATACCTTATATGGAGAATGTCTCCGCTTTCCAAAGAAGAGTTATCAGAATTTTTCTTTTCTACCGAAAGAATAACGGTGTTGGGCGGCCATAGAATATCTCTTATTTCTTTTCCTATAACAAAGCTTTCGCTTTCAACGGTCATATGAGCGCTAATAACCGTAGATTCTTTGCCGCTCAGAATGGTTTTTAATTTAGAATGGATAACTTTATCTGTAAAGGAACGGACCTTTGCAGCCTCAATGACAATATATGCCAATATTGTGGCGAGTGTTATTGGAATTAGGTTATTTATTCCCGATAAAACCTCGATAGAAAATGCAAGTGCGGTCAATGGAATTCTGGATGCAGAAGCTAAGAATGAGATTATAGCTATAACAATCAGTATGGAGCGGTGTTCTATACCGATAAGTCTGAAGTAGATTAAAACATCACTTGCAATTGCTCCGATTATGGCTCCGAAGGTGAGCGTAGGGAGAAATAGTCCGCCCGTTACACCCGTAAGGTTTGCAATAATTAAAATTAGCGCTCTGACAACGAAACAGATAATTAAGATATATGGGGTCAGAATTTCGCCGTGGATGAGCTCGTCTATAATTGAGTGGCCTGAGCCTAAAAAGAGAGGGGATATAAATCCTAAAAGCCCTACCGCTGAGAAGATAATAATGAGTCTTAACAGAAGTGGTATTTTATTAAATGTTTTTATGAAGAGGTTATCGATTATTTTAAATGTTTTAGTGTAGATAATTGCGATAACACCGCACAAAATTCCGATAATTGCGGCGCACCAAAGATATTTCATCGGAAGTGTTGGGAAAGGATCGAAACTGAAAAGTGAGTAATTAATTCCGAAGAGATTTGAAAGAAGCTTTGTTGTTGCCGCAGACGAAACAACGGCGGATGCTGCAGTTACAAATATTATGGGTGAAAAGCGCTTGTGAGCTTCTTCAAATGCAAAAAGGATACCCGAAAGAACGGAACCGGTTGCTGAGGCAAAGCCAGAGGCGGCTCCGCCCGACATTACGTATCTCGTCCAAGGTTTGTTCCGCGTTAACTTCGCGGTGGCATTTCCGACCGCACAGCCCATCTGAACGCTTGGTCCCTCGTTGCCGAGAGGTATACCGGAAAGATAGGTTGTAAGCGACGAAAGAAATACGAAAAGGAGATTTTTCAAGGGCTTCATCGAGATATGACCTCTGATAAAAATTAGAGAGGTTGGAATACCGCCGCCCTTGCAATCGGGTTCTGCTTTGATGAAGAGAAAGGCGAGTAAAGCGAGTAGTATTAACCCTAAAAATAGCAAGGGGAGCAAAACGGGGCTTTCGCGGACGGCCGAATAAATGAAGCCCGAGACGGATATTATTTTTTCGGATATTAGTTTAAAAAGGAAAATGGTGGTGCCTGTAAATACACCTGCGATAGAGGAGAGCAGGATACCTTCCCATAAACTATTGTTATATTTGCGCATATAAATCTCCTTGAGAGTCTTTATGAAGTTATAATATTATAGCATGTCTTGAAAGTGTTTTCAATATTAAAAAAACAGTCTGCTGTGTGTAGCAGACTGTTTTTGTTTATCTTTTTCCCGTTCCGCCGCATGAAGTGCATTTGCCGTTACCGTGACATTTGTTGCATCCTGCTTTTGCGTCGCCGAAGCCTGTATAACCGTCGCCACCGCAACGAGTGCAGTCGCCGTCGCCTTTGCAGGTCAGACAGTCAAGCTTTGCAAACTCGGGGATATCAACCTCACCGTCGGCAATCTTACCCGAACCGCCCGCGCTTCCGCTGCTTCCGTCGTGAAGCTTGACCGAAATATGTCTTTTAGAATCAACTATCTCAAACTCGGGTGCCCAATGAAGCTGAACCGAGAAGGTTTCACCTTTTTTGCTTTTATATATTGCGAGTTCGACGTTGAATGGGTAATCGTCGTTTTTGCCGCTGATTTCTGAAACACTTGCGCTTCCCGTATACTCAAATTCATAACGTTCGTCGAGACCGTCATTCCCTGTAATGCGTTTTTCTTTAAGTTTGAGTTGATACTTTGGATCCATAAGCAAGGAAAGAAGTTCATCTGTTGCTCTGTTTATATAGGTAGCGTCAAGGTTTTTATACTGAACTCGTTTACCGCCCTGATATTTTCCCGAAACGGAAGGTTCTTTTTCTAAATATAATGTCAGGTTTGGGAGTATCTTAGATGATTTATTTACTGTTTGTGGTTTAGAATTATTGTTTTCTGAACTTGTAACGTTATTTGAAGAACCTGTGTCTGAACCGACAGGCGATGAAGAACTGCTCTCAACGTTTGGGTTAGAAGATGAGATAATAGAATCGTGATCGGAGTTGCTCGGCATACAGCTTGAAAACGATAACATTATTGTTAAAACTGCAATAATATATATTTTTTTCATGATTACCACCCTAATAACATTTAATAAGTTATTATATAATATCAGATTTTTACCAAAAACACAAGTGGTTTTACTATGCTTCGATAATCTCAGCACCGTTTTCAGTGAGGGCATCCATTTTGTCATACTGGCCGTTTTTGTTTGTAACGATGGTTATATTATTTGCTCATTCGCAGACTCGCAAAAAACCGATTCTGCTGATCTTTGTGTTATCAGCGGCGATAATGGTGTTGGTCGCAGCATTAATCAAAATAATGATATAAAAAAAGCCCTGACCTGACGGTCAGAGCTATTTTGGTCTGAGTGACGGGACTTGTCCAATAAGGCTATCGAAAGGTCCACCGGACCTTTCTCCCAAAGTCTTTTTTCGTTTCACTCAAAGCCTTTGGAGTTAGCTTCAAGTCCCGCAAATATAAACAAAACAGAAAAAGCAAGCATTCGCAGAAGCGAAAACTTGCTTTTTTGGTCTGAGTGACGGGACACGACTGCCTTCAACCTTAGTGTTTAAGCCATTTGTTTTTCGTTACTGTTGCCTATATGTTGCCAATGAAACAACTTTATATTACTTTAACTTGATTTTTGAGCGCAAATTCATCGTTAAAATCTGTAGTCGGATATTCGATAGATAAGCCTTCGTTTTTCAGAATGTTATCAACCTTAATTACGTTATCCTTCATATAGTCCCCGGTAGCATAGAAATAGGTGTTCATCGTTATTTTGATGTCGGTATGTCCCATAATCTCCTGTAGGACCTTCGGTGGCATACCCGCTTCAGCACATCGGGTTCCGAAGGTGTGTCGGAGAGAGTGAAGATCTATTTTACCTTCGGTAATATTTTTATCGAGAACATTATATTTTTTCAGAGCTCTTCCGAACTGTGCGTTAACCTGGCTTGTAGTTATCATTCTATTATTATGAGTAAAAATAAGTCCGCTTGTTTTATCTCCGATGCACTCTCTTAATAACCGCTGAACTGTTTCGGTCATCGTTAACGTTCTTCTTCCTGCGTTTGTTTTGGTGTTGTTATTTAGAATCGCTTCGCCTTTTTGTCCTCTTGCTATAGTTCTTTGCACGGTGAGCCGTCCGAATATAAAATTAACGTCTTCAACGTGGAGAGCGTTAATCTCTCCCATACGCAGACCTAAGAGAAGAGATATAAGCATCTGTTGACTGTAGTTTATGTCTTTAGTCTGAAGAACGTTTATAAGGCGCTTCTGTTCTTCTTTGGTTAATGCCCGGACAAAAGTGTTTTGTTTCTTTGACCGAGGCTTCTTAACGTTCTCCATCGGATTCTCCGAAATAATCTTGCGGCGGTAAGCTTCCTTGAAGATGCGGCCGAGCATAGCATATATTTTTTCGATAACAGAAGCGGAATAGTTAAGGGTGTAATTGCTGAAATAGTTTTTCAGTTGGGTTTCGGTTGCTGACTGCAGAGGGGTGTTGTATATGGGCTTTAATATTTTAAGTGTTTCTATATGCCGGTAATAAGTCTGTTCCTGGATCTCGTTCTGATTTAGCTTCTCGTCGAGGATCTGTTTTGCAAGGTGATAGATGGTTATATAATTCTTGTCAATAAACGTTCCTGTATATACCTGGTATTCGACATTTTTGAGCTTTGCTTTAACGTCGGTCTTTGTGCTGCCATAAATGGTTTTTCTTTTTCTGTTGCCGTGTTCATCATAACCTAATGTGATTTGTCCTACGTAAACGTTTCTCTTTTCGTCAAAGTAGATAGAGCCGTCGCCTTTGGATCTTCTTTTTGCCATAATAAAAACTCCTTCTTTAATCAAATAATGTTGACTAAATCGGGAGCATGTAATATAATAATTATGCTTCCGATCTAATCGGTCGGTTGGTATATAGCGGCTTTGCTTATCTTTCTCAGGGACGGGCAGAGCCGTTATTTTTTATTCTCTTTAAAATATGTCTTAAATGCTTGTTTGTGGATAGGAAAGGGGAACTACACTCCCGCTTCTTAAAACGGTGGATATAACCCCGTAGAATCGTTATATAATGCTTGTGTAAGCAACAGCTTTTCCAAGTATACGTATTTCATCGAGTTCTGTTCCGGAAAACACAAGCGGTGCAAATTCCGAATTACAAGCTATGAGAGATAACGTTTGCCCGGAAAGATACACCTTCTTCAAAGTGGCTTCATCACCTATCAGAACGGCGGCGATCTGTCCGTTATCAACGGACGACTGCTGCTTAATATATACGATATCTCCGTCATTGATGTGAATATCTATCATGCTATCGCCTTTACACCGTAGCGCGAAGTCTGCCTTTATGTGCTCGGGAACGTCTATAACTTCATCTATATTCTCTTCGGCTAATATCGGCTCTCCACAGGCTATGCTTCCTAGAAGCGGGATCTTATTCATATTAGGCATAGGAATAATGTTATCGGGAAGAATGTCGCCTATTTTCTTAGCGGCTTCGTTTGGAATGTTTGTCTTTCCAAGCAGATAGTCCATTGTAACGTTGAAATAATCGGCAATGGTTTCCAACGTTTCAAAATCGGGTTCACGCTGTCCTGTTTCATACATACCAATACAACTTCTAGAAACGCCAATGATTTTTGCAAACTCAGTTTGGCTTAATCGAGCCTGTGCTCTTAGGAATTTTAATGTGTCTGAAAAGTTCATATATATTCACCTCGAGATTTATTATAACACGAATTGTGGCAATATTCAATACAAATGTCACATTTTGTATTGACACTTTTCGTGACCTATGCTATAATTATAATAAATTAAGGAAAGGAGAGAGACTAGGTGAACGTTGGAAAAGTAGCGAATAGACTAAAAACTCTAAGAGGAAACAAAACTCAACAAACAGTAGCTCATGATGTTGGTATAAGCGTATCGGCATTAACAATGTATGAACTGGGCAAACGTGTTCCAAGGGATGAAGTCAAAGTTAGGTTGGCGCGTTATTACGGTGAATCTGTAGAAAAAATTTTTTTTGCAGAATGATGTCACATAACGAGACCGCAAGAGATAGCAGAACGTTAAGAGAGTGAGGTGAAATAAGAAAAGAATATAGTTAATTCAAATTTCAACTACTAAATGCAACCAAAAATGGTTTAAGTAAAAAGATAGGAGTGTGTTAGATGGAAAAGAAAGAGAAGCGGGAGCTTACAGTATTTTACGGGACCGAAGAAGTTGCCGCAGCTCTGCGGTGTTCTGTCCCTGTAGCAAGAGGAATAATGCATAGAACAGATTTTCCTCTTATTCAGATAGGAAAAAATTTAAGAGTATCGAAGGAGGCTTTTGAAAAATGGGCTATGGAAAGAAGAACGTAAAGGGGGTGAGGGAATGTATTATAGGATATGCGAATATTGCGGAGCACATCTCGATCCGGGAGAACGTTGCGACTGCGGGAAGGATGAAGAGGATGTATAAAGCAGGATACGTAACGATGCTGATAGGTTTCTTTTTACTGCTTTGTGCTGCAGGCGGAAGCGACCTTGAAAGAATGAGCACAGGAGAAATAGTTATAACCGCGCTCGTCGGAATAGCTCTGATGATTGCCGGGGACGTTTTGAAGGATAAAAAAAGAACAATCCGCCGCACGATAGCAAGTAAAGCGAATTGTTCTAAATAACACAAGACAGATTGCTCCGTCTGCGATTATTATTATATCTCAGCGGAGCTTTCTTGTCAATTAAAATTGATAAGGAGTTTATATAATGGAAGATTTACATACTACAGCGGAAGAATTAATTTATGACGTTGAGGAAACAGAACGCCTTTTGAATGTTTTTCTCGATTTTTACGAAAACGAAGGATGCGCCGGTCCGAATGCCTCTGACGAGGACGTAAAGTTGACAGCTCTATTTTTTATGGATAGAACTGAACAATATATTTCTACAGTAAGAGCGGCGGTAGCCTTAGTTAAAGAAGCTCGAACCAAGGCTGAGGAGCTTAACAAAGGAATACTTAAAGAGAACTGCGAAAACGAGAAAAACATAGATGACAAAATGGTATCAAAAGTGAGACAAAATAAGGTGATTTCGGGGGTGTCTGAATAATGGAAGTGATGCATAATGAAATGGAAAACAAGGAGCAGATGATCGACAAAGACGAATTAAGTTTCACTGCGCTGAAGATAGAATCAATTAAGACGGTGCAGGGGGATATAATCGAAACGTTCTTTGAAGCATTTAATTCCGACAATGATGACCCGCTAAAGTTAGCATTTACCTTTAATAACGCACGTGATAAAGCAAACGCCGTATTCTTTCTCTTATGCCAGGTTATCGAGGAGCTAAAGGAAATGGGCATATCTGCTCGGTAAAGTGATAGGAGAAAAAGTAATGGCTACAAAAAGAATGTTATCTCAAGAGGTCGTGTGTAGTGATGTATTTTTAGGATTACAACATTCTACACAGGCGTTATATCTTCAGTTGTCAGTAAGAGCGGATGATGATGGTTTTGTGAATAGCGTTAGAGCTATTATGGCAATAACCGCAACTAATGAGGAAAACTTATTAGAATTAGAGGACAAAGGTTTTGTTATTCGTTTTCAATCAGGTGTATTAGTTATTAGGCATTGGAAGGTCAATAATTATTTACGAGCTGATAGGTATACTCCAACTGCTTATCAGGAAGAGAAATCACTATTGACGGAAGACACCACAAAGGCTTATGTTTTAAAGAAAAAATCTGGGAATTTGGCTGGTATACCAAGTGGTGCACCAAATGGTATACCCAGTGGTTGCGTAAGTGGGAGCATAGATAAGAATAGAATAGATAAGAATAGAATAGATAAGAAAGAAAAAATAAACAAAAAAGAAAGTGAAAAAATTTCTGATAAGGATATTGATTCTCCCACTTCTGATGAAGGGTTAAATAAACCACCTTCAGAATGGACCGAAGCTGAAAGAAGCGAGTTTTTAAAAAAGGCATTAGCGAAGAGAAGAGGTGAGGAATAAATGAAAAAACTAACAGATACAGAAACGTTTAATAAATATTATTCTCCCGGTAATAGTTCTTCTGAAGAAAGAAAACGGCAGCATCTTGAATTTCTTAACAGTGAGGAAGGAAAACAAAATTTAATAAACGGTTATAATTGCCGTGCATGTAGAAACCGAGGGTTTATTTATAAATACGATGAGGAAGGTAATCTCGTTCAGAAGGAGTGTTCCTGCTCGGTAATAAGGACGGCTTATAAAAGAATTGTCAGAAGCGGGCTTGAGGAAGCAATAGAAACCCTGACCTTCGATAATTTTAAAGCCTCGGAAGATTGGCAAAAGGAAATAAAACAAAAAGCAGAACAGTTTTGTGTAGATATACCTGCTAAATGGTTTTATATAGGCGGTCAGAGCGGAAGCGGGAAAAGCCATCTCTGCACCGCGATAGCCTCGCACTATTTATGGGAAGGAAAGGATCTGCGGTATATGCCCTGGGCTTCTGAATCAAAAAGGCTAAAGCAAATCGTTAATGATATTTCCTATAGAGAAGAGATAGGTAAATGGAAAGAAGCTCCCGTCCTATACGTAGACGATTTTCTGAAGGTGGAATATGGTGGGAACCCTACGGCCGCGGATATGCGTTTAGCCTTCGAGCTCATAGACGGTAGATTATACGATAGACAAAAGATAACTATTATATCGAGCGAGAGAACGCTAAAGGAGCATTTAAGCGCCGGTGCTGATGAGGCAACCATAGGAAGAATATATCAAGCAGCGGGGAAATATAACCTTGACGTTCCGAGAGACAGGAAAAAGAATTATAGGTTTAAATCGGTGGGGTAAGTTTTAATATATCAATAGCTCAGTTGAGGAATTGAATGGAGAAGGTAAAAAAACATTTAAAGCATCTATATTTTTTGAATGAGGAATTAAAGGTGTTTCAGGCAAAGATTGAAGAATTAACAAGGGCGAGCACAACTATAAACTCGCCCTCTTTTGATAGGGTCGGTAGTAAAACGGTATATCGAACTGAAGCGAAATATATTAGATTAATAGAGAAACTGTCCGAGCTAAAAGAAGCATACGCTCGAAAACTTGATGAGTATATTACTTTCTACGGAGATGTGCGAGAGCTGATTGTTTCGCTTGAAAATGCAGATATGCGATTGATTATGAAATATCGATATATCCACTTTATGAAATGGGAAGAAATATCCGATAAATTAAAATTATCAAATAAGCACGTTTACCGTCTTCATAACCAGGCGTTAATGATATTATCGAAGGGTTTTGAGGTAAAGGGAAAATGAAGTGAAAGAGCGGTGAAAAAATACCTCTGTTTTGTTTCTGTTTGTAAGTCTGAGATAGGTTTAAATAGATAGGCGGCAAAAACAGGGCAAGGATAAACGTTGGCACGTTAATCGAGAAAATTACTCTTAGAAATATAAAGTGTGTTTTAGGAGCCTTGTAGCTTGTCTACGTGGAATGATTTACAATGCCGAAACAGTCTACAAAATTCAACAAATCAGACTTGACCTGTTGGCGATCGGGACGTTAACGAATTAAGATCCTGCAAAGCTTGTCGACGTATTCGGTTTGGCTTAAATAAAAATGACGTGTTAACCTTATGATGAATAGTAAAAACATAAACCCGCTTCAGAGTGATGAGCTCCGAGGCGGGTTGTTTTATACTGCCTATATGTTGCCTATTTGTTGCCAATGAAATGATTTTTCGTTACCTTAAGTTAATCTTTCAGTGTATACACACAACCAGCAAATTAAGTAAAGAAGCGGGTTTACAAGGCGTTTGAGAAAAAATAAAAGGCAGTTAAAAAACTGCCTTTTTTGGTCTGAGTGACGGGACTTGAACCCACGGCCTCTACCACCCCAAGGTAGCGCGCTACCAACTGCGCCACACCCAGAAAACCTTTAATATCTTATCACAAAAATATTCGCAAGTCAACATTTATTTTCAAAAAACTTTAAATTATAAATACTTGCGTTATTTTTCCTTATGTGTTATAATTTTAAAAGATATGTCTTAGTAAAGATTTGTTGATTTTGTTAATATTATTTTACATAAAGGAAGGATATGAAACTATGTCAGGCCATTCCAAATGGAACAACATTAAAAGAAAGAAAGAGAAGACCGATGCTCAGAAGGCTAAGGTGTTCACCAAAATAGGAAGAGAGATAACTGTTGCAGTTAAAGAGGGCGGAGCTGATCCTTCTTCTAACTCCAAACTTAAGGATCTTATTGCTAAGGCAAAGAGCCTTAATGTTCCTAATGATAACATTGACCGCATTATTAAGAAGGCTGCAGGTTCGGGCGAAAAGGACAACTACGAGGATATTGTTTACGAGGGCTACGGTCCTTCCGGAATTGCAGTTATCGTTGAAGCTTTGACCGATAACCGAAACAGAACCGCTTCGGACGTTCGTCATTATTTTGATAAATTCGGCGGCAATCTCGGAACAACGGGATGCGTTTCTTTCATGTTTACAACCAAGGGAATAGTTGTTGTTTCATTAGACGGTGCCGATGAAGATAAGGCTATGGAAGACTTCCTTGAATGCGGAGCTGAAGATTTAAATATCGAAGAGGGTATAGCAGAGGTTGAAACTGCTCCTGCGGACGTTTACTCAATCAGCGAAGCGATAACTGCTAAAGGTTACAAGGTTCTTTCTGCAGAGGCAGAAAAGGTTCCTTCGACCTACGTTAATCTTTCAGATGAGGAGTCTGCAAAGAAAATGAGTTTGCTTCTTGAAAACCTTAATGATAACGATGATATTCAGGCTGTTTGGCATAACTGGGAAAACGAAGACGATTACGATTTCTAATTTTAAGAAAGGCGGTGCAATATGGAAAACCGCGATTTAAATTTTTGTTTTGGATGTATGAGAGCAAAAGGGGAAGAGGATGTTTGTCCCCGTTGCGGATATAAACTAAAGGCTAACCCAACAGGACTTCTTCAACCTAAAGATGTGGTTGCAGAAAGATATATTGTCGGAAGAACAACTGCGAAGAATTCTCAGTGTGTTAGTTATATAGGCTTTGACACGGAAACAGAATCCAGGGTTGAAATCAAAGAATTTTTCCCTTCCTTTTTGGCTGTGAGAAACAGAGATAATAACGTTGAGGCGTCAGAGAACAGAGAGGTTCTGTTTAAGACCTTAAAATCAGAGTTCAGTGACTTATATAATAAGCTGTCTAAACTCAAGACGCTTAATAATATACCCAGAGTTTTTGAGGTGGTTGAAGACAGGGGAACCTGCTATGCCGTATGTGAAAAGAAAGAGTTTATCAAATTTTCTGATTATTTTTCGCTTGATAAGGGTGAGTGGACTGTTTCGAGGGTTAAAAATATGTTTGCGCCTTTACTCGCAACCGTTGCAACTCTGAATGATATGGGAATTCTTCATAAAAGGATATCAACCGAAACTATCTACGTTGATAAGAACGATATGCTCAACATCGGAGATTTCGGTATAGCAACCCTTACAGAAACTGATAATGCGGGTGACGATATAATTGCAGGTTTTGCCGCTCCCGAAATTTATGACGAGAAATCAGAAACAGGAAATTTCACTGAAGTTTATGCTTTAGCGGCAGTGATCTACAACGTTTTGTGTTCGGTTCCTCCACCGAGTGCAAAGGAAAGGCTTTCGGGTGCTTATTTAACCACGCCGAGTCAATTAAACCCTTCTGTTCCGGAAGCGGTAAGCGATCTTGTGTGTAAAGCTTTGGAACTTAATAGTGAGGATAGAATTAAGTCTGTCAGAGGGTTTATTGAACTTTTAGAGGCTGTTGACGTAAGTGAAGAGGCTCCTGAAAAGATCGTTGAGGTCAAAAAGCCCTCTAACTCTAAAAAGAAGGCGGTAATAGTCTGGAGTTTGGTTGCTGTTGCTATGATTTCTCTTGTTTCTATGATTTTCGTTGTTTTGTTAGGCGGAAATCATCAGGAGCCAACTCCGCCTCCTGTATTCTCTTCTTCTTCGGCTTCTTCGGATGTGGCTTCTTCGGAAGAAACTTCTTCAGACACTTCTTCGGATGCATTGCTTGAAAGTTCTACTGATAATAGGTTTTATGCTACAATTGATTGTGTGGGTAAGAATTATTCAGATATAACCAAGAATATGGATTACCTTTTAAGGTTCTCTTTTGAACCTTCTTATGAATATAGCGACGAAGTTAAAGAGGGCGTTATTATTAAGCAAGAGCCTCAGCCTGACGAACCACTTGCTTATATGGGCACAATTAAGGTTGTTGTCAGCAAGGGTCCGCAGTTTTATGACGTTCCCAGATGTGCGGGTAAGACCTTGGAAGAATATAAAGAGATGCTTTATAAGATCGGTTTAACCGATGATAATATCGTTGTTGAAGAAAGCGATAACTACACGGCTCTTCCCGGATACGTTAGCAAGGTTATTATGACCAGCGGCGGCGATAAAATCGACGTCGAGAAGCTTTCTGAGGTTGAACTTCTTGTATTCTATTATCCAACCGAAGAAAATGAGAGCAGTGAGGCTTCGGAATGAGTCTTGTAGAACTTTTTGCTCTTGCGGTTGGGCTTTCTATGGACGCTTTCGCGATATCTGTTACAAACGGACTATTCTGCAACAACTTAAAGTCAAAGGATGCTATTAAGATTGGTGTTGCTTTCGGTGGGGCGCAGGCTCTGATGCCGCTAATAGGCTTTCTTATTGGAAGTGTTTTTGAAACCTTTATCAAAAGCGTTGACCATTGGATAGCATTTCTGCTACTTTTGTTTATCGGCGGAAAAATGATTATCGACGTGTTTTCGGCAGAAGGTGATGAGGCTTGTTCAAGACTTGATTTTAAATCTCTCTTGATTCAGGCTATCGCAACAAGTATCGACGCTCTTGCGGTTGGCATAGGCTTTATAGCATATGATAATTTGAATATCGGCTTTAGCGTTGGCGTTATTGGCGTTGTTACCTGTGTGCTTTGCATTGCCGGTGTTTATTTAGGAAGACTTGCAGGAAAGAAACTCGGCAAGTATGCTCGAATTGCAGGTGGAGTTATACTTGTCGCTATCGGCACTAAGATCTTAATAGAACATTTGTTTTTTTAATCAAAAATCCGACAGAGAATTAACTCTGTCGGATTTATTTTATATTAAAGCGAGGGACTTTTGAAAATATTCTCTGTGAAGGCTGCCGTTTGTTTTAAAGTCCTCGTAGTATATTATATGAAAACAGCGTAAAAGTGTTACAAATAGTGGGTTTGTGAGCATAAAGAACTTGCATTTATGAGAATAATGTAATATAATATATTGTTGTATAAAAAGAGAAAACGAAGGGGAACACTCAAATGCGAAACGAAAAACTTAGAAACATTGCCATAATCGCTCACGTTGACCACGGAAAAACGACCCTCGTTGATGAAATGCTTAAACAAAGCGGAACCTTCAGAGCGGGTCAGGTAGTAGCCGATAGAGTTATGGATAGCAATGATCTCGAAAGAGAAAGAGGAATAACAATTCTTGCTAAGAACACGTCGGTTGTTTATAACGACGTTAAGATAAATATTATCGACACACCCGGACACGCTGACTTCGGTGGTGAGGTTGAAAGGGTTCTTAAAATGGTTGACGGCGTTCTGCTTTTGGTTGATGCCGCAGAAGGCCCTATGCCGCAGACCCGTTTTGTTCTTTCCAAGGCGCTCGAACTCGGGCATAAGATAATCATTGTTGTTAACAAGGTGGACAAGCCTGATGCGCGTCCTTATGAGGTTTGCGATGAGGTTTTAGAGCTTTTGATGGATCTTGATGCTACCAATGAGCAGCTTGATAGTCCTATTGTTTTCTGCTCGGGACGTCAGGGAACGGCTTCCCTTTCACCAGACGAGATAGGAACAGACCTTGTTCCTTTATTTGATAAAATTATTGATCAGATCGATGCTCCTGTTTCCGAAACCGAGGAGCCGTTTCAGATGATAGTTTCTGCTATCGACTATAATGAATACGTTGGCAGAATTGTTATCGGCAAGGTTGAAAAGGGAACTATAAAGCAAAACCAGGACGTTGTTGTTGTTAACTACCATAACGACAAATCGGTTAAGGCTAAGGCTGTTAACATCTATCAGATAGAAGGACTCAAAAGAGAACCCGTGACGTCTGCTCAGGCGGGTGATATTATCACCATGAGCGGTATTGAAAACATCGAGATCGGTGACACTATCTGCGCTGTGGACAACCCCGTTCCGCTTGAGTTCATTAAGATTTCTGAACCTACTATTGAAATGACCTTCTCGGTTAATAATGGACCTTTTGCAGGAAGAGAGGGAAAATTTGTTACCTCAAGGCATATCAGAGATCGTCTTTACAAAGAGATATTAAAGGACGTTTCCTTAAAGGTTTACGACGGAGAGAGTGCCGATTCTTTCAGAGTTTGCGGTAGGGGCGAAATGCATATCAGCATTCTGATTGAAACTATGCGCAGAGAGGGCTATGAGTTCCTCGTAGGTCCTCCGAAGGTTCTTTATAAAGAAATAGACGGAGTTAAAATGGAGCCTTATGAGAGGCTTGTAACCGACGTTCCAAGCGAATTTGTAGGAGCGGTTATTGAAAAACTCGGTAGAAGAAAGGCAGAAATGCTTTCTATGACCCCGCAGGGTTCGAGAGAAAAGCTTGAGTTTATAATTCCTTCAAGAAGCCTTTTCGGATACAGAAGTGAATTCTTGACCGATACCAAGGGCGAGGGAATTATGGGTTCTGTGTTCGACGGATACAAGGAATATAAGGGTGAAATTCCGCGCCGTTCAACAGGCTCCTTAATTGCATTTGAGACGGGTGAATCGGTTACCTACGGACTTTATAACGCGCAGGAGAGAGGAACACTCTTTATCGGCGCAGGTGTTCCGGTTTACGAGGGAATGATAGTTGGAGAATCTCCGAAAAGCGAGGATCTTGCCGTTAACGTTTGCAAAAAGAAACACGTTACGAATATGCGTGCTTCGGGAAGTGACGAGGCGTTAAGACTCGTTCCCCCGAGAACATTAAGTCTTGAAGAGTCTATTGAGTTTATTTCGGATGACGAAATGATTGAAATAACTCCCAAGAATATCAGACTCAGAAAAATGATTCTTTCCAACGTTGCAAGAATGAAGGCAAAAAACGGAAATAAACAGTAGCTATTCGGCATAGAATGTTATTAAATTTTAAAGAGAGGTGCTTCTTATATGGCTAAGATCAGGGTAGCGGTTTTGTTTGGTGGTATGTCGAGCGAGTATGAGGTTTCTTTAAACTCTGCTTATTCGGTGCTTCAGAACCTTGACAGAACTAAATATGAGGTAGTGCCTATCGGCATCACTAAAAAGGGAAGATGGCTTTATTTTCCCGGGGACTATGACCTTATCCCCAAGGATGAATGGAAACAGCATAGCGACTGCGTTAGCGTTGTTATAAGCCCCGACCGTTCACATAAAGGTATATATAAGATAATGAACGATTCTGAAGCGGTGCTTCAGAAGATAGACGTTATTTTCCCTGTTCTTCACGGTAAATTCGGTGAGGACGGAACAATGCAGGGTCTTATGGAACTTTCGGGCATAGCATACGTGGGTTGCGATACCCTTTCGAGTGCTATCTGCCTTGACAAAGCGATGACCCATTCGGTTCTCGACAGCTTAGGAATTAAAAACGCAAAATGGACCTCGTTTACGGTTGAAGCGCTTAAAGACGTTAATAAGATCGCCGAAATGATCGAAGAAAAGTTTGATTATCCCGTGTTTGTTAAACCTGCGAAAACGGGTTCTTCGGTAGGAATAAGCAAGGCGCATAACAGAGAAGAACTTGTTTCTGCGGTTAAATTGGCTTTCTCCCACGACAACAAGATCGTTGTTGAAGAAACCATTGTCGGTAAAGAGGTTGAGTGCGCGGTTATGGGAAACCAAAGTCCTATTGCATCGACAGTTGGCGAGATAATACCAAAAGCTGCTTTCTATGACTATGAAGCAAAATACGTTAGCGGAAGCACGGATCTTTTAATACCCTCGAGTCTTTCAAAAGAAAAGGAAGCAGAGGTAAAAGAGACCGCGGTTAAGGCATATCTGGGTCTTGGCTGCGCGGGTCTTACAAGGGTCGACTTCTTTGTTACGAAAGACGGCGAAGTTTACCTTAACGAGCCCAATACGCTTCCCGGATTTACATCTATTAGTATGTATCCTAAACTCTTTATGCACGACGGGCTCAGTTATTCAGAACTTTTAGACAAGGTTATTGATTATGCTCTCGAAAGGGCGGACAGTTAAGATGGATAAAAGACCGATTGGAATATTCGATTCGGGTCTTGGCGGTCTTACCGTTGTTAAAGAACTCAGGCGCATTATGCCGAATGAAAACATCGTTTATTTCGGCGACACGGGAAGAGTGCCGTATGGCTCAAAATCGAGTGAAACTATTTTAAAATATACAGAACAGATATTCGCTTTCTTGTCAGAAAAGAACGTTAAAGCGGTTGTTGCCGCTTGTGGAACTGCAAGTTCTGTTCTTATGAAAAACAATAAAACGCCCGACTGTGTTTTCACGGGTGTGGTCGTCCCGTCCTGTCTGGAAGCGCTGGAACAGTCGAAAAATAAGAGAATAGGCGTTATCGGAACCTCGGCAACCGTTAAATCTGATTCTTATGCTTCTTTTATATCGAAGGTAGATGCAGACGCCAAGGTGTTTTCCCATGCATGTCCATTATTCGTGCCGCTTGTTGAAAACGGAATGTTCAGTGAAGATAACGAGATAACAAAAATGGTCGTTAAGCTTTATCTCGAGTATTTTGAGGATAAGGATATCGACACAATTATTCTCGGTTGCACCCATTATCCGCTTCTTAAAGATGCTATAAGGGCTTATCTTGGTGATGGAGTTAAGATAATCGACTCGGGTGAGCAGACTGCCCGTATGATAAAGGGGATGCTTGAGGACGAAGACTTAACGGGCGATGGAAACGGAACCTGTGAGTTCTACGTATCTGATAGCGTTGAGAATTTCTGCGATAACGCAAAACTCTTTTTAGGCAGAGAAATTTCGGAAGAAACACATAAAAAGGTGCTTGGATGAAAAAGGAAGTTCAGATCTGGATAAACAGTAAGACGGTTTCGGGCGGGGAAACGGTCCCGATTGAATTATATTCAAAGGGAAGTTTCTACAAGAAGAACGGAACATATTTTATAACCTATGACGAAACCGATGAATACGGCAGCGTTATGGGACAATCAATAATAAAACTTACCGAAAACAACAGATTTTCGCTTTTAAGAGCGAAATCGGCGTCTTCCATGACGATGGAAGAAGGCAAGAGAACCCTTTGCCGATATGAAGTTGATGGTAATGAACTGTTTTTCGGCATTGAAACCGATTACGTTAAAAACAATTTAGATGATAACGGCGGGAACGTTGGAGTCAAATACCGACTTGACGTTAACGGTGAGTTATTAAATGACGTGACGATCGACATAAAGGTGAAAACAAAGATTGAGAGGAATAACTTGATATGAACATATTAGAACTATATAAGGGTAAGATAAGGTCTCTTGTAACCGATGCTCTTAATAAGGCAATGGAAAACGGCGAACTCTCGGGAGACAGTGTTCCTGAGTTTGAAATAGAGATCCCTGCAGACACTAATTTCGGCGATTTTGCCACCAACGTTGCAATGGTTGGTGCGAGAAGCTTTAAAACTAATCCCCGAAAGATAGCAGAAGCTGTAGTTTCAAACATTTCCTTAGAAAACAGTGGAATTGAAAAGGTTCAGATTGCAGGTCCCGGATTTATCAATTTCTTTGTATCAATGGACTTTTTTGCCGAAATCGTTAAGGCGGTTCGTGATGAAAAGAGTGGTTACGGCAGATGCAATATCGGCGACGGTAAAAAGCTTATGGTTGAATTCGTTTCTGCTAACCCCACAGGGCCTATGCATATAGGAAATGCCCGTGGCGGAGCACTGGGCGACTGCCTTGCGAGTGTTCTCGATTGGGCAGGTTATGACGTAACTCGAGAATTCTACGTTAATGACGCAGGAAATCAGATAGAGAAGTTTGCGGTTTCGCTATCTGCACGTTATATGCAGATATATAAAGGGGAAGAGGTAGTTTTCCCTGAGGACGGATATCACGGTGAAGATATTAAGGTTCACGCCGCTAATTTCGCAGAGAAATACGGAGACAGGTTCGTTAACGCCGATGAAGAAGAGAGAAAGAAGGCGCTCGTTGAGTTTGCACTTCCTATAAATATAGAAAGACTTCACTCTGACCTCGCGGCTTACAGAATTAACTATGACGTTTGGTTTAACGAGAGTGACCTTCATAGTAGCGGAGCGGTAAAAAAGGTTGTTGATATGCTCACCGCTAACGGAAAGACCTATGAAAAAGAGGGCGCTATATGGCTCCGTTCAACCGACTTCGGTTGCGAGAAGGACGACGTTTTAGTAAGAGCAAACGGATTCCCGACCTATTTTGCGGCTGATATAGCATATCACTATAATAAATTTGTTGAAAGAGGCTTTGATAAGGTCATAAATATCTGGGGCGCCGACCACCACGGTCACGTTGCGCGACTTAAAGGCGCTATTGAAGCATTAGGGGTCAAGAAGGACTCTCTTGATATAGTTCTTATGCAGCTCGTCAGACTAATGCGCGCAGGCGAGACGGTCAGAGTTTCAAAGAGAACGGGTAAATCTATAACACTGACAGATCTGTTAGAAGAGGTTCCCGTAGATGCGGCAAGATATTTCTTTAACCTCAGAGAAGCGGGAACACATCTTGATTTTGACCTCGAACTTGCGGTTGAACAGTCAAGCCAGAACCCCGTTTACTACGTTCAGTATGCTCACGCAAGAATTTGCAGTATTATAAACAATCTTAAAAAGGAAAATGCATACACAGAAGATGTTAAGGAAGAATGCTTTACACTCCTTTCGGCGCCTGAGGAAAGGGAACTTATCAGATTTATCGGAAAACTCCCCGTAACTATAGGCGAAGCTGCAAAGACATACGATCCTTCAAAGATAACTAAGTATGCATTTGATCTCGCAACTCTGTTCCATAAGTTCTATAATGCTTGTAGAGTTAACTGCGAGGATAAAGAACTGACCGCGGCAAGAACGGCTTTATGCTCTGCAACAAAGCAGGTTCTCGAGAACGTATCTGATATTCTAAAGATAGATGCACCCGAGTCTATGTAACATTAAATCATCCGCAAAAAGTAATTCTTTTTGCGGATTTTTTCTTGACAATTCGGGTTTACTATGATATTATATATTTCGCTCGTTAAGAGCAGTGCGCTGTTAGCTCAGCTGGATAGAGTGTTTGGCTACGAACCAAAAGGTCAGGAGTTCGAATCTCTTACAGCGCGCCAAAAAATAAGACAGTCTTTGGACTGTCTTGTTTTTTTATCCAAACCGAAGGCCCGGTATGTAATCCGCAGCCTTGTTTAAAACCGACAAGTGAAAACTTGGTCGGTTTTTTCTATTTACTTTTTCTTATTTTAATGATTCTCTTATTATTGACAAACCTTGACGATAGGTTGTATAATCATATTATAAACTTAAATAGGGGGCAGTTTAATGAAAAAGTTTTTTAATGAATTCAAGGTATTTATTACCCGCGGAAATGTTATGGACATGGCTGTCGGTGTTATCGTCGGTAGTGCTTTCACTGCTATCGTTAACGCTCTCAGTAACAACATTTTAAAACCCGTTATCAACTGGATAGTTGCAATGCTTTTCGGGGCAAATTCGCTCAGCGAGAGTTTCACCTTCTTAAAGCTCGTTTTGGGTGCTGACGGACTTCCTGATTTAGAGCAGTCTATCTATATTGATTGGGGTCTCTTTATTAATGCTATTATTAATTTCCTTATCGTTGCATTCGTTCTTTTCTGCATCGTTAAAGCAATGAACTCCATTAAGGATACTCAGACTCAGATGCTTGGCAAACTTTTAGGCGGAAAGATAAGCAAGGAAGATAAAAAGGCTTTGAAGGCTGCAGGTATTAGTCTTAAGGATGCTGCTGCAGTTGAGGCTTATTTTGCGGAAAAGGCTCGTAAAGAGGAAGAGGCAAAGGCAGAAGAGGAAGCTAAGGCTAAAGCAGAAGCAGAGGCTAACCCCACGGTTGAAATGCTCTTAAAGGATATCAGAGAACTTCTCAAAAACAAATAAATTAGTT
>JAZNVP010000030.1:0-5879 GCA_045592865.1 Oscillospiraceae bacterium
ACCTATTCGTATAACTGGGCTGTATGGGTTGAGCAGGATGGTCTCTGGGTAAAGCTTTCAACAGAAGACGGACGGACATTCTCGGTTTCGGGTGTTACCTCTGCAGACGGTGTTTATAACACCTATATCCTCTGCACAGATGATAACGGAGCATCGCTCTTAGAGGATTATGACAACTACGTTGACTCTGTAACCGCAGAGACTGTTGGAAACGCAGTAATTACTGCTGTTTCTGTAAACGGAAACGCAGTTGCTGACAGAAAGGTTTACGTTGATCTTACTGCCGGAGTAGTAGTTTCCGCAACAGCTGTTAACGCTGCTTCCTTCACCTACACTATGAACGGAATCACCGAAGAGATGGTTGAAGGAACAGTTTCTCTTGATATCACAGAAGCAGGAACCTACGTTGTAACTGTAAATGCAGTTGCGGCAGAAGGCAAAGAAGGCGACTCCAAGACAATTGAGATCGTTGCTTACTCCAGTGATGCAGAAGACGTAACCTCGATCGATAACGTTAATGCAACCGTAACAGATAACAAGGTAACTGTTGAGGCAGAGACCGAGACGGCTACGATTTTCGATTACTACCTCAAGCCTGACGTAACCGGAACGGCTATTTACAGAAGAAACTCTGGTAACTTAAGCGAAGTATTTGATCTTACAGGTCAGTATGGTTACTACTTTACAACCGTTCACGCTAAGAACGCATCGGGCAGCATCGATGACGCTGTTGTTAAGCACATCAACCTTGCTCGTCCCGGCGGAACCTGGTCAATGGTTGCAACTGCTAACGGCGAAGCAGTTAAGAAGAACGCAACTGTTGGCGAGACTATCGAGATCGCGGCAAACGCTTCCTTCCCCGGAATTGAAGATGTTGAGTATATGGCATATAAGAAGGATGCAAACGGCACAACCGTAATTAAGGGTTGGGCGGCACACAATAAAGTAAACTTCACACCTGCTTATGCCGGACACTATGAAGTTACCATAGCTGCTCGTGCTAAAGGCAACAATGCTTACGAAGTTTACAGAACCTTCTATATCGAAGTAGATGCAGAAGAGAAATTGACAGGAAACGTTTCGGTAAGTGCTACAAACGTAGCTAAGAACACTCCCGTAACCTTCACAGCTTCTACAACTGCTGACGAAGCCGTTCTCTACAGATTCACAATTATGAGCAGTGCTAATGCACAGATCATTCAGACCTATTCACCCTCTAACACTTGCACGTGGCTTCCTACCAAGGCAGGAACCTATAAACTCAAGGTAGAGGCAATCGGTGAGAACAACTTCGGTATGTATGACATCAGAAACAATATCGAGTTTAACGTTCAGTAAAAACAAAACCGCAGATTCATTAGAATCTGCGGTTTTAATTTGCATAAAAAGAAGACCTCAGAAGTTTTTCTTCTGAGGTCTTTTAGTTTATCCTATTTTGCATCCGCCAACGGGGCGAACGAGAAGAACGTAACAGCTGCCTTCTCCGAAAACGGCTTCAATAGCGTTTTTGTATTCTTGGAGGAATTCATTAGGAACGAATGCCTGAATTGTTCCTGCGAAACCGCCGCCATGAACACGCCAAGCGCCTTTACCCGAGAGAAGCTTTTCGCTGAGCGCGAGAGCGAGGGAAAGCCCCTGCTCCTCGGGGTTCTTGCAGGTGTAAACGTTCTGGAGATACATATAAGAAGATCTGCCCGATGTGATTATAAGATCTTTGAACGCCTCGAAGTCTCCCTTGTTTAAAACCTCGGCAACCGCCCCGGCTCTTTCGTCCTCTTCTATGAAGTGCATCGCACGAAGGACTGCGCGGTCTGAAACCTTTTCGCGAACCTTACCAATGTTTTTATAAAACTCGGATTTATCAACCTCTCTGAGAACTTCTTTGCCGAAAAGCTTTGCAACCGCTTTCATTTCGGTGGGAACAGCTGCATAGTCGCCCGTGAGGTCTGCGTGGTTTCCGCCCGTATCAACGATGCAGAGACTGTAACCGCTTGACTGAAAATCGAACGAAACCTTATTTATAACGGGGGCAGAGGGGTCTTTAAAGTCAACCGCAACGAAGGAGCCGACTGAGGAAGCGGTCTGATCGAGAAGTCCGCTCGGTTTTCCGAAATATGCAGATTCGGCGAACTGACCGATTTTTGCGATATCAACGTCAGAAAGACTGCCGTCGCAGAATTCGTGGTTGATTATTGTTCCGATGAGAACCTCGAAGGCTGCCGAAGAAGAAAGTCCCGAGCCCTTTAGAACGCTCGAGGTAGTGTATGCTCTGAAGCCGCCAACCGAGTTACCTGTTTCGGAAATTTTAAAAGCAACGCCTCTTATTAATGACGCCGAGGTGTTCTTTTCTTCCGCTTTAACAGAGAGGTCGGCTACGTTTATAACGTCCTCGGGGAAGCCTTCCGATTTAATTCTTATTTCACTGTCGCCCGACTTTGCGACAACTGCGATAACGTCAAGGTTAACCGAAGCGGCAACAACTCTTCCGTGGTTGTGGTCGGTATGGTTTCCGCTTACCTCGGTTCTGCCGGGTGCACTGTAAAGCGCGATGTCATCGTAACCGGGATAGGTTTTTTCGAAAGCCTTGATGGCGTGGAGATATCTGTTTTTCTGAATTTCTACGTTTTCCTTACCGTAAACCAATTCGAACCTCTCGTTAAGGCCGCCGTTTTCGATAAGAGAGTAAAGTTCCTTTATTTTGGACACTGCTAAAACCCCTTTGTGTTTAATGTATGGTTATATATTACTATAAATCGGCGCGTATTGCAACATTTAAAAAGGAAATTTATTCTTTGGGAATGTCCCGTTAGAAAAAAATTTCAAAAAATTGTTAATTTTTTATTGACATATTGAAACAGAAGGACTATAATAGTAAAATGCAATAAAAATGGGTAGTTTCGCCCATATGGTAGTTTTGCGTGTTGCAAACTCACCAAAAATTCGGTTAGAAAACGGCGTGTTTTTAAGGATTTTTGGTAGTTACAGCAATGCTTTTTAAAACTTTCGGAAACTTTTAAATAAATGAATGGAGTGGTTAAAGAAATGGTCAATGTTAAACCGGTTGGGCTCGGCAAAACGTCCAGAATGAGTTTTTCCCGAATAAACGAAGTTCTGAAGATGCCGAATTTAATCGAGGTGCAGAAAAACTCGTATAAGTGGTTTTTGACTGAAGGCTTAAAAGAAGTATTCGATGAGATGTCGTCAATAACCGATTATACAGGTAAGCTTGTGCTTGATTTTATCGACTACAGATTAGATGAAGAGCCCAAGTATTCTGTTACTGAGTGCAAACTCAGAGACGTAACCTATGCTGCGCCTATGAGAGTAACGGCCCGTCTTTACAACAAAGAAACAGGAGAAATAAAGGAGCAGGAGATCTTTATGGGAGATTTCCCGCTTATGACCGATAGCGGAACCTTCGTTATCAACGGTGCAGAGAGAGCAATCGTTTCTCAGCTCGTTCGTTCGCCCGGTGCTTATTTCGGTTTCGACGTTGATAAAACAGGTAAAAACCTCTATAACTCCACCATCATTCCTAACCGCGGTGCGTGGATAGAATATGAGCTTGACTCTAACGACATTTTCTACGTTCGTATTGATAAGAACAGAAAAATGCCCGTTACCTCTTTCCTTCGTGCGCTCTGCCAGATCGACGATAACGGAAACGAAGAAACCGCTTATCTTGACGGTGTTCACGGAACCGACTCCGAGCTCCTCGAACTTTTCGGAGACGATGAGCGTATAGTTAAGACCATCACCGATAAGGATACCACTAAAAACGGTGACGAGGGTCTTTTAGAGACCTATAGAAAGCTCCGCCCGGGTGAACCGCCCACGACCGAGAGTTCAACCTCTCATCTTTGCGGTCTTTTCTTTGACCCCAGAAGATATGATCTTTCCAGAGTCGGAAGATATAAATACAACACAAAACTCGCCATAGGCAGAAGAATTTCGGGACAGAAGCTTATGGAGACTGTTATAAACGATGAAACCGGAGAGGTTCTCGGTGAGGCAGGCGAAATTCTCACAAGAGAAAAGGCTATGCTTATCGAGAGAAGCGGCGTTTCGGTCGTTTACCTCGACGTTGAAGGCAAGAAGATTAAGGTTTTCTCTAACGGAATGGTTGATATAAACGATTTCGTTGAGGGAATAGATGCTCTTGCGCTCGGAATTAACGAGAAGGTCCGTCTTTGCGTTCTCAGAGAGATTATTAAGGAAGCAAAGGATAAGAAGGAACTTGAAGAGCTTATTCGTGCTCATCACGACGACCTTATCCCTAACCATATCATTAAGGACGATATCTTTGCTTCGGTTAACTACATCAATAACCTTGCTTACGGTATTGGTGAGACCGACGATATCGACCACTTAGGAAACAGAAGAATCCGTTCTGTCGGCGAACTCCTTCAGAACCAGTTCCGTATCGGTTTCTCGAGAATGGAAAGGGTTATCCGCGAGAGAATGACCCTTCAGTCGCAGGATATAGATGCAGTAACGCCTCAGGCGCTCGTTAACATCCGTCCTGTTGTTGCGGCAATAAAAGAGTTCTTCGGATCCTCTCCCTTGTCGCAGTTTATGGACCAGACGAACCCCTTAGCAGAGCTTACTCATAAGAGAAGACTTTCTGCACTCGGCCCCGGCGGTCTCTCGAGAGACAGAGCAGGATTCGAGGTTCGTGACGTTCACTATACCCACTATGGAAGAATGTGTCCTATTGAGACCCCTGAAGGACCCAATATCGGACTTATTTCCTACCTTGCGTCTTTTGCAAGAATAAATGAATACGGCTTTATCGAAGCTCCTTACAGAAAGATCGATAAAGAAACCGGTGTTGTTACCGACGAAGTTGTTTATATGACTGCCGATATGGAGGACGAGTATACCGTTGCTCAGGCGAACGAGCCCTTAGACGAAGAGGGACGTTTTGTTCGCCCGAAGGTAAATGCGCGTCACCGCAGTGAAATTCTTGAGGTTGAAAGCGCAAGAGCTGACTATATGGACGTTTCTCCTAAGATGGTTGTTTCCATCGCAACCGCGATGATTCCTTTTCTTGAGAACGACGACGCAAACCGTGCACTCATGGGAGCAAACATGCAGCGTCAGGCAGTGCCGCTTCTCAAGACCGAGAATCCTATCGTTGGAACCGGTATGGAATACAAGGCAGCAGTTGACTCGGGCGTTACAGTTCTTGCCCGTCGCGACGGTGTTGTTGAAAAGGTTAGCGCAGACAAGATCGTTATCAAGGCTGATGGCGGCGAGATCGATGAATATGAGATCATTAAGTTTATGCGTTCCAACCAGGGAACCTGCATAAATCAGCGTCCTATCGTTGCAAAAGGCGATAAGGTAACCGAAGGTATGGTAATTGCCGACGGTCCTGCAACCTCAAACGGTGAGATAAGCCTTGGTAAAAACGTTCTTGTAGGATATATGACCTGGGAAGGTTATAACTACGAGGATGCTGTTCTTATCAATGAAAGACTTGTTAAAGAAGACGTATTCACCTCTATTCACATTGAGGAATACGAGATAGAAGCAAGAGATACAAAACTCGGACCCGAAGAGATAACAAGAGATATCCCCAACGTTGGTGAGGATGCGCTCAAAGACCTCGACGACAGAGGTATTATCAGAATCGGTGCTGAGGTTCGCTCGGGAGATATTCTCGTCGGTAAGGTAACACCTAAGGGTGAAACCGAGCTTACTGCAGAGGAAAAGCTTCTCAGAGCAATCTTCGGAGAGAAGGCAAGAGAGGTCAGAGATACATCTCTCAAGGTTCCTCACGGTGAATACGGTATTATCGTTGACGTTAAGGTGTTCACAAGAGAAAACTGCGATGAGCTTTCTCCCGGAGTTAACATGGTCGTTCGCTGCTATAT
>JAZNVP010000031.1:0-14657 GCA_045592865.1 Oscillospiraceae bacterium
TCCGACTTTACCGAGCGCTACTGCGGCGTTTGCAACCTTGATACCGATTGCGCCGAGTCCTACAACGCCGAGGGTCTTGCCCATAACTTCGGGACCTGCAAAGGGAGCCTTTCCTTTTTCAACGAGTTTTCCAACTGCATCGCCCTCGCCTTTGATGGTTTTAACCCAGTCGATAGCCTCGGTTACCTTTCTCGAAGACATAAAGAGGCCCATCAGAACGAGTTCTTTAACTGCGTTTGCGTTAGCACCGGGGGTGTTGAAAACAACTATTCCCTTTTCTGCCATTTCATTAACGGGAATATTATTAACACCTGCACCTGCTCTTGCAACTGCGAGGAGTTTATCTCCTGTCTCCATTTCGTGCATAGATGCACTACGCACCATTATTGCATCGGGGTTTTCAAAATCATCGCCGCAGACATAGTTTTTATCGAAGCACTCAAGTCCTGCGGGAGATATTTTATTTAAGGTTTTAATTTCAAACATTTCGTTACCTCTTGTTCTCTTTCTCGAATTTCTCCATAAAGTTAACGAGTGCGTTAACGCCTTCCATAGTCATAGCGTTATAGATAGATGCTCTCATACCGCCAACCGAACGGTGACCTGCGAGGTTAACAAGTCCCGCAGCCTTTGCTTCGGAAACAAATTTCTTATCGAGAACTTCGTCGCCCGTTACGAAGGGAACGTTCATCAAAGAACGGTCTGCACCCATAACGGTGGGTTTAAATAGACTGCTCTGGTCGAGATAATCATAAAGAACAGCTGCTTTTTTCTTATTGAACTCTTCCATCTTCTCTATGCCGCCCATCTCCTCTTCGAGCCAACGGAGAACGAGTCCGCAAACGTAGATACCGTAGGTGGGAGGGGTGTTGAACATAGAGCCGTTTTCGGAATGTGTTTTATAATCGAGCATTGTGGGGGTGTTTTCGATTGCGTTGCCCACAAGGTCTTTTTTAACAATAACAACAGTGAGTCCTGCAGGGCCCATATTCTTCTGCGCGCCTGCATAGATAAGTCCGAACTTGTTAACGTCGATCTTCTCGGAAAGAATGGAAGACGACATATCTGCAACGAGCGGAACCGAGCCTGTATTGGGAAGTTCAGGGAATCGGGTTCCGTAGATAGTATTGTTATAGCAGATGTGGAAAAAGTCTGCATCGGGGGTGAACTCTTTAGGATCGAGTTTCGGGATATAGGAGAAGGTTTTATCCTTAGAGCTTGCAACGGCTTTACATTCACCGAAGCGCTGACCTTCTTTATATGCTTTTGTTGCCCACTGGCCAGTTAAGACATAGTCTGCCTTGCCGCTTTTGTTCATAAGGTTCATCGGAACCATTGCGAACTGAAGCGAAGCGCCGCCCTGAAGGAAAAGAACATCATAGTCATCCGGAATAGAAAGCACTCTGCGGAGTCTCTCCTCACAGTCGTTTATAATCGTTGCGTAAACGGGAGATCGGTGGGACATCTCCATTACGGACTGGCCGCTGCCACCGTAATCCAGCATTTCTTCTGCTGCTCTGCCGAGAACCCACTCCGGCAAAGCCGAGGGACCTGCACTGAAATTAAATACTCTTGCCATAATATGACCTCCATTTGTTTAATTATTCACAAAGTCTATTATAGACCCATATCTTTAACAAGTCAATACGTTAAAGCGGAATTTGTGATATTTTTATGGTTTTTATTGAAATTCTTTATCCTTTTTATTATAATAGTGATAGTAAACGGGCAAAATTTGCCCTTTATCTATTATATTAGTTAAAAAGGAGTTAAATAATGACATATAAAACTATATTGAAAGGGTTTTCAGGAAGCTTTTTATTCGGGCTCATTGCCGCGCTCGTTTGGTTTCTTTTCAGTTTCTTCGGCACGGTCGGTTACTGGAGCGCTCCCGTTTTCGCGCTGCTCATTCCTTTCGGCTTTAAGCTTTTTTCAAAAGAAAGGCCCATCACGGTGCCGAGTTTCGTTGTTATGGGGGCTTCTCTGATTATAACGATACTCATCGGAGCATACTCAGGAAACATTATTAATATATACGCGTTGCTTTTAAACTACGGATACAGTCTTGACACCATCAGTTTTTCAGATGCAAGCAGATATTTCTTTGATATGTTCAGAGATAATCCGAATAATTTCAGAATAGACGTTTTACTGGAGATCGGTATTGGGTTGGTTTTGTCCGCAGTTATCGGGTATTTTGTTGTTAGGAAATACGTTAAAGGAGGAAAATCAGATGAGCGATAATAATATTTACGATATAGTTCCCGAGCTCAGCGAAAAGGGACCCGAGGAGCCTAAAAAGAAAAAGATGCCTGAGAAAACAAAAAGGGCTGTTTTATGGTCGGTTGTCTCCGTCGTTTCGGCGGCGGTTATTTCGGTTGGAATAATTTTTGGTATTCCATATTACGAGAAGATAACAACGCCTAAGTATTCGCCCGAGAATATGCCGCTTATTTACACGACTGACAGTCCCGAGTTGTTCGTTTACGACAAAATAAGCGGGGAAACGGATCTTCTTTCTTCCCTGCTTTTAGATAAAAACACCTCTTCACCTTACGTTATTTCGGACATCACTATTGACGGAAAGTCGTTTTTCTTCATTGACTCTATGGGCGACTTTTACCGTTCCAACATTGACATAAGCAAGGATAACGTTTTTATTGCCGAGAATGCGACAGGGTTTATGGTCGATCACAAAGGAAACGCTGTGTTCCTCACCGGTGACGGAGTTCTTAACTACTGCAAATTCTCGAAAGACAGGACTACTTTTGAGATAATTCCCGTTGACTCGGGTGTTGATTCCTTTAAACTTTCAGATAACGGCAAGAAGGTTGTTTACATTAAGGCTTTGGAAAAGGGCAGTAATCTTTTCTGCGCTAAACTCGGAAGCAAGATCAAGACAAGTTTCTTATATGAGGACTGCGGTGAGTTTATAGAGGGCTCTTCCGCTGATCTTTCCAAGGTTTTCACTATGAAGGTTTCCGAAAGCGGAGAGAAGACCGTTATAAAGGTTAGTTCCTTAAAGACCGCCGAGGTAGCTGTTAAAGATGCGGACATAATTTACTCTATCGGCGAGGACGGTTCGGTTCTATACGGAATGGACACGGGAAACGGTGTTGATTTCGGCGTTTACTTTTCCGACAGTTTAAAGGACAGCGATAAAGAGATCCCCGAGCCCGTTTTCAGTGATTATTTATACGGTAACATTTCGTTTGACGAGTTTTCCGCCGCGCAGGAAAAGTGGGACGCGAAGCTTAAGAGAGACGAAATAAGAAAGATGCTCTCCGAGATGACGGGTGTTAACAGCAACTACGATCTTTACAAGCACACCGACAAGGGCACCGTTCTTGTTGATAAAAATGTTTCGGCGGTTCCTCATTTCAAATCGGACAACACGAGTATTATTTACTCTGTTGCCAACGTTAAGTTCCCTGAGAGCGAGACGATCTGCGACATAAACGATTTTGCGAGTGTTGAGGACGCTTTCTTGAAGGTTACGGAAATTCTTTCTAACGGCGATTATACACTTAAGCTTTATATGGATCAGATCGACGTTGCAAGAGAACTTTACAGTTACAAGATCGGAAGCACCGACAAGTTCACCGTTAACAAGGATTTCACGGGGCTTTACGTTTATTCCGATATAGCGGAAAGTAAGCTTCACAAGATAAGTTACATCGACTTTGCTCTCGGTAACGTGAGTTCCCCCGTTACCGTTACCGAGGCTGCAACCGAGGAGCCCGTTCTTTCGGGCGACAAGGTGGTTATAAGCGAAGAGGTTTCGGACGGTGAGACTAAGGAGACCGCAGTTTTCTTCTCGAACGGTGGAAAGAGAAACGATATAGGAAAGAATATTCTTCCCTACTCGGTCGAGGTTCAGGAAGACGGCAGTATTCTTTACATTACCACCGATAACAAGCTAATTTTGAAGGCAGAGGAAGAAAAGGTTATCGGCGAAGAGGTTCTTGTTTACTACTACCGCTCGGCAGGTTCTATATACTATCTCTGCAAAGGCTCTACCGAAGGACACACGCTTCACCACTACAACGGAGAGGTTTCAAAGGGTATTGCGAAAAACGTTTTAGAGGTTATGCCTTTATAAAATAAAAACTGTTGGTTCAAACGAACCAACAGTTTTTTTGTTTTATTATTTCGTTCCGAAAATTCTGTCGCCAGCGTCGCCAAGTCCGGGAAGGATATAGCAGTGGTCGTTAAGCTGACGGTCGAGAGATGCGCAGATAACCTCAACGTCGGGGTGGGCATCGGTGAAGAATTTCAGTCCCTCAGGAGCTGCGATGATGCACATAAACTTAATGCTTCTGGGTCCGAATTTCTTGATTTTATCAACCGCGTCAACTGCTGAGCCGCCCGTTGCGAGCATCGGGTCAAGGACGATAACGTCTCTCTCAGGTAGATCGTCGGGGAGTTTGCAATAGTAATCAACGGGTTCGTGGGTCTCGGGGTCACGATACATTCCAATGTGGCCAACCTTAGCGGTGGGAACTAATGATAAAACGCCGTCGACCATACCGAGTCCTGCACGAAGTATCGGAACGAAGGCGAGTTTTCTGCCCTCGATAGATTTGCAGATTGCGGTTTCCATGGGGGTCTCGACCTCAACGTCCATAAGAGGAAGGTCGCGTGTTCCCTCGTAGCACATGAGCATTGCGATCTCGCTTACGAGTTCTCTAAACTGCTTTGTTCCTGTGTTTTTATCCCTGAGGATTGAAAGTTTGTGTTGCAAAAGAGGATGATCCAAGATAATTGGTTTCATTTTTATTTCTCCTTTAACTTTATTTATAGGCTTTGGCGCCATTATTTAACGTGTGCTTCCTCGTAAGCGGCGATCTTGTCTATTCTGGTTTTATGTCTGCCGCCTTCGAACTCGGTGTTTAAGAATATATCCACCATCATAACCGCAAGTCCTGCGCCGACGGTTCTTCCGCCCATACAGATAACGTTCGCGTCGTTATGAAGTCTCGTATATTTAGCGCTGAAACAATCACTGCAGAGGGCTGCTCTGATGCCCTTGACCTTGTTTGCCGACATGCTGATTCCTATTCCCGTTCCGCAGACGAGAATGCCTTTTTCGAATTCACCTTTTGCTACTGCCTCGCATACCTCGAAGGCTTTATCGGGATAATCGATAGATTTTTCTTCGTAGCACCCGAAGTCTTTATATTCTATACCGTTTTCATCGAGATATTTTTTTATCTCTTCCTTAAGCGCAAATCCGCCGTGGTCTGCTCCTATTGCTATCATTTTTCTCTTTCCTTTCTTAGTCTCTCCGCCTGAGGAAGTCTTAAATAGGTTGGAACAAGACTTTCCGGGGAAACACCGTCTTTTAAATTTTTTGCCGCCGCAAAGCAGAGCGACGAGGCTTTTTGATACCTTTTATTTTCGGGGGCGAGGAGAGAGGCAGGAAACTCTCTGTAAACAAGTTCTGCGCCGTCACCCGCTAAGACTACGTTTTGATAGCCCTTTAATTCTTTTACGAGCTCGGATATGGGCATTGCTCTATCCTCGGTTATTCTTTCGACGCCATCGGCGCTTACCTTGAATATGGCGTTATATACCTGAGAGAGCCTTGCATCGAAGCAGACGGCAACCGTTTTTTCTTCGCCCAAAAAGTTATAGGCAACCGAAAGAAGAGACGAAACGGGGATACACATTTTATCGCTTCCGAACGAAAGCCCCTTAACTGCCGCAATACCTATTCTCAACCCCGTGAACGAGCCGGGGCCGGTTGTTACTGCGACCGCCGTTACCTCGGAGAGTTTCGTTTGGGTTACTGAGAAAAGGTCCTCAACCATTTTCATAAGGGTTTCTGAATGGGTGAGTTTATTATTAACAAAAAATTCACCTATTACCGCACCATCGGACACTAATGCGACCGATGCGGCTCTCGATGATGAATCGATTGCTAACAGTTTCATTACTCTCCCCCTTTTATCGTTACCGTTCTTTCGTTTGCGCCGTTTTTTTCTATATGCACCTCATAATCCCAATCGGGCAGAAAATCCAAAACGTTCTCCGACCACTCGATCGCGACTATATTCTCGCCGTTCAGATAATCATAGAACCCTATTGATTCAAGTTCTTCCTCGGTTTCTATTCTATACATATCAAAATGACAGAGATTTTTCTCGCCCTTATATTCATTAACTAAACTAAAGGTTGGACTGGTTACCTCGGCTTCTATCCCGAGGCCCTCGCAAAGCCCTTTAGTGAACGCGGTCTTCCCTGCTCCGAGGTCTCCGAAGAATACGATAATCTCTCCGCCGACGAGTTTTTTCCCGAGCAGAACACCAACGTTTTTCGTTTCGTTTTCACTTTTTGTGTTAAAAATTTTATCCATTTTACGTTTTCCAACTCTTTTTTTATCACTTTTTATTCTATCACACATAAACTTCATCGGCAAGTCCTTTTACGTATTTATTCAAAATAACTTGAATGTTATTTTAGATTAATGTATAATAATTTTGTTAAATTATATTAGGATGTGTTGATTTGAAAAATCAGTTTATCGAAACGGGAAAGATCGTTTCTCCCTTCGGAATTAAGGGTGAGGTTAAAATTTACCCCTGGAGCGACAGTCCCGAAACGGTTGCAAAACTAAAAAAACTATATATTCGCGGCGGCAAGGAAATGCTTTCGGTTACCTCCAGAGTGCACGGCGGCAATATGGTCGTGTCTAAAATCGAGGGGGTCAACACCGTTGAGGACGCCGAGAAACTCAGAAACTTTGTTGTTTATCTCGACAGAAAAGATTTCCCGCTACCGAAAGGCTGTTATTTCCACAAGGACCTTTTAGGGCTTTCGGTCGTTGATGCCGACAGCGAAAAGGTTTACGGTGTTCTTTCGGATATTTTCACCACCGGTGCGGGTGAGATATACACTATAAAGGACGAAAAGGGTAAGGAATATATGATACCCGTTATTCCCGAGGTAATCGTTAAGACCGATCTTGAGAACGAAGTTTTAAAAATAAGACCCCTGAAAGGAATTTTTGACGATGAGGATTGATATCGCGACCCTTTTCCCCGATATGTGCGAAAGCGTGTTAAACGAGAGCATTATCGGACGGGCTAAAAAGTCGGGTCTCGTTGAAATTAAGTGCCACAACATCCGCGACTACACCACCAACAAGCACCACAAGGTTGACGATACTCCCTACGGCGGCGGAATGGGCATGGTTATGATGTGCGACCCGATCTATCGCTGTTATGAAGCGGTTAAAGAAGATATTGGCGAAAAGCCGCACGTTATATATATGTCGCCCGAAGGAAGAAGATTTGATCAGTCGGTTGCAAAAGAACTTCTGGGGCACCAAAACATCTTCATTCTCTGCGGACACTACGAGGGGGTTGACGAGAGGGTTCTCGAGGAGATCGTTGACGAAGAGATATCCCTCGGCGATTTCGTGTTGACGGGCGGAGAACTTCCCGCACTTGCGGTTACGGACGCGGTCGTTCGTATGCTCGATGGAGTTTTATCAAGTGAAGAATGCTTCACTGACGAAAGCCACTACAGCGGTCTTTTGGAATACGCTCAATACACAAAACCTTTCGAGTGGCACGGCAAAGAGGTGCCCGAGGTTTTAATGTCGGGGCATCACAAAAACATTAAGGAATACAGAGAAAGGGACGCACTCAGGAGAACCCGAAAAAAGCGCCCCGATATGTATCGAAGATATTTAAGAAACAAAAAAAATCAGCCTCGTTAGGCTGATTTTTTATTTATAGACAAAAATTGCAAGCTGTGTTATAATAACTTTAAAGGGAGGTTATCATAATGAAAAAAATTATTTCAGTTCTATTAGTTTTACTCGTTCTTTCTTCTTTCACCACCGCATTTGCAGATGAACTTTATCAGGTTGAAGGCAGTGGCGCCACACGTAAAATAATTGTCACTGACCTCGAAGAATATATCTGCCATAAGCATGATGAATATAATTACCCTTTTATACAGTGGGGAGACCTTTATCTTAACGACAAAAAGGTAACCGAGGTTACTATTCCCGGTAGTTTGGAAAATTTTAATACCCGTGCCCTATCAAGATGCCAATCGATTGAAAAGGTAACAGTCGAAGAGGGTGTTAAGATTATAGGTGAAGGCGCTTTTTACCAGAACACCAATCTTAAAAGTATTTCTCTACCCTCAACTTTAGAAAGAATCGAGCAAAATGCTTTCTTGTATTGCCGCGCTCTTAAAGAAATCAAAATACCTGACAGTGTTACATATATCAAAAGCGGTGCTTTTTTTACAAATCCTGTTTTAGAAAGCATCACCGTTCCTTTTATCGGAGAAACTGCTGAAAAAGATGAAAGAGACTTTTTCGGAGAAATTTTCAGCGGTTACACTTTTACAGCCGCAGATCAGCCGAATGTTAAATATGTTACACTTTCAAGCAAATGCACCACTATACCCGACAATGCTTTTGATTCGTGCCCTTCAATAGAAAAGATCACTATTTCTGCAAGCGTTACAACTATTGGTAAAAACGCTTTCGATGGATGTGGCGATGACGTTGTTATAAAGTGTTACAAAGGGTCCACCGTTGATGATTACTGCAAAAAGAATAACGTTAAGACCGAATATCTCGGCTCGGTTTGCTCATCATCGGAGCATAAGTTTAGTAAATACACAGTTACAACAGAACCGAGTTGCACTCAAAAGGGCAGCAAGACCGGAACCTGTTCGGTTTGCGGATTTATTGGATCTACCGATATTCCTATGACAGAACATAAACTCGAAGAAAAGGTTATTAAACAACCGACCTGCACCGAAAAGGGCAGTAAACAGGTAAGTTGCACACTTTGCAATTATAAAAAAACAGAAGAAATAAACGCTTTAGGACACGATTTTGCGGCTCCAAGCATCATTAAAGAAGCAACAGAAGATTTAGAGGGATTAAAGGTTAGCAACTGTTCCCGTTGCAGCAAAGTAAAAGAAGAGGTTATCCCAAAACTTTCCTCCGGTTCTTCTCAGGTGGAAACAGGATCTTCAAGTGAAATTGAAGATGTTTCTTCAAGTGAAATTGAAGATGTTTCTTCAAGCCAAGACACAAGCAAAGATAATCAAAGTTCAGAAGCCAACACTTCGTCGTCCGATATTCCTGATTCAGAAATAATGCCGGGAAAGGATAACGGTTGGATACTTCCCGTTATAGCAGGTTCAGTTGTTCTGATCGCGGGTGCAATAGTTGCAACTATTCTGATACTAAAAAAGAAAAAAGGTTCTGCTCCTGACAAAACCGAGTAAATCTAAAAGCGCCGATTTTAAATCGGCGCTTTTTTATAGTTTGAAATCGCTTTCTTTATATTTGGGGAGTTTGTTCTGCCTCTTGGGAATTCTTTTTAACGGGTCATAGACATACTTACGGCAGGAATAAAAGGGCGCCACTATTCCCTTATGCTCACAGAGCACCATTTTTCTATCCTCGGTTATTTTACCGTTAAGACAGTATTCACAGGCGTGGTCGATATTCTTTCCGAAAAGTTTCTTAGCCACTTTATTTTTCCTCCTTTGCCGACGGGCAAAAATCTTTCATTGGGCATTCCTTGCATTTGGGGTTTCTCGCGGTGCAGACATCTCTTCCGAATAGCACTATTCTATGACAAAAATCGGATGAGGTTTCGGGGGTTAAAAGCTTTACAAGGTCCTTTTCCACCTTATAGGGCTCCTTATTTTTCGTTAGCCCCAGTCTTCCCGTTATTCTTATAAAATGAGTGTCGGTCACGACGGCGGGTTTTCCGTAAATATCTCCCATTATAAGATTGGCGGTCTTTCTACCCACTCCCGAAAACCGAAGCAGTTCTTCCAGCGTTTCGGGGAGTTTACCGTTATATTCATTTATGAGCATTTCTGCCATCTTCTTGATATCTGCCGCCTTGGTTTTATAAAGCCCACAAGACTTTATAACCTCCCCTATCTCCTCGACCGAGGCAGAGGCATAATCTTCGGGGGTCTTGAATTTACTGAAAAGGTCTTTAGTTACTATGTTAACACGCTTATCGGTGCACTGCGCCGAAAGTCTTGTTGCAATAAGAAGTTCAAAGGGCGAGGAATACTCCAGAGAACAGACGGCATCGGGATATAGCTTTAAAAGCGTTTCTTCCGCTTTTTTGGCTACCGCTATTTTTTCTTCCTTTTTCATTCCCTCACCGCTTTCTTAAATAAGTATAACATCTTCCTTTAATTTATACATATAATTCGTTCAATATTTGGTGCAATGCGCCATAATCTTTTTTACTTGTGAATGCGCCATATTTGCTTTCTATTTCATTTTTAGAAAATACCGATGATACAACGGCACTCTTCTGGAAAGCATATTCGGCAAGAACATGCTTTATATCCTTTCTTTCTATTTTAGGCGAATACAACGGTGATAAATTTCCATATATAAACTCATTTTCTAACGGGTTGAAGTTGTCTTTCAAAAACAATAACCACGCATACTGATAAAGATTATCTATCGACACATCCACGCCGTTTGCTATTGGTCCATTTACGAAGGAAGTGTTCCTCATCAATGCATTCATATCTCTCAGTGTATAAAATTGAATATTTGCTTCCGAGTTTTTTAGCGGATATTTTTTTATAATTCCATCAATGGTTTTAATTTTATTAAGACATAATTTTTTATCAGTTCCAAATATTTCAAAAGAAAAGGACTGAATATCGTCATATACCATTCCCACGCTATTTCTTTCATACAATGCGACGACTACCGGAAAATTTGCACTATTATTATTTATAGTTTCAAACATTTTGCTTGAAAAGGTAATAGCACTTAATAAACGATAGTTGTTCTTAAAAGCACCTAATTGGTTAAAGTTTTGTTTTTTAATTAAATATGATAACGGATGTAATACACAAACATAGTCTGCTTTTAATTTATTATACGCCTTTACAAAAGATATACCAAAATCACGAGCTTTAAGATCATCGTCACAGACTATATCTCCTTTTTCGCCTTTACGATATATACTCGTTATATCGTTATACGGGGGATTGCCTACTATAACTAGACTTTCATCAGCATCAATATTGTATTTTTTTCTACTTACGTTTAAAAGCGAGTTTTCAAAATGGATTTGCACGGTTGGAAATTCCTGTTTTAAAAACTGAACAGACATTTCATCACATTCCGTTCCAATGCATTTTTTACCTTTGTTCCTGAACACATCAATAAAAGCACCGTAGCCAGAACCTAAATCTAAAACTGTAGTGTTAGGTGTTATGTATTGTTCGCATTGTTTTAAAACAAGATCAACTAATACTCTTGGAGTAAATATACTTCCGTTTTTAATTATGTCTTCTTTTGAAAGGTGCTTTATTTCCGAAAACTTGCACATTTCACTTTCAACTCCAATTTAAAATCAGATCGATTATTTTGATAACGTCATACTTATGTCTGTTTGATAAAGTGCCAAAAAACTTTAACATTTGAAGCAACACGTCTTTATTATTCTCATTAAACGTAAAAGTTGCCTCTTCTTTTGCATCCACAGTTCTGTTCAAAAGCTTTTCACTGTCATCTAATTCAGTTATATTGAAACACAAATACAACATAGGTTGGGTTCCAACAGCTCTTTGTTTTTCTTTGATTTGAATCTCAGTTAACACTTCGTAGTTTTTAAAACTATAAACTAAAAGCGGATATTCCACTCTTGAATACAAAAAATCGAAACCATTAATCGTTGTTTCGATCGGGTGGGTTCTGTTTATCAGTAAGTTTTTATCGACATCTAAATATTTATCTTTAGTTATCGAACTCAAAAACGTCTTGATTTCGAGCAATTCTTCTTTCGAAACAACACCCCAATCATAAAAATACTTAATACATTCAGATAACTCAAATAAATATTTCTTCTTGCCGTTTGACCCAATAAAATCTTTTGTTTTGAGAGTGGTAAAATTCTTGTCGTCTTTAACCGGCACATCATAACTGATCTGCCACTCAATATAACATTTTTCAGTCAGCTTCTCTTTTCTTGTGGGCACCGGCAACCCATAATCATTAAATCTATTTCTACTTTTAACTCTTATTTTCCCAGAAGTTTTTGTTAGCGGAATGCAAATCTTTATGAATTTTTCTTTATCGTTCAACTCACGTATAGGTTTATATATAGACTTTGGTGCAGCCATCTTTTTCTCCCCCCGCTTTCTTAAATAAGTATATCACCACAAAATAAAAAAAGCAACTGCCAAAACAGTTGCTTTTTTGTTACGCGTTTTTCAGTTCCTTTGCTTTTTTGAGATAATAGGAATATCTTGCCTTTAAGGCTCTTATTTCGTATATCTGCGACTCGATAAGGTCGTCGTCCAAGAGGAAATCGAACCTTGTGTGAGCGCGGTTTAACGAGTCTTCGGTTTCTCTTAAAATCTTCTTTATGCTTTCTATATCGTTTTCCTCTTTCTCCTCTTTTTCGATTAGTCCTATCTTAATAGCAAATGCATCCATTTCGGTCAACCTCTCTTAGTTATGTTGTTTAAAGTGTTGGCATAAATTCAACATCCTATTCACTAATATTCTATGGCTGAGTTTTAAAAATATTATTGCATTCTTAAAGCATATGTGTTAGAATACTGCTAACAAAGAGTAGGTTTACGGCGCGTAAAGTATCGGATGAACGGGGAGTTGTCGTCCGGGCGAAGAGGGAAGGTCCCTCGCGGTGCCGAAACCGCATCCCGCTTTAGCCTATCAAAAGATATTTTCGTATCCTTTCCTTTGGCTTCTTATAAGCGGAGGGGAGGTATTTTTATTTATGAAGAAAAATTTAAATCTAAGGCTCTGCATCTTTGCGGCACTGCTCGCGGCGCTTTCAATTATTCTCGGCAAGGTTCTTGCTTTCAGAATAGGAACCTCGATAAGAATTAGTTTTGAGAGTTTGCCGATAATTCTCTCGGGAGTCTTTTTAGGCCCTGTTTACGGATTCTTCTCGGGGCTTGTCGCCGATATTATCGGCTGCCTTATCGTTGGTTATGAAATTAACCCGATAATAACGCTGGGGTGCTCACTTATGGGCGTTATACCCGCGCTTATTATGAAGAACAGGGGACCTAAATTTATTTTCCTTGCGGTCCCTGTTTCGCATATTGTCTGCTCGGTTATTATTAAGAGCATAGGGCTTCTTGTTTATTATGGCGGCGGTGGAGCGTTGTTTCTGTCCCGCGCTATTGTTTACGCCATAACGGCGCCCATCGAAGCATATATTGCCTATTTTCTTATTAAAAACATCGGAAAGAGGTTAAAAAATGACCTACGATAAAGCGCTGGAATATATTCACTCGGTTTCTTCCCTTGGCTCTATTCCGGGGCTCGAGAGGATAACAAAGCTTTTAGAGCTTCTCGGGAACCCCGAAAAAGAACTGCGGTTTATTCAGGTTGCGGGAACCAACGGAAAGGGCTCGGTTTCTTCAATGCTCTCTTCTGTTCTCACGAAGAGCGGATACAAAACGGGGCTTTACACCTCGCCCTTTATTCTCGACTTTAACGAGAGAATAGCGGTTGACGGAGAGATGATTTCGGATAGCAGTCTTGCAGAAATCACCGAACACGTTCGCTCGTTCGCCGAAAAGATGGACTCTTCTCCCACCGAGTTTGAACTCATAACCGCTATCGGTTTTGAATATTTTAAAAGGCAGAAATGCGACGTTGTTGTTCTCGAAGCAGGTATGGGCGGAAGGTTTGACGCTACCAACGTAGTCGAGAACACAGTCCTTTCGATCATAACGGGGGTCTCTCTTGATCACACCGACTATCTCGGCGATACGGTCGAGAAGATAGCCTGGGAAAAGGCGGGAATTATAAAGCCTAATTCCGCCGTTTTGTTCGGCGGCGGCGACGAGGGGGTCACCTCGGTTATTAAAAAGGAAGCCAAAGAGAAAAGCGCCAGACTTTATGTTTCGGACAAGAAAAATATTTCGGTTACCTCTTCTTCCCTTTCGGGCTCTGTTTTCAGTTACAAAAGCAGAAAAGAGGTTGCGGTCTCGCTTATCGGCTCATATCAACCCGAAAACGCCGCAGTTGTTCTTGACGCCTGTGATATTCTGAAAGATATTGGCTTTAATATTTCGGAAGAAAATATTCGCGCTTCTCTCTCGAAGGCATCTTGGAGAGCGAGAATGGAAATTCTTTCAGAAAAACCCCTTGTTATTTACGATGGCGGACACAACCCCGAGGGGATATGTGCTTCCACGAAAAGCATAAAAAATCTTTTCGGCGGCAAGGTGCTTGTGGTAATGGGCATCATGAGGGATAAAGATTATCATTTTATAATTAAAAAGATTTCCGAAATTGCCGAAAAGGTTTACTGCGTTACCCCCGATAACCCTCGCTCTTTGAAGGCAGAGGTCTTAGCTGAGGAGTTCAGAAAGTCAGGGTTCGAAAACGCGGTTTCGTTTGATAGTATTAAGGACGCTCTGACAAGCGCCTTTAAGGATGCTTTTGATAAAAATATTCCGATATTTGCGGCAGGGTCATTATATATGTATAAAGAAGTTTACGAAAACGTAAAAGAGATGCAGAAATATGAACCGCCCCAAATTGTGCAGACAGTACAAAAAAAGAGTTCTAAAGTAGAATTATAAGAAATTAAGCAACAAACTGATTCCGTTTTTCAAATGGAGTCAGTTTTGTTTTTAATTGG
>JAZNVP010000032.1:0-3889 GCA_045592865.1 Oscillospiraceae bacterium
CCCGACGTGCGCGACGGGCGAACTCCTCTCGCTCCTTTTTGGAAAGGGCGCGGACGTTAGTGGAAAGATTTCCCGAGGAAACTGAAGCGGTGTCGGAAGGTCTCGCGGCGGCGGAAAGTATCTCCTCAACCGTCTTTTCCCTTGCGACCCTTGCCGCCGCCGACATAGCCGAAGAGAAAAGCTCATCGTGATGCACTATCTCATAGGCGGTGCGCATATCAACCTCAGGGTTTCTCAAAATACCGCGGAAACGCGGGTTCTGAAGCTCCGAGCGAATATCAAAATCGGGATAAAGTCCCTTAACGGCTTCGGCCTCGCTCTCAAGTGCCTTGTAAACCGACATCCTCTCGGCCTCTTCTGCCTTAAGGCGCTCTTCACGTCTGTTTTCACGGAAACGCGCCCCGATAATGCCGTCGACCTTTTTCTGAAACTCGTTTTTGTATTTGCCTTTAATGAGTTCCTGAAACTCGGCCTCGGCGGTTTTTACTTCCTGTCCGGCGTCAACAGGTGCGGTCTCGTTAACAGAGACCTCGTTTTCTGCGCCCGTCATTTCATTTTTTATAATTTCTTCCATAAGAAATTCCTTTCGTCTATCCGAAGTGTGTGTTTATTATATCAAAGAAAAAATCCTTTTTCCCCCTTGATTAAACCGCGTAGTGACGCGGTTTAATCAACTTGCGCCTCGGCGCAAACTTCACTTTGCCGAAGGCAAAACTTCACAGCCGGAAGGCTGCTTCACTTGCTCGTTAGCGTAAACTTCACTATTACCTGAAGTCAATTAACGATGTTTTCACTAATCGACTTCAATACGTCCTCTTTGCCCTCGAAGTCCATCATCGAAACGGCGTGGAAAGCCTCTTTTGCCCTCTCGGGACTAAAGAAACCTAACTGGAAGAACTCCTTTGCAAGAGCATTTATGGTCGTCTTGCCCATTGGAGAGCCCTTTTCGGAGTGAACCACAATATCGAAAACGGGAACGCGGTCGGCGTAACTGATGCCGAAATCCTCGCCCTGACTCTGCGGTAAAAGAAGAGAGTTGTCGAACTGCTGAAACTCGTCACCCGTAATTCTGAGGACCCTCGGCGCCGAATAGAACTGCCTTATAAGCTCGATTATCATATAACATTCTTCTCGGAATGCGCGGTTTGAAGATGATAGCATATCGCGCGAAAGCTTGTTTCCCGCCTCCTGAAGCGCCGCAATAGCCGAAGCGGCAGTAACGCCCGAAGAGGTCGAGCCCTGTGAAAAATCGCGGTTTCCGCTCGTTTCCTTGATCTCGTCTATCTTGGAATTAAGCACCGCCATATAAACCGAAGACAACGGACTCGTCGTGAACTCCCTGATAGAATCTTCCCCGAGGTTGCCCGAGGAGTGAATAATGGGGTTTGAAAAGTCGAGAAACTCGTTTTCGTTGATGCTGCCGTCGTCGCGTATAAAAAAGCGCTTCTTGGACGAAAGCATCGCGTTTTCGAGAATGGAGCGGCTGAGAAGGTCGATAAACATCTGACTGTCCTTCATGGTATCGATGTATCCAAACCCTAAGGGGCTCTTCATCGTCGGAAAAACGGTGTCGAGAACAAAGGGGAATTTGCCGTGGCTATACCAACCCGTTGATTCGTAGTTTTTGTCGTTTTCTGACGAAAAAAGAAGATTATCGCCCACGAACTTCGCAAAGTGAAGAACCCCGCCTTTTTTGTAATACCAGTTAACAAGGCAGTAGCGGTTCGGCGCGTCCTCTGACTCCAAAATGCCCTTCGCGGTCGAAAGGTCGGCGTCGGGAGAAATTTCCTTAATTCTGTCGGCAGAAAGGGTCTCGAGGTAAAATACCTCACAAGAGTCCTGAACCGAGAGAACACCGGGCTCGAAATAAAGGTTAATGGGGTTTATCCTCTTGATCTCAACGTCGCCAAGCCCCGAGGACAAGGAACTGTTCCAGAACACACCAATAGCCCCCGTGCCGTATTTGAGCTTGTCCCACCAAACGTCTGAATAGACCTTTTCAAAGTCGCAGTTCTCGAGAATAACGGGAAGCACGGCTGATAAAAGCTTCGCCGCTTCCTTGTCGTCACGGCTTCTCGGAAGCACCGTCGGCGCAGGTCTGTTGTCCATCGCGTCGGCGTGTTTGTTGATTATCGAGTTAAAAAGCCAGGCAGACCGAGGCTTTAAAGCGGAAGCGGAAACGGGGAGCGTATCCCAGTGCTCCATTCTCCACCACTTTTCGTTGTTCTTCATACGTGAGTCGTCCTCGGCCTTAAAGGCCTTGTAAGATAGAAGGCGTTTGGTCGCCTCCCTTATTTCTTCTTTTGTTATTTTCTGCATATTTATTCCTTTCCATAAAGCGAACTGCGTTCGCAATGAAATTCACTCGGAGAGCGAGTTGTTGTGTGCCTTCGGCACGATTTAATCCGTCGCAAAGCGGCGCCGCAGGTGCTCACTGCGTTCGCAAACGATGTTAGCGCACCGCGCTAAACGATGTTAGAACTTCGGTTCTAAACGATGTTGCCTGTCGGCAAACGATGTTTCGCCTTCGGCTCAAATTTCGGTGTGCCTTCGGCACGATTTAATCCGTCGGCTCTGCCGACACCGCAATTAGTGGCAACGCCACGACATCATTAGCAAAGCGGCATCATTAGCGAAGCGGCATCATTATCGCAAAGCGATATATCCGCCGCCCCTATTTGCAAAGCCTGTCGTTAAGAATTGCCGCGCAGGTGCAGGGGCAGGAAAGCGAGTAACACCTCGTCCGCTGGAACCTTATTTTGTCCATCTCGGTCGCGAACTTGGTAACGTGCTCGGTGCCCTCCTCGAGCCCCTCGCAAGAAATGGAGTAACGCGACTCGCGAATATAGTAAGGACACTTTGTGTCGGCTATCCCCTCGTAATACATGCAGTTTTCCCCCTTTCCATAGCGCTCACGATTTTCCCGTAATCGACCCGCCTTTCGCCGCCAAGGCTCAAAACGTCGCCTATTGAAATCTTCTTCGGGCCCTTTTCGGCTTCCGCCGCACAGTTATAACAGCAGTATTTCTGCCCCGTCCAGTAGCTGCTGAACATTCTGTTACAGTTTGGACATCTTCTATTCATTCAAATTCCTCCTAATTAAAAAATATCTCTTCATTCATTTGGCTTAAGTCGAACGAGGCACCGTTATTTGCCCCCTGACTCTCCCACATATCAACAACCGCCTTCCAGTTGCAGATGTTTTTCTGACCTATCTTCCAACCACAAGCCGTGTAGTAGGTAAAAAAGCGAATCGGGTCGACCTTAAAATTCTTCTCGGAACAGTAAGCCATAATTTTTTCGAGTGTAGGCGGCGAAAAGCCGCTATTATAAAAATCTGTTTCTTTATCTTTATCTTTTTCTTTATCTGTATCTGATTTTTGTTTTTTCGCGCGTTTCTTTCCCTTAAGTTCACTCAGCCGCTCAACGTTCTGATGATCACTCCATGACGGAATAGATATAACCCCGTCGTTGTTCTCGATCATACCGAACCTTTCAAGACGAGCAAATGCGCGTTCTATAACGGGAACCGACCTTCCGAAAACCGTTGAAAACATTGAAAGGGTGTAAGGTTCGCCACCTATAGTGAAAACGCCACGATTATTTTGCTTTCCCGCCAGAGTGAGAAGCTTAAACCAGATAACAACCGCTGTATCCCCACCCGGCATATTTTCGATAAGTTGAATCTTCTCGTTATCAAAAATATTTACTGCTATTTTTATCCATTTTACGTCTGCCATATCCACCTCAAATTAATGACATATCCCCCACCATATCCCCCAGGTATATCCCCTACCATATCCCCCGGGTATATCCCCCCGGATATCTCTCGAATATTCCCCTACCGCATCCGCTCCCTGCAAAGCGAACTGCGTTCGCAATGAAATTC
>JAZNVP010000033.1:0-7061 GCA_045592865.1 Oscillospiraceae bacterium
CTTACGATCGATGAACTTGAACATCTTCAATCCCTGCCTTCGACCATTATTACGGACAATGACCTCTTCTATGGTGATTTCGAGATTATCGGCAATATCTCGGTCAGGGATCACGAAGATTATCCAATCATGTACGGCAACAGCATCCATATCCGTGAACACGCAGTTGTTCTGCAGTGTGGCAAGCTATATCGCAGAATTGAGAACGGCTCTGCCATCTTCAATGGGTTCACAAACAGCGGTGTAGGATTCAGCTTAAATGTCAAGCTGCCCATTCTGCTACAATGTATAGCAGAAAAATCCAACACGCCTTTCTGGGAGCAAGACCGTTGGGCATCGGTTAATCATGATCTTCGCAATCCAAAATTCCGTAGCGAACTTGAACAAATTTGCAAGCAATTCGATATCGCGCCGTCCGACTTAATTAAGTAATATCTATTTTCTTCAAACACAAAAATGATCTGTTTTATAATCCCACTGCGCAGAAAAGTCGTTGCAGCTCTATGAATTTCCGATTTTACTGCCACTAAAACCTAATCAAAAATATGCATTTAGTTCAATAATGCCAGAAAAAAGCACTTGCGTATGCAAGTGCTTTTTTAACTAAATCCACCCTTGCGGGTGGGTGAAATATTGCTTTGCAATGTGAAATACGCCTGCGGCGTGTGAAATTCGCCTCGACGGCGAGTGGGTGGATTTAATTTCACTTGATGCGATAGCATCAAATTTCACAATTTACGGAGTAAATTATTTCACCGTGAGCGTAAGCGAACGATTTCACTAAAAACGAACGGTTATGTAAGAGTTCGAATTCATACGCAAAAACGGTAAAAATATCTTTTTTGTAGCCCATATACAGAAAAAAGCATCGACTTTGTCGGTGCTTTTTTCAACTAAATCCACCCTTGCGGGTCGGTGAAATATTGCTTTGCAATGTGAAATACGCCTGCGGCGTGTGAAATTCGCCTCGACGGCGAGTGGGTGGATTTAATTTCATCTGAGGCAAAGCCGAAGATTTCATCAGCGTTAGCTGATTTCACCCTTGCATCAGCAAGGATTTCATTTATGCAAGGGTTCGAATTCATACGCAAAACCAGCAAAAACATCTTTTTTGTAGCCCATAGACAAAAAAGCAAAGTCTTTCGACTTGGCTTTTTCTTTTTACTTCCTAATACTAACCTATACACTTCACTCTACATCATGCATTCCCATTTTCTCACGCAGGTCGCCGAAACTTTTATCATATTGCTTCTTCGTTATCGCCCCATTCTTTAAAAATGTATCAAGCGTCTGCTTCTGTTGCAGGAAAAGCTGCTTTTTCTGTTCGTCCGCAGATACTTTATTAAGTTTCTCATTTGGTTCGTATATCATATTTCTTTCCTTTATAATATTTCAACACCTAAATTATACTACCAGCCTCTCCCCTTTGCAACAAAAATATAGTTTTAACTGCATTTAATTCTAAAATTCAACTTTATCCCATAATAAATTTACCTTTGGTGTTGCCGTCGATAACAAACTCGAAAAAACTTGTTTTGCTCACGGCGGCGAGGTAATCGTTAATGTCGATTAAGTCATAGTTCTCGGCGATGGTATCGAGAATTTCTTTAAGTTGGAGCATTACCGCAAATTCGTGTTTACAAGATCCGGTGCAAAAACAGTTGCAGACAAGCCCTGAAACGTTTTCGCCATCAAAATTAAACTCAACGTCGTAGGTTTTGCTGCCTGTTACGAGCGCTCTACCCTTACCTCTTTTAAGTTCTATGTAAACAACACGGTTTTCCATATAATATTCGTGGCCACGCTCGGCAACCTCGCTTTTAATTTTCATACCAGCAAGGTCAGCCAAATTGAAAACTTCATCGCCACTTGAAGATACATACTCTTCATCCTCTTTATCGGGAGCCTTGAACCAGGTTGCAACTTGCTCATATTTGAGCGCGTTTTCATCAGCAGTGATAAAATGCGACCCTGCCAAATGGAACTCACCCTTAACGTTAGTGTCAGCAACGCTGATAACACGCTTATAATCTGAAAGTTTTATCTTGAAGTTATAGTTAATATCAACCACACGACCGCGTAAACCCTCAAGTTTGCCCTCAACGTAAACAATGTCACCACGCTTCAGGTTGAACATATCGTTGTAATATGAACAGGTGAGATGTCTGTCAGAGAAATACACTTCAACAACCGACTTTTTGGGGGCAGTATCTTCCTTTCTCTCCAAAACATTTTCCAATGTTGTTTTATTCTCATGTTCTGTTTCTGCCGTAAATCCAATTTTAAAACTCATAATTATTCTCCTTATCTTTTTGTTATGGCTTAATTTTAGCAGGGTTGTTGTCCAATAAACAGGACCGCAAAACGACACGCCCACAACAAAAAAAACGGCAGGCTTTCGCCTGCCGCTGTTTTTGTGCATCACTTAATAATAGATTCTATTACCGAAACAAATTCATTCTCCGTAATACCTTGGGCGCAAATAAGAAATCCAACGTTTTTATACATAAACTCTGTATAGAACCATCCGTCTTCCGATAGCCCTATAAAAAGCTCTACATTGTTTATAACCGACTTTTCTTCTGTTCCTTTTAAGGGGTTGTGGTCTACATAAACATATCCGCCCTTATCTACCGTAAGAATAACGTTTCTCGTGGAATCAGCATTAGAAAACTTAACTTCATCTTCATCCCAGTAAACCTCTCCGGTCCCGCCACCTCGTCTGTAAATGCCGCTCTTCTCCCCTTCTTTTATTTTCATATCCGAGGGGACCTCGGGGACAAAGTTCACGCCATAATAACTGATCATTTCTTCACGGGTCATTTCAACAAAATCATCCCGCATACGAGCTATACTCATTTTTTCAACTGTAATATCTTCAACATGGTTTATGATTATCTTGTTATTATCTGCAGTTTCACTCTCACCAAAATAATCTTTAATACCCGGATACAAAGCGTCCTCTAAATCTTTGTCAGGCGGTATGGATTTAATGCTTTGCCACACACCGAAACCAATAAGTATGGCAAAACAACAAAACGAAGCCGCAATACCCGCCGCTCTTTTTCTTTTCTTTCTTTGCTCTGCTACATAACAGTCTCTGCGCTTAAGTAAATTATCAGTAAGTTCATCATAATTCTTCATAAACAAAGCCCTCCTTGTCAAGTTCTGATTTCAAAGCACTTTTTGCACGGTAAACGAGGTTTTTCATTTGACGGGCATTCTTTTTCATAACGACCGCTGACTCCGCAGCTGTTAACCCTTCAAAATAAATAAGCCAAAGAACCTGCCTATACTCAGCGTTCAGCCTTCTTAACGCCCTATGAACAGTTATCTTTCGTTCCTCAATGATATAGAGCTTTTCTAAATTTTGCTCGTCTTCAATATAATTCTCCAAATCATCAAAGGATGATATAACTTGTTTAGAATTTCGTCTTAAATAATCAATCGCCACATTTCGCCCGATGGTATAAAGCCAGGTTTTAAAGGAATATTTTGTAATAAACCTTGGCTTTTTCGTTATGATCTTAAAAAAGGTTTCTTCCATCAACTCTTCGGCAACAGATATGTTGTTGACAATACCGTTAAGGTAAAGCGTCAATCCGTCACTGTAATCCCTCACGATTTGCGCTAAGCCTTTGTCATCCCCATCAAGAAAACGGCGGTAGCTACTTGCACCGTTATCCATCGACTTACTCCTTTCCGAAAGTTTTTCACTTTCAACTATTAAACGGATGAACGCCGTAAAGGTCTCACTTGTTTTTATATTATATCACAAAAGAGGAACCGGTGGTTTTACCCTGCCGATTCCTCTTTTTTCTTATATTATTTCTTCCCACTCGGGTTCTTTAAAACCAACGAGCACGTATTCTTCGCCTATTACAAGCGGCCTTTTAACGAGCATTCCGTCGGTCGCGAGAAGGTCAAGCATCTCTTCCTCGGTCATTTCAGGCAGTCTGTTTTTTAAATCCAACTCCTTATATAAAATCCCGCTCGTATTAAAAAACTTCTTTAACGGCAAACCACTTTTCTTATGCCACTCCGTTAGTTCCTCTTTCCCGGGGTTATTGATCTTAATATCCCTTAGTTCATACTGAATATTATTTTTATCGAGCCACACCCTTGCCTTTTGGCAGGTGGTGCATTTTGGATGGCAAATAAATTTTATCATTATTCTCTCCTACTTAGTTATCATTTCTATTCCCTTTTCGAGCGTCTCGAGGTCCATCATACCGCTTCTATATGCTACAAGATTACCGTCCTTATCTAAAAGAAAGGTGCTCGGGAATCCCGTTATGCCGTAATTAAAAACGGCTTCCTTCTCGGTATCGAAGAAAACGGGAAAGCTATACCCGTTATCCTCTATATATTTTTTTGCCTTTTCCACCGTTTCCTCTACCCCGTCGGTAGCGTTGACCATTAAAAACTGCACCTCTGGGTATTTTTTGGCAGCCGCATCAAAATCGGGCATTTCCTTATCGCAGTAATAACACCAGGTCGCCCAGAAATTCAAGACCACCGGTTTACCCTCAAAATCAGATAACTTTACCTTATTACCGTCCTTATCGAGCACCGTGAAATCGGGCGCCTTTTTGTCGTTTTCGTTTTGAGACTCGCTCCCCGAAGATATATTTCCTGCAAAATCATCATTCTTATATTCTTTCGCAAGTTTATTATATAACAGCGAAGTCGCAACAATAAGCCCCACGAACAAAACGGCAATCACTATCCATTTAACCAAGTTTTTCATATAAACCTCCTTTAAGAAAAGAGCGCTAAAAACTTCCCGAAATATCCGGTCGCCATAAAAATGCCAACTACTACGAGAAGCACTCCGCTCACTACGTTGATGACTTTATAATGCCTCTTGATAAATGAGAAGGCTCCCTTTAATTTATCAATAAGCAAAGCGCTTACGAAGAAAGGTATACCTAAACCTAATGAATAAAGAAGAAGCATCATAACGCCCTGCAGAACACTGCCCCTGTTTGCCGCTAACATCAAAGCAGAGCCTAAAAATGCACCGACGCAGGGGGTCCATCCTATCGAGAAAACAACGCCGAATAAAGCCGACGAGAAAAACCCCAGGTTATCAGTTCTTGCAGCGCTCGAGCCTTTAAATAAATTAAGTTTAAAAAGCCCTAAGAAGTTAAGTCCGAAAAAGATCACTATAACTCCCGTTACTATATCAACAACCGTTTTGTATTCCCTCAGAAGCCTTCCGAACGAACCCGCAAGTGCGCCAAGCATAACAAAAATAACGGTGAACCCGAGAATGAAACCGAGCGCATTTTTTATTATCCGTTTACTGTTTTTCTCGCTGCCTCCTGCAAAATATGAAATATATATCGGCAGCATCGGTAGAAGGCAGGGAGAAACAAAGGTTATTATTCCTTCTAAAAAAGCTATAAAATATTGCATTGAAAATTCCCCTTTTATTGACATATCATATCTAAAACATTAAAATAAAATTGATACAGACTTTCGTCCGTTTTCCCCGAAAGGAGATGATAGAATGGCACGTGCCATGTTTGACCCTATATATAAAGAACTGTTCCCGTTCTGGAACAACATTACCGAAAACGATCGGGACTATATCTGCAACAACTCGATTGCTCTGACATACACTAAGGGCACAAACGTTCACGATAGCAGCGAGTGTTCGGGCGTTTTTTTCATTCGTTCCGGATGCCTTCGGGTCTATATAATGTCCGAAGACGGCAAAGACATTACGCTTTACCGTTTGCATGAGGGAGATATATGTATGCTCTCTGCCTCCTGCGTTCTCAAAACCGTTACTTTTGACGTTTTTATAGATGCCGAAGAAAACAGCGAGTGTTACATAATAAGCGGTCCCGCTTTCGCCGACGTTGCAGAAAGAAACCCTGAGATTAAAATATTCTCTCTGGAACTGGCAGTCAGCCGATTTTCCGACGTTATGTGGGTTATGCAGCAGATACTGTTTATGAGTATGGACAAGCGCCTCGCCATCTTCTTGCTTGACGAATCGGTGCGCCTTGGCTCTGACACTATACCGCTAACTCACGAGCAGATCGCAAAATACATCGGTTCTGCCCGTGAGGTAGTGTCGAGAATGCTTAAATATTTCTCAAACGAAGGATTCGTTGAGGTTTCCCGCAAAGGTGTAAAAATTCTTGATAAAAAACACCTGAGAGGACTAATCTAACATATCGAGAATTTGTTCTTTCGGTCTTGCTCCAACAGCTTTGTCTACGATTTTTCCGTCTTTCATAACAACAAGCATCGGAATGCTGACTACTCCGAACGCAGAAGCAAGTTCCGGCTCGTCATCAACGTTCACTTTACCCACAACAAACTGCGGATTTTCCTCTGCTATTTCATCAACTATGGGAGATACCATTCTGCAAGGTCCGCACCAATCTGCGTAGAAATCGAGAAGAACCGCGTTTTTGCTGTTTTTTATTTCCTCAAAATTATTTTTATTTACCTTTATAACTGACATTTAATATCATCCTTTCCTTATTTGGTATCTTTATTTTAACCCATTTTTATCTAAAACTCTGTGACTAAATCACAAAAAAGGCAGGTTTGAAACCTGCCTTTTTTAAATTATTTCTTAAACTGCGGTCCGAAGTTCATACAAGCTCTGTAGTCTGCCGATTCCTTATCCATTCCAAATGCATTCCAAACTGCAGGACGGAAAATCTTCTCTTCGGGAACGTTGTGCATACAAACAGGAATTCTCAGCATCGAACAAAGGGTTATAACGTCTGCACCGATGTGTCCGTATGAAATTGCTCCGTGGTTAGCACCCCAGTTGTTCATAACGTCGTAAGCCGTCTTGAAAGCTCCCTCACCCGTGCATCTCGGTGAAAACCAGGTGCAAGGCCAGGTATAGTCGGTCCTCTTCCAAAGAGTGTCCGAAACCTCTTCGGGAAGAGAAACAGTCCAGCCCTCCGCAATCTGCATAACGGGACCTATTCCTTTAATCAGATTAAGCCTTATCATTGTTGCAGGCATCTCCGCCTTGGTCTCAAAACGGGAAGAATAGCCGCCTCCTCTGAAATATCCGAGATCGG
>JAZNVP010000034.1:0-17196 GCA_045592865.1 Oscillospiraceae bacterium
GAAAAAGACGATTGCTTTTGCAATCGTCTTTTTCTTGGTGGGAGAGGGTGGGTTCGGACCATCGAAGCTAAATAGCAACAGATTTACAGTCTGCCCCCTTTGGCCACTCGGGAACTCTCCCATATTGGAGCTGGATGACGGACTTGAACCCCCGACCTGCTGATTACAAATCAGCTGCTCTACCAACTGAGCTAATCCAGCATGTTTACCAGCGACTTTTATATTATACTGAAAAGGTTACTGGTTGTCAAGCGATTTTTTAAAATAATTAAATGAATTTTTCTGAGCAGGGAAAGGGCGTTAATTATCGTATCTTTCGAAGACTTTCTTTACATATTCTCTAGGCGTAACGCCGTTTATCTTTTTAAAAGCATAACTGAAATACGACTGTGAAGAAAATCCGCATTCTTCGGAAATCTGGGTGAGGGTATAGTCGGTCGTAACGAGAAGGTTCTTTGCTTTGTTGATTCTTTGAAGCTCTATAAATGAGTGAAGAGTCATACCCGTTGAAGTTTTAAAGCAGTTATGAAAGTAAACGGGGCTAAACCCTGCTAAATCTGCAAGGCTTTCAAGAGAAAGATCGGACGTTAGATTGTTCTTTATGTGTTTGTCCGTTCTTTCAATTATTTCATAATTTCTGCCTTTAACCTTTTCCTTGAAGGTCTGCTTTTCTGAGTCGCTGATCAGAATATGAATAAGCTCTAAAATCAAACTTTGAATTCTTATCTCATCGGTTTCGAGCCCTTCGTCGTAGTGTTTACATAGTTTGATAAATATTTCTCTGTATTTATCTGCTTTCGTTGTTTTTATGAAAACAGGGCAGTGCATAAGAGCATCATAAAGAGCGCCGCCTCTAAGCATCATATGTATGTAGTAGCATTTGTAGGGAAGCCTTGAATGTCTTAACTGACCGGGTTTTGCGCATATAACGGTGTCGGTTTCAATGGGAGTGTTTTCTTCGTCAATATAAGAAATACCGCCTTTTTCAATTGGCAACTCAATTTCGAACATTGTTGTTGTTCGATTGCGTGTAATGGTTTTACCCTTTACAGCGATTTGAGAGTTATAAATGCCTATTGCAACAATTTCCGGAAGCACTATATTCATATAAATCTCCTCTTAAATAGTAAGAAATCTAATAATTAAGTTAATAATTTGCTATTAATATGATAATAAACATTATAAAATATAATCAAAGACTTGTCAAATGGAGGTTAATATGAAGGTAACTGATATCAAAACGTTTGTTGTTGACTGTTTCAGAACGAACTGGGTTTTCGTTAAGGTCTATACCGATGAAGGAATAGACGGTGTCGGGGAAGCAACTCTCGAATATAAAGAAAAGGCACTTTTGGGCGCAGTCGAACATATTAAAGAATATTTAGTCGGTCAAAATCCTCTTGATATCGAAAAGCATTGGCATAGTATTTACCGTGATGCCTATTGGAGAGGCGGAGCAGTTCTTATGTCGGCTTTATCGGCAGTTGAGATGGCGCTTTGGGATATCCTCGGTAAAAGCCTTGGAGTTCCCGTGCATCAACTTCTTGGCGGTAAGGTCAACGATAAGGTAAGGATATACGTTAACGGGTGGTTCTCAGGGGCTAAAGAGCCTCAAGAATTCGCTGAAAAGGCAAGGGATGCTGTGAAGCCCGGGGTAACAGCTTTAAAGTGGGATCCCTTCGGTAAAAGCTATCTCAATATTTCAAACGCAGATCTTGAAAAGGCTTTGAACTGTGTTTCTGCGGTAAGAGATGCAGTTGGAGATAAGGTGGATCTATTAATTGAGGGTCACGGCAGATTTAATATCCCAACTGCCGTTAAAATAGCTAAAGAAGTAGAACCTTTCAAACCTATGTTCTTTGAAGAACCCGTTCCGCCCGACAATCTTGAAGCCTTAAAAGAGGTTAAAATGCGCTCTGCGGTTGCTATTTCAGCAGGAGAGAGGCTCTATACGAGATGGGATTATAAGAAAATGTTCGATTTAATGGCGGCAGATTATATCCAACCCGATATATCTCATGCGGGTGGAATAATGGAACTTAAAAAGATCGCGGCTGAGGCAGAGTGCAGGTATATTCCGTTTGCTCCTCATAACCCCTCGGGACCCGTTGCAAACGCAGCAACACTTCAACTTGCGGCAACCTGTCCTAATTTTGAAATACTTGAAATTATGTATTCTGACGTTGAATGGCGAAAAGACGTTACTAATGAAGAACTCGAGTATAAAGACGGTTATATCACCATACCAAACAAAGCGGGACTCGGAATTGAGATAAACGAAGAAGAGTGCTTAAAGCATCCGTATAAACCTCACACACTTCGTCACTACACGGGTGCGCTAACCGATATAAGACCGGCAAAGACAGAGTTTTATTTCTAAGGAGAAACTTATGAAAAGATATGAAGTTAAGGATCACGCGCCCTCGTATTTGCCTGAAGGTAATTGGAAACTCGTTTGGGCAGATGAGTTCGACGGAAAGGAACTCGACTCAACAAAATGGAACTTCAGAACTTTCTTTTGGGGTAAAAAATCTCCGACCTTTACCGATGAGGTGTTTTTGGATGGAGAAAGCAGCCTTCATATTCCGCTTATCTTAAAAGACGGCGTATATAAATCGGCGCATCTGCAGACGGGTGGACTCACCTTCGATATACCGAAAGATACAGACGGTTTCTGGCCGTTCGGAGAGCGTGTTGAACATAAGTTTATGCATAAATTCGGTTTTTATGAAATAAGGTGTAAACTTCCTAAAAATAAAGGTTGGCATGCGGCGTTCTGGCTTCAGGCGTCGGGCATCGGAAGTCATCCAGATCCTGCGCAGTGCGGTGTGGAATGCGATATTATGGAGAACTACCGCCAACATACAGAGGGAGTTATAATCGGCGGCGTCGGATATGGCGGATACGGAAAAGAGTCGGTATGGCCGGGCCATTTCAAAGCGCCCTATGTTGAAACCGAAGACGGTTGGCATACCTACGCGGTAGACTGGTCGGAAAATGGATATATTTTTTACTACGACGGTAAAGAGGTCGGTCGTCAGATGGCGCCCGAGGTTCCTGTTTCCAAGGTAGAACAGTTTATTCTTGTTTCAACCGAATGCCATGGCTACCACAGAGCCTTCGGTAACGAAAAAGAAGAAGCTTCCCTTGCGGGAGACGCAGATGTTTGGGGAGGTAAACCCGTTCCCGAGCTTTTAGAAGCAAAGCTTCCGGATGAATTTATTGTCGATTATGTCAGAGTTTTTGACAAAATATAATAAAGGAGAAAAAATGAAAAGATTTGACGTTAAAGATCACGAGCCATCTTATCTTCCTGACGGAGAATGGAAGCTCGTTTGGGCAGATGAATTCGACGGCACGGAACTTGACAGAACAAAATGGGATTTTCGCCTTAACTTTTGGGGTGAACGTTTTGATGCCTACACCGATAAAGGAGTAGTTCTTGACGGTAAAAGCCATATAGAACTTCACAGAACCGAATTCGACGGCAGATACGTTTCGCCGCAGCTTCAGACGGGTGCAAATTCTTTTGACCACCTTGCTAAATCAAGAGAAAATAATCCTTGGGGGCAGGACGGAATATGGCCGTTAGAGCCTTTGAAAGAACCTAAGTTTGTCCATAGATACGGTTATTATGAATGCCGTTGTAAATTTCCTGAAGATCCTGAAACGATGTGGTCGGCATTCTGGACGCAGTCCCCAACTATTGGTGCAAGATTTGAACCTGAATGGTGCGGAGTTGAATCAGATATTATGGAATACTTTCATAAAGGAGAAGCAACAACGGGAAACATTTGCGGTGGATACGGACAACAATATAAAAAAGATGGTAGAGTTACGTATAATCTTAAAGAAACCGAAGACGGATGGCACTATTTCGGAATGGACTGGGGTCCTGATGGATATGTTTTTTATTGTGATGGCGAGGAAGTTTCGCGTTGTAACGAATATGTTTCTCACATCCCTCAGTTTATTTTGCTTACAACGGAAGTTCAGGGTTACCGTTCCGTAAAAAGCGGAAAAACCAAGTTGCTTGGCGGCGGAGAGGTTGAAACGCCTCCTTTTGTTATAAAAGGTGATTTTGTCGACGATGCGTTTATCGTAGATTTCGTGAGAGTGTTTGACAGGGTGGATGAAAATGAAAAATAAAACGGCTCTTATAACAGGTGCTTGTATTAACACGGGAGTTGCAATAGTTGAAAAATTCTTGGAAAACGGTTGGAACGTAGTGTTCACGGGTAGAAGCGCCGATTCTGTTCTTGAAGCAGAGAAAAGATACAGAGAAAAGTTTCCAAACGAGAAAATTAAAGGTGTAGTCCTTAATTCTCTTTGTGAAGACGGTTCAGTAGACGAAGAAGGAGTTAAAGAACTGTTTTTAGCTTTGGATAAAGAAGAAATATTTATCGAAACGCTTGTTCTCAATGCCGCAGATCAGGGACTTGGAATTAAAATCTTCGAAAACCCGCTTTCCGATTTTATAAAGGTTATTAACACTAATATGGTGTGGAATTACTGTCTTTGCGAAGAGGCAGCGAAAAGGATGAAAGAAGCGGGAAACGGAAGCATTACCTTTATCAATTCCAACACGGCTTACAGAGTTATTCCTGACAGAATTGCCTATTCCGCATCAAAAAGCGGTCAGCTCGGAATGATGAGGGCTCTTGCTTTTGACCTTGGTAAATTTAATATTAGGGTCAATGCGGTCCTTCCCGGTATGATAAAAACGGACAGATGGGAGAAAAATCCAGAGTTTTATAAAAACGTTCCCTCAAGACACACCCCTCTCGGTGAGGTGGCGGTAGGAAAAGACGTTGCCGATGCCGTCTGGTATTTCACTGAATACGCAAACAATACAACGGGCGCTGAGCTTGTTGTTGACGGCGGAAACACCATTCAGCTTTATCCTATAATTAAATAACAAGAGCCGTTCCGACAACAATTTGACGGAACGGCTCTTTAATCCGTTGTGAACTTATAAAATATTTTATTTAAGACGAGTCAGATATTGACAGTAAACATAAACGTTTTGAATTTTTTTAGCTTCAACACCGTCATCTGCCTTAATTATTGGTTGAGTTTCCGAAGGGGAGATGTATAGTTTAAATACTATCGCATCCTGACCCGGACTCATATTACGAACTTCCTTGTGGATAAAGTTTCGTTTAGTTATGCCGAGATAATCATAAATTATTGTTTCTATTCCATAGTTGTTGAAGCATTGGTAAACATCAACCTCTTCGTGAACATCAAGGATGTGTTTAGCTTCATCGAAAGAAAGGTTGTGGCACATAAACTCTCCTTCGTTTAAAACAGCGATCGCGCTGTTATTGTCGAGCAGCAATAATGGTAATGACTGATTCATAGTAGACCTCCTTGATTTAATTTATTACATTATACATAAAAATATGCAAGATGTCAATAGGAAACTTGCAGAAAACTAACAATTTTAATATGATTTGTTGTTAAATCTGCAAGAATTTATTTTTGATTATTCGAAAACATGTTAATTGTTAATTTTTCTTGATAATTAATACAACTCATGCTATAATCAATATGGCGATGGAATAATATGGAAATTAGAGAAATTAAAAAATTCTACCTTAACCATCAAGTTTTCTTTATTTTTCATATTCTTTTCATCGTTTTATTATTTTTGGGTATTGTGAATATGCGAAAAATATGGTATAATTAACAAAAATATATAAAGGAATATGGTATGCAGATAAAACACGATTTTCATATTCACACATCGCTTTCGGTTTGCGCAAAAGAAACGGCAACCGTTGAGCACTATTTTAATGTTGCTCAGCGGTTAGGTTTAAATAAAATTGGTTTTTCTGATCATTTTTGGGATAGCTCGTTTGAGGCTCCTAATGATTTTTACAGAACGCAGGATTATGAGCATGTTTCTCGTTTAAAACCTATGCTTGAGAATGCTCCTGAAGGATTAAATGTGTATTTTGGGTGCGAGGCAGAATATGACCCTAAAAGACGTGATGTTGGGATTACCGAAGAAACTGCAGAAAAGTTTGATTTTATTATTGTTCCAAATTCGCATACCCATATGATGATGCCGAAAGATTTTTATGAGCCTTATGAAAAGCACGCTGAGTTTATGATAGAGTCTTACAATAATATTCTAGATAGCAAGGTTAGTAAATATATAACAGCAATGGCGCATCCTTTTATGGCGGTTGCTTGTCCCTATAATAATGGGATTTTAATTGATATGATACCTGACGATACGTATAAAAGACTATTTGATAAAACCGCTAATAAGGGAATAGCATTTGAGATAAATATTTCTAGTATGCATGGAAAGACAAAAGAACAGATTGAAGTTTTGTCTCAGATAAGAATTTTCAGACTGGCAAAACAATGCGGATGCAAATTCTTGTTTGGAACAGATTCGCATAATGATCAGAGGCATAGTTCATTTTCAAATGCTGAATTCGTTGCAGAGATTTTAGAATTAAAAGAAACTGATATTGCTGATATCGCAAGATAGTGAGGAAAAAAATGAAAATAAAGTTTTTAGGAACAGGTGCGGCAGATTGGGGAAGACAGAAGGAAGAGGGAAAAGAACATAGGCGTCTTTCTTCGGCTCTTGTCGACGATGTGCTCCTTATTGACCCGGGACCGTGGGTTTTTGATGCCTTCGCTGAATATGAGATTGATTATAAAAAGATTAAATATATAATTAATACCCATCGCCATAGTGATCATTTTAATGAAGAAACCCTTAACAGATTATTATCTGTCGGCGCAGAGTTTCACGAACTCTCGGTTGGCGAAGTTAAATCTTTCGGAAACTATGAGGTTTCTTGCTATAAAGCAAACCACGCGACCTGCGAGAATAGCCGTCACTTTATTATCTCTGACGGAAAGAGTAATCTATTTTACGGACTCGATTCGGCTTGGCTTCTCTATGACGAGGTTGAGGCAATTAAGAAAAAGGTCATAGATTTTGCGGTTATAGATGCAACTATCGGTTTTATCGAGGGGGACTACCGCATATTTGAGCACAATAATCTCAGAATGGTTATTGAAATGAAATTAACACTTGAGCCTTACATTAAAAGACTCTGCATAAGCCATATGGCCAGAACGCTCCACACCTCTCACAATGAACTTCAGAATGCTATGGAAAATCATAATATTGAGGTAGCGTATGACGGCCTTGAAACAGAATTCTAATTCAAATTATCGATACGAGGTCATTGATATTATAAGAGGCTTTGCAGTTATAAATATGGTAGCATTCCACTTAATATGGGATCTCGTTTATATTTATAGGGTCAATTTTCAGTGGTTTAAAGGAAGTCCCGGCTTTACATGGCAGCAGATTATCTGCATAACATTTATTTTGGTTTCAGGATTTTCTGTTTCTTTTTCGCGAAAGTTATATAAAAGAGGATTTATCGTCTTTTTAGGGGGTGCCCTCGTTAGCTTGGTTACCTTTTTGCTAATGTCGGAAAACCTTATTCTCTTTGGAATTCTAACTTTTATCGGCAGCTCTATGCTTGTTTTCAGTGTTTTAAAGAACCCTCTTTCTAAAATTAATTGTTATTTAGGATCGGCATTTTCGTTGATACTCTTTGTTCTTTTCAGAAACGTTGAATATGGGTATATAGGAATAAGACCTGTCCTGGAATTTGAACTTCCCGATTGGCTCTATAGCGGCTATATCTCGGCATATTTCGGGTTCCCGAACAGAAGCTTTGTTTCGAGTGATTATTTTCCCTTGATTCCTTGGTTTTTCCTTTTCTGCATGGGCTTTTATCTTTACAAAATAGCAGAAAAGAAGGATTTGCTTAATTATTTAAGAATTCAGAATTTGAACCCTGTTTTTAAACCGTTATTCTTTATCGGTAAAAACTCATTTTTCATCTATCTTGTTCATCAACCCGTTGTGTATATATTATTGCTAATAATTTTTAAAGGAATAAACTAAATGAATTTTATTGAAATTGCGAATGCAAGATACTCTTGCAGAAACTATGACGAAACCAGAGAAGTAGAGCAAAATAAAATTGACGCTATTTTAGAAGCGGGCAGACTCGCGCCATCCGCTTGTAACGGGCAACCCTATCATATAACCGTTTGCAAGGGGGAGGCTGCTAAAAAGGTTGCTAAAGCCGTTGGCGGAATGGGAATGAATAGGTTTGCTTCACAGGCGCCTGTTATGATAGTTTTGTCTGAAATGCCTTACGTAAAAACTGCGGCGCTCGGCTCAAAACTTAAGGGTAACGATTATCGCTCTATTGATATCGGAATAGTGTCTGCCTATATAACGGCAGAAGCGTCTGCGCAGGGGCTCGGAAGCTGTATTCTCGGTTGGCTCGACGATGAAAAGCTAAGAGAGATTTGCTCGGTTAAATATCCCGTCAGATTGGTTATTTGTATCGGATATCCAATGGACGGTAAGATAAGCATTAAAAAGAGAAAAACAATAGAAGAACTCGTAACAGAAATTAGTTAAAGAAAGGGAAAAACGATGTCTTACTCAAATATTACTCCTTACATCAAGAAAATGGCTGATCTATCCTGCAAAAATAATGAAATCAAGCCGTATATGTATGAAGTCCACAAGGTAAACAGAGGGCTCCGCGATCTTAACGGAAGCGGTGTTATAACCGGTCTTACCGAGGTTTCCAGAATAACCTCAAAAAAGATGGGGCCGGACGGCGAATTTCATTCCTGTGAGGGAGAGCTTTGCTATAGAGGAATAAATATCAGAGAACTGGTTGACGGCTTTATGAAGGATAACCGTTACGGCTTTGAAGAAGCGGTTTATCTTCTGCTTTTTTCTGAACTTCCCAACGTTTCAGAACTCCAAGAATTCAAAGAAACGTTAGGTAGCTTCAGAACGCTCCCGACCTCTTTCGTCAGAGATATGATCTTAAAGGCTCCGGGTAAAGATCTTATGAATATTCTTTCCCGAAGTGTTCTCGCGCTATATGCTTATGACGATAACCCCGACGATATTTCGATTCCAAACGTTCTCCGTCAGTGTTTGTTTTTGATTTCGGTATTTCCGCTTCTGTCGGTATACAGTTATCAGTCCTTCAGACATTATCATATGGGAAAAAGTTTGTTTATAAATACTCCGCGCGAGGACCGTTCAACTGCTGAGAATATTCTTTCGCTCCTCAGAAAAGACGGTAAGTATTCTGAGGTTGAGGCAAAAATACTCGATCTTGCACTGGTGCTTCACGCAGAACACGGTGGCGGTAACAACTCAACCTTTACAACTCACGTTGTAACCTCGTCGGGAACCGATACATATTCTGCGGTTTCCGCAGCGCTTGGCTCACTGAAGGGACCGCGTCACGGTGGAGCTAACATCAAGGTATCAAAGATGTTCGATGATTTAAAGGCTCACGTTAACGTAAAAAGTGAGGGAGAAATTAAAGATTATCTTGTTAAACTCCTTGATAAAAAAGCCTTCGATAAAGCAGGGCTTATTTACGGTATGGGCCATGCGGTTTATTCCATTTCAGACCCAAGAGCAGATATCCTTATGAACTGCGCAAAGGAACTTTCTGTTGAGAAAGGATACGAAGAAGAATATGCGCTTTACGAAACGGTTGCGCGTTTGGCTCCCGAAATTATTGCCGAAAAGCGAAAGATGTATAAGGGCGTCAGCGCAAATGTAGACTTCTATTCAGGTCTGATCTATCGTATGCTGGAGCTTCCTTATGAACTCTTTACACCTATATTTGCAATGTCGAGAATAGCAGGTTGGAGCGCACATAGAATTGAGGAAATTCAAAACGCGGGTAAGATAATAAGACCTGCATATATAAACGTTAAAAACGATAGGGAATATATAGAACTTAATAAAAGATAACATTAAAACACTCCGTTTTGCACAGAATTTAAACGGAGTGTTTGTTTCTTTTTACTATTGATAATGTTTGTAAGGTGAATTATAATAAATTAAAGAATAAAAAAAGAGGTGCGTTATGAAGTTAAACACAAAATTAACTGTGCTTATCGGTTTTGCATTCCTGTCGATAAGTGCTTTCTGGCAGATGTATGATAATCTTATTCCTTTAATTTTAACAAATACGTTCCATTTAAATGAAGCTGTTTCGGGTATAATAATGGCGGCAGACAACGTTCTTGCCCTGTTTTTGCTCCCGCTTTTCGGCGGACTTTCGGATAAATGCAATTTTAAACTCGGTAAAAGAAAGCCGTTTATCCTATTCGGAACCGTTATGGCGGTTATTCTTATGACGGGTCTTCCTATTCTTGATAACAGTTATTATGCGGCTCCGTCGTCTGTAAAGGCAATTGGCTTTATAGTTCTTTTGGGTCTTTTGCTCATAACAATGGGAACATACAGAAGCCCTGCTGTTGCTTTGATGCCCGACGTAACACCGAAACCGCTCAGAAGTAAGGGAAATGCAATAATTAACCTTATGGGAGCAGTAGGCGGTATTATATATCTAATTGCTAATACTTTCCTGTATTCAAAAAGCAGAACTGAAGGCCTTGATCATATAAACTATCAGCCCATTTTTGCTATAGTAAGTTTCATAATGCTCTTTGCATTGTTTATCTTAATGGTATTTATCAACGAACCTAAACTCAGAGAAAAACAGGCAGAGTATGAAAAGGCGCATCCCGAAGAGGTTTTAGTTAAAACCGAGGATGAAAGCACTACTGCAAAAATGCCCAAAGATGTAAAGCGTAGCCTTATTTTCCTTCTCTTATCGGTTGCGTTCTGGTTTATCGGATATAATGCTATCAGCACTTGGTTCACAACCTATGCAACAACCGTATGGGATATGAGCCCCGGAGGCGCGTCGCTTTGCCTTACTATAGCAACCGCAGGTGCTATAATCAGTTACATTCCCGTTGGTGTTATAGCAAGTAAGATAGGTAGAAAGAAAACCATTAAGTTTGGCGCGGCGCTCCTTTCCTTAAGTTTTCTGACTGCGTTCATCTATACTTTAACGGTCGGAAAATTCCATTGGGTTCTTTATCTCTTGTTCTCGCTTGTCGGTGTTGCTTGGGCTTCCATCAACGTTAACAGTCTTCCAATGGTTGTTGAAATGTGCGCAGGTTCCGACGTTGGAAAGTTCACGGGACTTTACTATACGTTCAGTATGTCTGCTCAGACAGTAACACCCATCATCGCAGGATTCCTTCTCAGAAACGTAGGATATAATTCGCTCTTTATCTATTCTGCGATTTTTGTTGCGGCTTCTTTTGCAACGATGTGTTTTGTTAAACACGGTGACAACAAGATTGAAGCAAAAGCAGGTCTTGAAGCCTTTGATATTGAGGATTGATTATGTATTTTATTTTAATTTTAGCAATTCTTATTATTTTGTATCTTTTTTTAGTTGCAACCAGATCGGGAAAGGTGGAGAAGGCGGACCTAACGAAATACTGTTATGCCCACCGGGGACTTCATATCAAACCCGAGGTTCCCGAAAACAGCATGAAAGCATTTAAGTTAGCCATAGAAAACGGTTACGGTGCAGAACTCGACGTTCACCTTTTGTCCGACGGAACACTTGCTGTTATCCACGACAGTGAACTCATCAGAACAACCGGCGCCGAAGGCGTTGTTGAGAACTTAACTAAAGAGAGCATCAAAAACTATACACTCGAGGGAACCGACGAAAAGATTCCAACATTCAAGGAAGTTCTCCAACTGTTTGAGGATAAAACGCCTCTTGTTATTGAGCTCAAAGCATACAAGGGAAATCACAAAAAACTTGCAGAAGCGGTATGCAAAGAGCTTGAAGGCTATAAAGGAAAGTATTGTATAGAGTCTTTTGACCCAAGATGTCTTATGTGGTTAAAGAAAAATAAACCTGAGATCATAAGAGGTCAGCTGTCGCAAAACTTTATGTTGACCCCTTCGGGACAGGGAAGAGTTCTCGATTTCATTCTGACAAACCTACTTTTAAACGTTGTAACAAGACCTGATTTTATCGCATATAGATTTGAGGATAGAAAAAACCTATCCAACGTTTTGGCAACAAAATTTTTCGGCGCTGCTCCATTTACCTGGACAATAACCGACGAAGTCAGTTTTGAAAAGGTGAAAACCGAAAAATTAACCCCTATTTTTGAAAAATTTCAACCTAAAAAATAAAGAATAAAAGCCTGCTCAAAAGAGTAGGCTTTTATTCTTTTACGAATTCTATTATATCGTTTATGCTGCAATCAAGCGCGTAACACAAAGCATCAAGCGTTTTTGTGTTAATGGCTTCTCCTTTTTTTATGCGGTGTAGCGTGTTTGCGGAAAACCCTTGCTTGAATATCAAGTTGTATTCGGTGATTCCTTTTTTAAATAAGGTTTCGTAAAATGGTTTGTAACTAATCATTTTTATCACCCTAGGAAAATATTATCATACTTAACCTCTTGACTATACTTAAAATATTGAGTATAATGTATGTAGCTAATAACTTAGGAGGTAAATATGTTAAGTAAAGCAGGGTTTATGAAGAAACTAATGGCAATTCTTATGTCAATTTTAATTGTCTTTAGTTTATCCGGTTGTGAAAAAGACTATTCTATTAATATTGATCTGGATATTGTTGATGGCGAAATTAAAGGGTATATTGACATAGGTAAGAATACCGATCCCGACACAAGCTCCGACACAAGCTCAGATACAAGCTCGGATACAAGCTCCGACACAAGCACGGATACAAGCTCCGACACAAGCTCCGACACAAGCTCCGACACAAGCTCAGATACAAGCTCAGATACAAGCTCAGATACAAGCTCAGATACAAGCTCGGATACAAGCTCAGATACAAGCTCGGATACAAGCTCTGACACAAGTTCAGATACAAGCTCTGGCACAAGCTCAGATGATGAGATAATTGTTCCATCAATTACCATTGTTGATAGTGGCAGTTGCGGTGAAACTCTGTATTGGGAACTAAACAGTGTAGGAACTCTTCGTATTTTCGGAGAGGGTGCAATGAACGACTATGCTAAATATTACACTTCAGCGCCGTGGTATAAATACCGTGATGAACCTTACATTAATGAGGACGGAACTCTTATACTTAATTCCGACGGAACTGAATATTTGAGCACAGAAGAGTATAAAAAGAATAATCCTAACGGATATAAAATCAATGAAATTGTTATCGAAGAGGGTGTAACTTATCTCGGAAACTGGGCTTTTTATAGGGTTTGCGTTGAAGAGTTAACCGTTCCTGAGGGAGTCACATCAACGGGGTATTTCTGTTTCAGATTTTCTCCAACCTTAAAAAAACTGAACCTGCCTGATTCGCTATTGCAGTTAGGTGATTATGCTATTTCAAGAAACTACGTGCTGGAAACAGTCAACTTTGGCAATTCATTACAAACTATCGGGATAGCGGGGCTGAATTGGAACCCGAGCTTAAAAGAAGCGATCTTTCCCGACACTTTAACAACGATAAATAAGAAACTCACGGAGTCGAAATACAGCGGGGTTTCTGAAACTTTAAGCACCAGTGTAGGATTGCTTGAGGGAGCGGAGAGCCTTAGAAACGTATATCTTGGAAATGTAAAAAGTATTCCTCAAAGGACCTTTAAAGGATGCACAAGCTTAGAAAGCGTTGTTATTCCAAACACTGTAACCGCTGTTGGCAATTATGCTTTTAACGGATGCACAAGTCTTAAAAGCGTAGTGTTTGAAGAGGGGTCTGTATGTAAGGAATTAAACTATTTTTCGTTTGGAAAATGCACCTCTCTTGAGAGTATAACAGGCGGCACGGCCATAGAAACTATTCCTGCAAACACCTTTAATGAGTCTTTTTCGTTAAAAATTTTTGAATTTAGCGATTCTAACAAAACGTTTGGCAATTATCTTTTCTATAAAAACTCAATTCAAGAAGCGAGAATAGGTAATGGAGTAACATCAATTCCCACAGGAATGTTTCAGTTCTGTAAAATTAAATCACTGACAATCTCGAAATCTGTTACATCAATAGGCGGTATTGCGGTCCATTCCTGCAGTTCTTTAAAGAATATATATTATGAGGGAACTATGGAAGATTGGGCAAACGTTTCAAGAGCATCAACATGGGCAACGGGTGTGTCAGGGTGCACGGTAACCTTTTCCGACGGAACTGTAAAACCTTTGAGTGAAGTAAAATAAAAAAATAACGCAGGGGCGACCCTGCGTTATTTTTTGTTGAAAAAGATAAACATCTATGCTACAATTAGTATATAAAATATCTTAGGAGAGATAATTATGGAATTTAATGTCAACAGTCCGATTCTGTTTGTTTTGTCGGGGATAATTATTGCAGTAGTGCTTTTGCAGTCTGTGTTTTTCCTCGTTAAGTCATTAAAAAGAGCAAAACAAATAGGAATGGATATGAAAAAACTCAAGAAGACCATTAAAACAGCAGCGGTCTTTACTATTGCTCCCGCAGTTGCTATCGTTATAAGCGTTATAGCATTATCTAAGGATTTGGGTCTGCCTCTTCCGTGGTTAAGGCTCAGCGTGGTTGGCTCTCTAAGCTATGAAACGGTAGCGGCAGGCAACTCTGCCAGTGCTATGGGACTGACTCTCGGCAAGGTGTCGGGGCTTACGGCGACTCAGTTTGTAACTATAGCTTTGGTTATGACTATAAGCATCATGGTCGGCATCTGGCTCGTTCCCGCAGTCGGTAAAAAGGTTCAGAACGGAATGATGACTCTCGGTAAAAACAACTCCCGTTGGGCAGACGTTCTTTCTAACTCAATGTTTATCGGTATGATATCGGCGTTTTTAGGTTACGTTTTCTGCGATATTTCTCGTCTGTGGACTGCCGATGAGAACGGAATGGTTGCTGTAACCGAGGGCGGAGCAGAAGTCTTGTATAAATCGACTTCGGGGCTGATTCCTGTCTTAGTTATGCTTGTTTCTGCGGTTATTATGGTGCTTTGCGGAACTTTAATGAAGAAGCTAAATTGGAAATGGCTCGGAGATTATGCACTTCCTATAAGTCTGATTCTCGGAATGTTATCGGCTATCCCGATAACCGCATTATTAGGATAAGGGGGGAGTAGAAAATGAAAAAAGAATTAACGTATCTCGACAGCGTTCACCGTTCGGGAAGAATTTGGAACATATCCGTTATGCTCATTCTTCTTGCATATCCTTTGATCGTTGGCTTAATTTTTGATGCGCCCCCTGATATGAACGGGCTTCTTCTTGGTCTATTAGCAACTGCTCCGATGTATTGGGCGGTCGGCATTATCGAAACATTTACCTATATTCCAATGCTTGGTGCAGGCGGCTCGTATCTTTCGTTTGTAACAGGCAACATTTCTAACCTTAAGCTTCCTTGCGCAATCAACGCGTTGGAGCAGAATGATGCAAACGTAAACACCGAAGAGGGAGAGATAATCTCAACTATTGCAATAGCAACCTCTTCTATCGTAACAACTCTTATTATCATCGTCGGTGTTATTCTTATAACACCCTTAACTCCCATATTAGAGTCTGAGGTGTTAGCACCCGCGTTTGCGCAGATATTACCTGCGCTTTTCGGCGGTCTTGGTGTTGTATTCGTTTCAAAGAACGTTAAGATCTCCATTGCGCCCGTTTTGTTAATGCTCATTCTCTTTATCTTCGTTCCTGCACTTAACTCTTCAACAGTCGGAATTATGGTTCCCGTTAGCGTTTTGTTCACAATAGCAGTATCGAGAATTCTCTATAAGAAAGGCATAGTGTAATGATTATATATGTTATTTTGGGAATTATTCTGGCGTTTCTTTTAACGGTTGTTTTGAGAGCTCTGCTGTTTAACCCTAAGGACACAATTGTTGAAAACTCTGAAAGCATCGAATTCGACGGAGACAGAGCGGTTGAAACCTTAACCGAGCTCATTAAATGTAAGACCGTTTCCTATAACGATAAATCGCTTGAGGATAACAGTGAGTTTGAAAAATTGGAAAATCTTTTACCTAAGCTTTTTCCCAACGTTTTTAAGGTAATGAGTTTTCAAAAACTTCCCGACAGAGCACTTCTCTTTAAATGGGAGGGTAAAAATAGTGTGGCTCCTGCTGTATTAATGTCTCATTACGATGTTGTTCCTGCAAGTGAAGAAAATTGGGAAAAACCCGCGTTTGAAGGAATAATCGAGGACGGAGTTTTGTGGGGCAGAGGAACACTCGACACAAAGGTAACAATGAATGCCGCGCTCTCTGCTGCAGAGCATTTGATTAAAAAAGACTTTGTCCCTGAGAATGATATCTATCTTGCCTTTTCGGGTGGTGAAGAGGTCAACGGTCACGGTGCCATCAACATAGTTAATTTTTTTGAGGCAAACGGAATAACACCCGCAATTGTCGTTGATGAGGGCGGCGGTGTTGTTCAGAACGTTTTCCCGGGAGTAAAAGAGCCCTGCGCATTGATCGGAATTGCCGAAAAGGGAATGATCAACGTTGAATACAAAACGCTCTCCTCGGGCGGTCACGCGTCCGCACCAAAGCCCAAAACACCTATCGGTACAATTTCAAAGGCTTGTATCAGAGTTGAAAAGCACCCCTTCAAATCTCACCTGACTAAACCCGTAGCAGAAATGTTCGACACACTTGGAAGACATTCTACATTTCCGTTAAAGCTTATCTTTGCTAACCTTTGGTGCTTTAAGTGGGTTCTTGATATTATCTGCAGAAAAACGGGCGGAGAAATGAACGCTCTAATGAGAACGACAGTTGCATTCACACAAATGAAAGGTTCCCAGGCAAGAAACGTTATTCCTTCGGAAGCAGTTATGGTTTCAAATTTAAGACTTAACCCTTGCGATACTGTTAAATCGGGTATAGAATATCTTAGAAAGACCGTTAAAGATGAGTCGGTAACTGTAACCGCAATAGAGGGGAACAACCCAAGTCCTATTTCTGAAACTAATTGCGAGGCATGGAACAGGATTTCTTCAACGGTTGCAGAAACATGGGCCGGTTCAATAGTTTCTCCGTATTTGATGGTTCAGTGTTCTGATTCCCGTCACTACGGAAAAATATCTGATCACGTTTACCGTTTTTCTGCGATGGCTTTAACAAATGAAGAACGGGCAACGATCCACGGACATAATGAAAGAATAACCCTTGATGCTATTAAAAAGTCAGTTGAATTCTATATTCGATTAATATTAAAAAGTTAAAAAATATCGGGCTTTATAAGCCCGATATTTTTCTGTTTTATTGACTAAATTTGTTTGATTTGGTATCAT
>JAZNVP010000035.1:0-8659 GCA_045592865.1 Oscillospiraceae bacterium
TGAATCTAAAAAACGCACCGCTTAAAGCGGTGCGTTTTTTGTATTTAACTTAATAGTCGTAATGTAGGGGCGACAATCTGTCGCCCGTAAAAAAGCTTTAACTTGCGAAGCAAATAACACTCGGCTGAAAGACGAATATAACTGCGAAGCAATATAACTCGCCTTTTGGCGAATAAAACCGGCGTTGTGTCCTTACGGATAGAACGCCTATGAGTTGAGGCTTTTAGTAATATTAAACGTTAAATCTGAACAAACAGATGTCTCCGTCCTTCATAACGTAGTCTTTTCCTTCGCTTCTGACAAGTCCCTTTTCCTTAGCGGCGTTCATACTGCCGTTGGCCTTAAGATCCTCAAAAGCAACAACCTCTGCACGAATGAAACCCTTTTCAAAATCTGAATGGATCTTTCCTGCGGCTGCGGGAGCCTTTGTCCCCTTGGTTATAGTCCAGGCTCTGACCTCGGGCTCTCCTGCCGTTAAGAAGGAAATAAGACCTAAAAGCTCATATCCCGTTTTAATAATTCGGTTAAGTCCCGATTCCTCAAGATGCAGTTCCTCTAAGAACATAGCCTTTTCTTCGTCATCCATTGAGGAGATCTCTTCTTCAAGCTTAGCGCAAACGGGGAGCACGCTGGCGCCCTCTTCTTCGGCTCTCTTTTTGAGAGCGTTATAATGCTCGTTGTTTTCAATGTGTCCGATAAAATCGTCTTCCGACATATTAGCGGCATATATAACGGGTTTTAACGATAAAAGTGCAACCGTTGATATGATCTCTCTTTCGTCATCCGTGCAGTCAAAGCTTCTTGCGGGTTTTCCGTTTTCAAGGTGGTCCTTGAGTCTAGAGAGAAGATCATATTCGCCCTGGTATTTCTTATCACCCTTTATAAGCTTTGCGGTCTTATCAATTCTTCTTGCGAGAATTTCAATATCCGAGAATATAAGCTCGAGATCAATGGTGTCAATATCGCGGTTAGGGTCAACCGAACCGTCAACGTGAATTATCTCGTCGTCTTCAAAGCAACGAACAACGTGAACTATCGCGTCAACCTCTCTTATGTGGGAAAGAAACTTGTTCCCAAGCCCCTCGCCCTTAGAAGCACCCTTAACAAGACCTGCAATGTCAACGAATTCAAGCGTTGCAGGGGTAAACTTCTGCGGATTATATAACTTTTGGAGCCAGTCAAGGCGGGAATCGGGAACTGCAACCGAGCCAATGTTAGGTTCAATGGTGCAGAACGGGTAGTTTGCGCTCTGTGCTCCTGCATTTGTTATTGCATTAAAAAGTGTGCTCTTTCCAACGTTGGGAAGCCCAACCATACCGAGTTTCATATATCTGGTCTCCTTTAAATTATTCCTTGTTTAAAAACACGTCTGCGTCTAAAAGCGCCTCTCTGGCGTCACCCCAATCGGCATCCTCCGATTGATTTCGGTAATCGAACATAAACGAGAAATGGTCAACCTTTCTCTTAACCTCTTTTTCGCCCTTCATAAAGAGTGTGTATGCCGCTTCAGAAAAGACCGTGCGGTCCGATTTAGAAAGCATAGAAGCCTCTTCCAAGAGCTTTATATAGTGAGGTAAGCAGAGATATTCCTGTTCGGAAAAACTCTCTCTGAAATCCCTTTCCTTGCGGAATGTAGATAAGATGTTATTATATATCTGCTTTCTTGAAGCCTCTTCCTTTTCACAAAGGTAGCATCCGCTTGTGAGCTCCTTGAGTTTTTTAAGGTTAGGCCTTCTCGCGTCCATAGCATCGGTCAGCGTTTCGAGCCTTGTCTGTGTCATCAAGGATAGAGAAAGCTTGTTATTACACTTTAAAAGTTCTCTGTAGTGCTCGGGGCAGAAGCCTTTCTTGTTAGTCTCAATTCTGATCTCGGGCGACATCATCGCAGGGCCCATAATGAATTCGGTATATCTTTTTCTTATCATACCGTCAAGACGGCATAAGGGACATCCGCATTTCTCTGAAAACAGATCGTTAAGCGGTATCGTGTATATGCTTTCTTTCATTTCAGCCCTCCTAAACTATTTGACTTACCCAAATATTATAGTATAATTTAAATGTATTTGCAATAATGAAGAGGTGTTTTTTTGAAATATAGCATAGAAAATAATAATATAGTGTTAAAATGCTATCAGGATTTCGATCTATATCTCACGCTCGACTGCGGTCAGTGTTTCAGATTTTATGAGGAAAACAAAATTGTAAGCGGTATGGTGGGAGAAAAACTCATTAAAGCCGAGCAAAAAGAAAACGGGGACGTTATCTTTTACGATATTTCCGAAGAAGAGTTCAAAAGCATTATAATTCCTTATTTCGATTTCGAGACCGACTATGATGCATTAAAAAGGCAGTTCGGAACCGAAGAAACAATGAAAAAAGCGGTTGAAAACTGCGGCGGAATAAGAATATTAAAGCAGGATAGCTGGGAAGCGCTCTGCTCCTTCATAATCTCGCAGAATAATAACATTAAAAGAATAAAGGGTATCGTTTTAAGGCTCTGCGAAAACTTCGGAGAAAAAAAGGACGGTGGTTATACCTTCCCGTCTGCAGAAAAACTTGCCTCTTTGAGCAGAGAAGACCTGTCAGAACTCAGAGCAGGGTTCAGAGATAAATATATCCTCGATGCCGCAAAGAAGGTGTCGTCGGGCGAGGTAAGCTTCGAAAAGATCAGAAACTCCGATTATAACACCGCTCTTGAGGAACTGATGAAGATAAAGGGCGTCGGTCTGAAGGTCGCAAACTGTGTGCTTTTATACGGATTTTACAGAACCGAGGCATTTCCCGTCGACGTCTGGGTCAAAAGGGTGCTCGAAAGGTTTTATAAGAACGGTTTTCCCGAAGAGTTCTATAAAACAAGGGGCATAGCCCAACAGTTTTTGTTCCATTATATAAGAACCCTCGAAATATAAAAAAAGCGCCGTAAGGCGCTTTTTTTATATGTAATTATGTTCGATCTTGATAACAGAAACGTAACGTTCGTCGCGCTCCTTCATAGCGAGGCTTATCTTCTCTGAAAGAAGGTCTCTTTCCTTGTCCGTAAGATTATAGTTATCAAGCAAAACAAGGTCGAAAATAACGTTGATTCGGTGCTCTCCCTCGGTAATTCTGAGGTCGTGGAATGAATAATTTCCGCCTAAGTCGGCAATTATCTCAGAGAGATTTCTCTTCGCTTTTTCGGTCTCCTCGCTTCCGTATGCAACGGGATCAAGATGGATAACCATTATAATACCGAGCTCTTTTTCAACCTTAACCTCAAGTTCGTCTATGATTTCGTGCGATTTCATAGGAGGGATATTTTCATAAACCTCAGCGTGAACCGAAGCGAAAATTCTTCCGGGACCGTAGTCGTGAACGATAAGATCGTGAATTCCGCAGATCTCTTCGGGAGCCGTTATTATCTCTCCTATTCTATCTACCATTTCTTTCTTCGGAGGTTTGCCGAGGAGGGTGTTGATGGTTTCCTTGGCGGAACCGAAGCCGCCCTTAAAGATAAGGAGCGAAACCGCAACACCAACGTAGCCGTCTATAAAGATGCCGAAGACCGAGCCGATAACGGTGGCAATAATAACCGCGGATGTGGAGAAAACGTCGTTAATCGAGTCGGTAGCACAGGCTTGTGCAGTCTCGGAGGCAATCTCCTTTCCGATATATCGGTTGTATAAAAACATCCAGAGTTTAACTAAAACCGAAAGCGAAAGTATTATTATAACGGTGAGGTTAAAGCTTACGGGTGCAGGGTTTAAGATCTTGTTAAACGATGCCTCGAATAGCTCAACGCCAACCATAAGAATTAAAAACGAAATAATAAGAGAGGAAACGTATTCTATTCTTCCGTGTCCGAAAGGATGGTCGCGATCGGGCTCCTTTCCTGAAAACTTAGCCGCTATTATGGATATGATGGAAGAACCCATATCCGAAAGGTTGTTGAATGCGTCACTTGTAACCGCAACGCTGCCTAAAAGCATACCGCTTATAAGCTTTATTATGAATAATAAAAGATTGCATATTATTCCCAAAACACCGCCCAAAACGCCGTATTTCTCCCTGACGGCAGGGTCTGAGGTGTTTTTATAATCGGGTATAAAACCCTTGATAAGAAGCTTTATCATTATCTTTGTCTCCTGTCAGCAAAATGTGATAATATTTCTTGAAAAAAAGTCTTTAACATATTATAATAAGTATGAAAAATCCGCCTCAATATGAGGCGGAAAACCTTATTCGGATAATTTCTTTTCGCATTCCTTGATAAGATTTGATAGCGAGGAAGCAAAAAGCGGATATTCGTTCGAAATACCCTCTGTGGTGATGGAGAAGCAGTCGGGGTTCAAAAGCTTAAAATCTCCGACGTGGTTCTGAAGACGGGCTTCCGACATCATCATAGAAGCAATAGCGGCGCTCTGCGCGAGTCCATCGGGTAAGGTGAAGAATTTATCGCTGTTGCTTTCATTCATCGCGTAAAGGGTTCTGAAGCAGGAATAAACCGAAAGCATTAAGAAGGAAGCAACCTCATCGGCAACCGCCTTATTTTCGCATTTCTGAAGCATCGAGAATATTATGTTAAGAGAGTTAACGATAAGCTTCTTGTTCAGAACGGGGAGAAGAGAGCCCCTAACTATGTTTTCCTTGTTGTTAGGGTCGTTCTCGGGAATATCATCAACCGAAATAGTAAGTCCGTCGCGGTTGGGAGAAATGCCGAGAAGATAGTCTGCCGAAACCCCATAATATCTTGCCGCCTTAGCAACAAAATCAAGGCCGCATTCGCGAATACCCTTCTCGTAATGGGAAAGAAGCGCCTGGCTAACGCCTAATTCCTTAGCAGCGAGTTTCTGGCTAATCTTTTTTTCTTTTCTGAGAAGCGAAATTATGCGCGGAAAATCTGCGTTCACCGTCGGTCGCCTCCTTTCTCTAAAAATCGCGGTAATGTAGATTATATAACAAAAGATACCATTTGTAAAGATTTTTTTGAAAATTTGTCTATATTTAACGAAAAGTATAAAAATAAGGGGAATTTTTATGAAGTGTTACAAAATTCATCTCATTAAGCACGGCGAAACAAAAGAAACCCTCGAAAGAAGATTTTTGGGAGTAACCGATGTTTCGCTTTCTGAAGCGGGAAGGGATAAAATAGAGAAGATGGCGGAAAAATATTCTTACCCGTCGGCGCAGATAGTCTATTCAAGCCCCTTAAAACGCTGCACCGAAACGGCGGAAATACTCTATCCCGATAGATTTTTAAGCACTGTCCCTGAACTTAGGGAATATAACTTCGGGCTCTTCGACGGGAAAAGCCCCGAAGAACTGAAGGATAACAAGGCGTTTTTAGATTGGGTGGATAACAAAATGAAGGACACGCCGCCTTTAGGTGAGTCAAACGAAGAGTTCACCAAAAGATGCATATCGGCAATCAACAGTATTCTTGCCGATATGCAGAAAAGAGGTGTGACCTCTGCGGCGGCAGTAACCCACGGCGGTGTTATAACGAGGCTTATGTGCCTTTACGATATCGAAAAAAGCGACCCGAGAGAATATTTTTGCGGCAGTGGGGAAGGCTTTACTGTTATGGTAACCCCGTCGCTCTGGCAAAGAGACGGAATTTTTGAGGTTTTGAACGTAATTCCCGAAAAGGAAACCGATAGGTCGGATTTCGGACTTTACGATCTATAATCTTTCTCCTTTACATATTAAAAATTTCAGGGAGAATTTTATTGTGGAAATAAGTCGCAGAGAAATAAAAAGCAGAGCAATAATGGGAGTAAAAGGCAATTATTTCAAATCTGTTCTGTTCTGTTTTTGTGCGATATTTTATCACTTTTTATTAAAAATTATCACTTTTTATCAAGAAAAAGTGCTGCCTTCGGGGGATATTTTTATAAAACTTTCGCTCGATTTAGCGTTATGGTTATTATTTTCTTTAACCTCTTCGCTTGTCCTGTTCCTTCTTTTCAGATGGCATTATAACAAGATCTGCGGTGCCGGAAACCGCCGAAAACCCTCTGTTTCCAAGGCTTTAAGGCTAAACTTCGTTTTGCTTTTAAACCTGTTTTTATGCGCCTTTTTCTTTCTTCTCCCCGCGGTTTTACTGCATTTTTCCACCGTCGCAATTAAGCTCTCAGACCGCTTTTTCCCTTCTGATATAATAATGCTTATCCTTGATGTTTTAAGCGTAATTTTGGCTTTGTTATGCGGTTTGTTCGTGTTTTTGTTTATGACGAGATACCTTCTTTGCTGGGCGGTTTTAACCGAAAATCCGAGCGTTTCGGTGAGAACGGCGATAAAGATTTCAGTTAAGATGATGAAGGGCGAAAAGACCGGCGCATTCCGCTTTCTTTTGTCGCTTTTGCCGTTTTTATTATTCTCGGCGTTTATAATCCCCGCATTTTATTATCTACCCAAAACAGTGTCGTCAATATGTCTTTATGAGAAATATATAATCGAAAAAAACAGAATTAGTTTCCCGATGCTTTCATATAAATAGAACAAACTGTTTCGGAGGGAATTTATGTTTGTTTTTAATCTGAAAATGTCATCGGTGAAAAAGGTTTTGTTGGTGGTTTGCCTTACGGTTAGCGTTCTTTTTGGGTTTTCGTTTCTTACGGGGAATGACTCGGTCTTTACCGACGGGGAGCCCACGGCTACAGACAGGGAGACTAATTATGCTCCGACGAACGAAGAAAGGATTAGGTTTCTTTCGTCTTTCGGTTGGGAGACGGGCTCAGAGCCAATTGAAATAACCGAGGTTATTATCCCTGCGGAGTTTGATGAAACTTATGAAAAATATAATGAAATTCAGCGCTCACAGGGGCTTGACCTAAGAAAATACAAGAATAAACGGATAAAAAGATACAGCTACGAGGTTAAGAATTACCCCGGCGAGATAGCAAACATCAGGGCAAATCTCCTGATACTCGACGGAATGATAGTTGGCGGAGACGTGTGCTCTATTGAGCTCGGCGGATTTATGCACGGTTTTCAAAAAACATAATATAAAAGGATAGGAATAGTAAAATTGGAAAGACTGGATAAAATAGTTAGTGTTGCGGCGGATATAAGCCGAAGTGACGCCAAGGTTTTCATAAAAAAAGGGCTTGTTGCGGTTAACGGAAAAACGGAGACCGACCCTCAAAAAAGGTTTGAAACGAACGGGGAAATAACACTGAAAGGTGAGAAGATATTGTTTCAAAGGTTTATTTATATTATGATGAATAAGCCTATGGGAGTCGTCAGCGCGACTGAGGACTCAAAAGACGTGACGGCGGTGGATCTTGTTACCGACAAGGGAAAGAGAAACCTTTTCCCTGCGGGTAGACTTGACAAGAACACTACGGGATTTCTGCTTCTTACCGACGACGGAGACTTTGCGCACAGAATACTTTCACCCTCAAAACATATTGAAAAAGAATATGAGGTGGAGACCGATAAGGCGATACCGAAGGAGACGGTGGAAGGCTTTTCTAAGGGCGTTGACATCGGCGATTACATTTGCAAACCTGCCTATATAAATATTACTTCGGAGAAGACGGCGACCGTAATTATTAAAGAGGGAAAGTATCACCAGATAAAGAGAATGTTCGAAAAATACGGAGTTAAGGTTATAAAACTCAAGCGCGTCAGAATGGGAGGACTTCGTCTTGATGAGGGTTTGGCGCCCGGTGAATACAGAAGGCTTTCAGATGAAGAAATTGTTGAAATTGCACAATCGAATTAGAAATAGACCCCGATTTTTTATAATATAGTAAAAACGACCGAAAAACTGTTGTCAAAAATAACAATAAAAACCTAAATATTCGGTAAAAATATCAATAGATATTTCTCTCTGAATTTGTTATGATATTGGAGTAAAAATACGTTTATTGTATTGAATAAACTTAGGAGGTAAACAAATTATGGCAAGCCTTTCTTTAAAAGGAATCTATAAGAAATATCCCGGTGGCGTAATCGCAGTTTCCGATTTCAACCTGGATATTAAGGATAAGGAATTTATAATCCTTGTTGGACCTTCGGGTTGCGGTAAGTCAACAACTCTTCGTATGATTGCCGGACTTGAAGAAATTTCGGATGGAGAATTATACATCGGCGAGAGACTCGTTAACGATGTTGCTCCTAAGGATAGAGATATCGCAATGGTTTTCCAGAACTATGCTCTTTATCCTCACATGACAGTTTATGAGAACATGGCATTCGGACTTAAGCTTCGTAAAACTCCGAAGGATGAGATCCGCCGCCGTGTTGAAGAGGCAGCAAGAGTTCTCGGTATCGAGCACTTCTTAGAGAGAAAGCCGAAGGCTTTATCCGGCGGTCAGCGTCAGCGTGTTGCTTTGGGAAGAGCAATCGTTCGTGAGCCTAAGGTATTCCTTCTTGACGAGCCGCTTTCAAACCTCGATGCTAAGCTTCGTGCACAGATGAGGACCGAGCTTACTCAGCTCCACACCCGTCTCGGAACAACCTTTATCTACGTTACACACGATCAGGTAGAGGCTATGACTATGGCTGACAGAATCGTTGTTATGAAGGATGGTTATATTCAGCAGATAGGTACTCCTTATGAGCTCTATTTTGAGCCTGCTAATGTATTTGTTGCCGGATTCATCGGTGAGCCTCCAATGAATCTTATAACTACCGAGGTAATAGACGGAGCCGCTAAGATAGGCGGTGTTTCATA
>JAZNVP010000036.1:0-6310 GCA_045592865.1 Oscillospiraceae bacterium
GAATAAGAAAAAAGCTCCGCTTTGAAGCGGGGCTTTTTTAGGTAATAGGTAAGAGTGAAGAGTGAAGAGGTGCGGTGGCGACGGAATTAAAAGACAGGGTCGCAGGTATTTTCACGAGAACGGGGGCAGTCGGGGTCGTAACAGTGTGAGCAGTGTGGTTCGGGAATGTCAAAAAAGCCGAAGCAACAAACAAAGTAGTCACATTCGTCACAGCAACATTCTATTTCATTACCATTTTCGTCAACACATAAGCCGTTACCCAAACAATCTTTTCCGTAATCACTGGGTGTTAGAATAGTTCCGGTTACATCTATTATCATTTTAATCTCCTCTAATATATAATATGTTATAAAACATAACATATATTTTGCGTATTTGTCAAATCATAATTGTTATGAGGTGATAAATATGAAAGACAACCTTAAGATAAGCAGAAAATCTTTAAAAGGTGATGACGGATACAAGACCTTTTCTATAAGGATAAAGGAAGAAACTGTTTCAGGGCTTGATAAACTCGCTTCTGATACCAACCGTTCAAGAAACGAGCTTATAAACATTCTTTTGGAATACGGCTTGAAAAACTGCGAGGTAGAATAAGAAAAAAAGCTCCGCTTTGAAGCGGGGCTTTTTTAGGTAATAGGTATGAGTGAAGAGTGAATAGGTGCGGTGGAGTTTCGCGATGATTAAACGGAGTTTGCGAATATGGTCGTATTTATGGAAAAAACGGCTTAAAATTCTTTGTTTTTTATTTGACAAACCGCATTTAAGACCTTATAATAATTAAGATAAGTAAATTTTGGAAGGAGAACGAAATAAATGGCAATTTTAGTAACCGGCGGAGCAGGATATATCGGCTCTCACACCTGCGTGGAGCTCTTAAACAGGGGAGAAGAGATAGTTGTTCTGGATAACCTCTCAAACTCCAAGGTGGAGAGTTTAGACAGAGTTAAGAAGATAACCGGAAAAGACTTTAAATTTTACAAGGGCGATATTTTATCCGAAGAGGATATAAGACGTGTTTTTGAGGAAAATAAGATAGACTCGGTTATTCACTTTGCAGGTCTTAAGGCTGTTGGCGAATCGGTTGCGAAACCCATGCTTTACTACCACAACAACATATCGGGAACCCTTATTCTTTGCAAGGTTATGGCGGAATACGGCTGTAAATCCATTGTTTTCAGTTCTTCGGCTACCGTTTACGGAACGCCCAAGACCGTTCCGATAACCGAAGATTTCCCTCTTTCCACCACCAACCCTTACGGTTCGACAAAGCTTATGATAGAGGATATTCTCCGCGACATTTACGTTTCTGATAAGGAGTGGAGAATCTGCATACTCCGTTACTTTAACCCCATCGGCGCTCACGAGAGCGGTCTTATCGGTGAGGATCCCAACGGAATTCCCAACAACCTTATGCCTTATATTGCTAAGGTTGCTATCGGTGCGCTTCCGATTTTAAGCGTGTTCGGAAACGATTATCCCACCAAGGACGGAACCGGCGTCCGCGACTACATTCACGTTGTTGACTTGGCGCGCGGTCACCTTTGCGCTGTTGACAAGATCACCCGTGAGAGCGGAGTGTTTACTTATAACCTCGGAACAGGAAACGGTTATTCGGTTCTCGAGATAGTTAAGGCGTTTGAGAAGGCTTCGGGTCAGGACGTGGCATACAAGATCACCGACCGCCGTCCCGGAGATATTGCTGAATGCTATGCAGATCCCAGAAAAGCTTACGAGGAACTCGGCTGGAAGGCAGAAAAGGGCATTAAAGAGATGTGCGAGGATGCCTGGAGATTCCAGAAAAACAACCCTAACGGACTTTAATTCGGAGGAAACAGAGTGATACTTGTTTTTGATATCGGCAACACCAATATCGTGCTCGGCGGCTTTGAGGACGGAAGGCTTCTTTTTTCCTCGAGGATAAGGACCCATCAGCATAAAACTGCCGATGAATATACCGTTCTGGTAAGGTCGGTGCTCGGTCTTTATAATGCGCCCGAAATGGCAGAGGGCGTTGTTATATCCTGCGTTGTGCCTTCGCTTATTCCTGCGTTCAGGACTCTTTGCGAGAGGCTCACCGACGGAAAGGTCATAGTTCTGGGCCCCGGAGTTAAAACGGGACTTAACATCAAGATCGACGATCCCAAGCAGCTCGGAGCAGACTTTGTTGCAGGGGCGGTCGGCGCGATAAAGAAATATAAGGCGCCCATAATAGTTGCAGATCTCGGAACCGCAACCAAGTTTATGGCGATAGACAGGGAGGGTGCGATGCTCGGCGGCTCCATTATGCCGGGTGTTAACATCTCTGCCGACGCGCTTTCAAATAGAACGGCGTGTCTTCCCATCGTTGAACTTGCGGGAGAGGTTAAAACTATCGGAACCAACACCGCCGACTCGATGCGAAGCGGTATAGTGCTTGGTGCCGCGGCTATGATGGACGGTATGGTCGGTAGATATAAAGAGCTTCTCGGCGAAGACGCACTTCCCGTTGCGACCGGCGGAATAGCACGTTTAATAGTGCCGCACTGTAAGGAAAAAATAATACTCGACGAGACCCTTTTGTTAGACGGTCTTTACGAGATCTATCTCAAGAATAAATAGGTTTTCGTTTTTATTTTAGCGCCGCATCCCTTATGGGAGCGACAGCAAGGAGGATATATATGAAAAACCAAAAGATCAAAAGAATGGTGACCCTGAGTCTGCTCGCCGCGATAGTCGTGGTGCTTCAGATGCTCGGCGGTTACTTCCACATCGGACCTGTGTCTCTTTCTCTGGTGCTTGTGCCGATAGTTTTAGGCTCGGCTCTTCTCGGAGAAAAGGCGGGAGCCTTCCTCGGAGCCGTTTTCTCGGTGGTAGTTATTGTCTACTGCGTTAACGGAATGGACGTCGGGGGAGCGATGGTATGGAACGCTAATCCTACGATCTGCTTCTTAGTCGTTATGGCAAAGGGCGTTATGGCGGGATACCTTTCGGGACTTGTTTACAAGGCTTTCTCGAAAAAGAACAGATATCTTGCGATGCTTCTCGCCGCGATTGCCGCGCCGGTCGTTAACACGGGAATTTTCGTGTCGTCGCTGTTTATTTTCTTTAAGGATGTTCTCGACGTTTGGGCAGAGGGCGGAAACGTAGTCATCTACGTTTTATCGGGACTTGTGCTTTTAAACTTTGTTCCTGAGCTTATTATAAACATAATGATGAGTCCCGCTTCGGCAAGACTTATAAAAGAAAAATAAAGACAGAAACTGCCTCGTATAAGATACGGGGCAGTTTTTTCTTTCTCTACTCCTCGGAGAACTGAGAGGAGAGATGGCGGCCTTAAGAGTAGATTGCTTTTTTCGGGGCAGGTATATTATCATAGGGTTACAAATTCGAAAGGAGAAAAACTATGAACGAATTCAGATACGACACTCAGCTTTTGATCGAGGGAGAAAATCTCTCGGAGGACGACATAAACGACTATTTTCTTGAGAATTTCAAAGGCGACTGTCTTTTAGCGGTTGGCGATGAGGACCTTATCAAGATACACTACCACACCAACGAGCCCTGGAAGGTGCTCGAATACTGTTCCACACTCGGCGAGATTTTCGATATAGTCGTTGAGGATATGGATAGGCAGTCGAGAGGTCTTAAGGGATGACGAGGATAAAACTCAAGGACCGACTTCTTCCCGACTACACCAAAGGCGAAGAGATATTTAATATGGTTTCCCACATAGCAGGTGGCGGGATAGCAATAATAGTTCTTGTTCTTTGCACCGTTAAGGCTTGTCTTAAGGGGGACGCGATCGCTATAATTTCCTCTGTGGTTTACGGGGCATCGATGGTTATTCTTTACGCGACTTCGGCTATCTATCACGGGCTAAAAAATGAGACGGCGAAAAAGGTTATGCAGGTTCTCGACCACTGCACCATTTATTTTCTTATCGCGGGGACCTACACGCCTATTCTCTTGGTTTCGGTCCGTCCCGTTTCGCCTTTTTGGTGCTACCTTAATTTCGGGGTGGTTTGGGGACTTGGTATTTTAGCCGCGACGCTTACTGCCATTGACCTTAAGAAATACTCTGTTTTTTCCTATTCCTGTTATATCGGAATGGGGTGGAGCATTATAATGTCCTATTCCGCGGTTGTAAAGGCGCTTCCCACGTCGGCACTTCTCTGGCTTTTAGGGGGCGGGATAAGCTACACCGTCGGTGCGGTGTTTTATGCCTTCGGCAAAAAGAAGAGATACATTCACTCGGTCTTTCACCTTTTCGTTGTGGTGGGCAGTATTTTGCAGTTTGTTACCATATTCTTTTACGTTTTATAAAAAGGCGAAGCCCTCTTGTGTAAGGGGGCTTTATTTTTTGTGCTTGTAAAAAGAGAAATTGTGTGGTAAAATAGCATTTTGAAAAGAGGTTGATTTAATTATGACAAATATCGACATTATTTCGGGATTTTTAGGTGCGGGAAAGACCACCTTTATCAAAAAACTTCTCGAAAACGGAAATAATGAAAAGACGGTTATTATCGAAAACGAGTTCGGCGAGATCGGAATTGACACGGGCTTTTTAAAGGAAGCGGGTGTTGAGATAACCGAAATGAATTCGGGTTGCATCTGTTGCAGTCTGGTGGGCGACTTTAAAGAGGCGCTTTTGAAGGTCTGCAGAGAACTCAGCCCCGACAGAATTATTATCGAGCCTTCGGGCGTTGGAAAGCTTTCCGACGTTATTGAGGCGGTCAAGGGCGCCGAGAACGGTGAGTTTGCTCTCAGGAGCGCTACCGCGGTCGTTGACGCCAACAAATGCAAAATGCATATCAAGAATTTCGGCGAGTTCTTTATAAATCAGATAGAAAACGCAAACGCAATTATTCTCAGCCACAGCGAGAATATTTCGGAAGAAAAGTTAGAGGGAGTTTTAGCGCTCCTTCGTGAGCACAATGAGAAGGCGGAGATAGTTTCCACCCACTACTCACTCTTGTCTTCCGAGGTTCTTATGAAGGCGATGACGAGCGGAAAGGACGAGCTCGAGGAAAGGGTGATAAAAGAGCATCACCACCATCACGAGCATCATCACCACGACGGTGAGTGCCACTGTCACGGAGAAGGCCACGAGCACCATCACCACGACGGAGAATGCCACTGTCACGGGGAAGGCCACGAGCACCATCACCACGACGGAGAGTGCCACTGCCACGGAGAAGGCCACGAGCACCATCACCACGACGGAGAGTGCCACTGCCACGGAGAAGGACACGAGCACCATCACCACGACGGAGAGTGCTGCTGCCACGGAGAAGGACACGAGCACCATCACCACGACGGAGAGTGCCACTGTCACGGACATCACCATCATCACGATGCCGACGAGGTGTTCCAGTCGGTAGGACTTGAGAGTTCCAAGAGCTTTACCAAGGAGAAGATAGATAGTGTTCTTTCGGCTTTAGAGAGCGGTGACTACGGCTTTATTCTCAGGGCGAAGGGCTATTTAAAGGGCGAAGAAGGCTTTATTCATTTTGACTATATTCCCGAGGAGAAGAACGTTCGTTACGGTGATGCTATGCCGACGGGAAGGATCTGCGTTATCGGAACCGATCTTAAGAAGGAAGAGATAATCTCCCTTTGGGAAAACTGAGAGAGGAATTAAATTATGGAAATTCCCGTTTATCTGTTCACCGGCTTCTTAGAGTCGGGCAAAACAAAGTTTATTGCCGACACCTTATCGGACAAGCGCTTTAACGAGGGCGAAAGCACCCTTTTGATCGTTTGCGAAGAGGGAATAGAGGAATACGACCTTTCTCTTTACGGCGACAATATTCACCTTATAAATATTGAATCGGAAGATGAACTCACGGAAGAAAGACTTTCTTCTCTCGAGAAGGAGTTTTCTGCAAAAAGGGCGGTTATTGAGTATAACGGAATGTGGCTTTTAGAGAAGCTTTTTACGGCGCTTCCGAGAAACTGGACTGTATATCAAGAGGTGTTCTTTGCGGACGCTTCCACCATTCTTTCCTATAACGCCAATATGCGCGCATTGGTGGTTGATAAACTGAATTCTCCCGAGATGGTGGCGTTCAACCGCGTTCCCGACGACGCCGACGTTATGCCGTTTCATAAGTTAGTCCGCGGCATTAACACCAGAACCGAAATATTATACGAGCATCTTTCGGGAAAGGTGGAATACGATAACATCGAGGACCCACCGCCTTACGATAAGACGGCGGCGGTTGTTGAGATAGAGGATAAAGACTATGCTATCTTCTACCGCGATATTGCGGAAAATCCTCACGAGTGGGACGGAAAGTGCGTTTCCTTCTTGGGCCTTGTCGCCAAA
>JAZNVP010000037.1:0-15641 GCA_045592865.1 Oscillospiraceae bacterium
ATTGGAATTTATTTAATCCACCATTCAGGAGTTATTTCACCGAGTTTTATGGTTTTGCCCGTGGAATAATCAAGCATAATTTCTATATCATAATAATTTCCTGCCATAAGTTGAACCATAAGTTCTCGACAAGCACCACAAGGCGCACCGTTAGAACCATCGGGCAAAATACAAAGAACTTTGTCAATTTCCTGTTCACCGTTAGTAATCATATTAAAAATAGCATTTCTTTCTGCACAAATGCCAAGTGTTGAGCAGGTGTCGATACAAACACCCGTATATATCTTTCCTGATTTTGAACATACCGCAGCGGATACTTCTCCGCAGGTGACATATTCCGAAATTCTCCGCTCATTCAATACGGCTTTTGCGGCTTCATACATTTCATTCCATATCTTTTCCATAAGTAATCTCCTCGTCAAATTCTTATTTATCGGTTAGTTGTATTATAGCACAACTTGACTAACAAAGAAAGAGAATATTAAAAACACCCACAGTTTTTAAAAAACTACGGGTGTTTTTGTGTCGTGTTGTACTGTCCTTAACTGTACGACGCTTAAGGAACCTTCTTTTTGTTTTAGTAGTTAAGAAAAGCGAGGAATGCTTTGGTTGTGTAGAGAACGTCGAGCTTTGATGTTATCTCGAAGGGAGCGTGCATTGAAAGAACCGGAACGCCGATATCAATAACGTTCATATCCATTCTTGCGAGGTATTTTGCAACCGTTCCGCCGCCGCCCTCGTCAACCTTCCCGAGTTCTGCAACCTGCCAAACACATTCAGCTGAGTCGAGTATATCTCTGACCTTAGCGGTAAACTCTGCCGAAGCATCGCTTGTGTCGTATTTACCTCTTGCGCCTGTGTATTTCATTATAGCCGCGCCTTTTCCAACGAACGCAGAGTTAAGCTTATCATAAACACCCGGGAATGAAGGATCAAATCCTGCCGTAACGTCGGCACTGAAGGCTTCGGAAGCGCGAATGAAATCGAGCGCATTTTTATCAAGTGAAGAAGCAAGGTCAAATAAGAAATATTCAAGGCAGGAAGAGGCAAGACCCGTGTTTCCGTCGGAGCCAATCTCTTCTTTATCTGCAAGAACGAGAACCGAGGTGTTTTTATCACTCGAAGAACAAAATGCGGTGAGTGAAGTGTATGCGCAGACCTTATCGTCCTGACCGTAAGCACCGATCAGGGAAGCGTCGAAGCCGATATCACGAGCCTTAAACGCAGGAACGAGGTTGAGTTCTGCTGAGAAAAGATCCCATTCGTTAATGCCGTATTTTTCGCCGAGAAGGTTAATTATATTTAGTTTTACCTTGTTGCTTTCATCGTCGGTCTTGAAGGGGAGAGAACCGATCAAAACGTTAAGTTCTTCGCCCTTAATGCCTTCGGAAAGGGTCCTCTTCGACTGTTCTGCAGCTAAATGGGGAAGAAGGTCGGTAACGGTAAAGCAGGGCTCGGTTTCGTTTTCGCCAAGGCTTACGGTTATAACCGTTCCGTCCTTTTTAGCGATAACTCCGTGGAGCGCGAGGGGAATTGCGGTCCACTGATATTTTTTAATTCCGCCATAGTAGTGGGTCTTAAAATATCCAAGACCCGCTTCTTCATATAGGGGCTTCATTTTTAGGTCTAAACGGGGAGAGTCGATATGCGAAGCAACTATCTTTGCCCCGTCGGTATTCTCGCCAACCTTAAATGCGAAAAGGCTCTTGCCGTGGTGGTTCTTATAAACCTTATCGCCAAATTTATATTTTTTACCCTTTTCAAAAGGAACGAAGCCTCTGTTTTCAAGGTATTCTGTTGCCTTAACAACGAACTCGCGCTCGGTCTTTGCCTGGTCTAAAAACGCCTTGTAGCCCTCACAGTAGTCCATAGACTCCTTTACGTCACTGTCTTTCAGTTCGGGTTCTTTTATAAGCAAATCTTTAGGATCTTTCATAGCCGCCTCCGTCAGTTTTAATTAATTTTATAATTTCCATTGTTTTATCTTTTAATTCCTCGAGACTTCCGTTATTAAGTAAAAGATGGTCGGAATTCTCTTTAAAAAAATCAGTCGTTTTCTGAGAAGAAAGCCTTTTATCCGCCTCTTCTTCAGATAGTGAGTCTCTTTCCACGATTCTCTTTATAAGAAAATCTTTATCGGCAGAAACCGAAACTATTCTGTCGCAAATTTTATTTAGTCCGCTTTCGAATAGGGTGGGAGCGTCGAGAAGAATAAACTCTTTGTGCTCTGTTTTTATCATTTCCACAATTCTTTCCGAAATTATGGGAAGAAGAGTGGCGTTTAAAAGTTCGAGTTTCTCAGAGTCTCCGAAAACTATCGAGCCGAGTTTTTTGCGGTTAAGAGTCTCTCCGTCAAAGACCTCGTCTCCAAAAGCACACCTTAAAGCCTTTTTGCCTTTTTCACTTTCGCTTACCTCTCGAGAAACTAAGTCTGCATTGATGACCGAAAAGCCTTCGTTAAGGAAAATATCCGAAACGGTGGTTTTTCCTGCACCCGAGTGCCCTGTGAGTCCGACAACCGTTTTCTTTGCCTTAACAACCTTAAAACCTGCAGCTCTGATAAGACGGTTGTAAACCGCGAGGCCAACACCTTCCTTTTCGGGTGCGTGGGCATAAACAGTTTTGGCACCGATCATATCAAGTTCGCGAAGCTTTGAAAAAAGCTCGTTTGCCTGGGAAATTTCGTCGTTAATATTTCCGTAGGTAAGGTGCGGAAGTTTTATTTTATCGCTTTCTTCCTTAAAGCAGAGAGCCGATACGGAAGAGTCAAGTCTGTTAACAAATTCGATGTATTCTTCCGAACTCCCCTCAACGAGATAAACTTCGCACTCGGGAGAATAGTGCTTATATTTCATTCCGGGAGAAGCGGCAACCTCATCATTCTTAAGGGGATTTATTACCGAGTCGGAAACCTTGACTTCACCAATTACTTCTTCTAACATCTCTTTGGTAACAGCTCCCGGACGAAGAATAACGGGAACTTCGGGAACGAGGGTGAGCACCGTTGACTCAACGCCAAAGGTGCAGCTGCCGCCGTCAATTATCATTGGGATTTTCTTGTTCAGATCATCGTAAACGTGAAAGGCTTCGGTAGGACTTGGCTTACCGCTGCTATTGGCACTTGGCGCCGCAATCGGAAGTCCTGAAGCCTTAATAAGTTTTAGTGCAACCTCATTATCGGGCATCCTGATAGCAACGGTATCGAGTCCGCCCGTTGTTTCTTTTGGCACCGCGTCACTTTTCTTAACGATCATTGTCAGAGCACCCGGCCAGAATTTTTCGGCTAAGCGAAAGAAAACTTCGGGAAGCTCGTCTGAGAGGGCGTAAGCTTCGTCTATATCAGAAATGTGAACTATCAAGGGGTTATCGGATGGTCTGCCTTTAGCACTGAATATCTTTTCGGAAGAACGTGAAGACAGAGCGTTGCCGCCGAGCCCGTAAACAGTCTCGGTAGGGAACGACACAATACCGCCGTGTTTTATTATCTTCGCGGCGCGTTTTATTGTTTTATCATTCGGTTTTACAACGACGGTCTTCATAATAACTCCTGATTAGTCTTCGTTGGATGCCTTTAATTTCTCGGTCTGATCTGCGGTTATTAAAGACTCGATTATAAAGTCGAGATCTCCGTTCATAACCTGCTCTAAGGTGTGAACTGTAAGACCTATTCTGTGGTCCGAAACCCTTCCCTGAGGGAAGTTATAGGTCCTTATTCTTTCGGAACGGTCGCCCGTTCCAACCTGACTCTTTCTGTCGGACGCGATCTTTTCTTCCTGTTCCTGACGCTTCATATCATAAAGTCTTGAAGCAAGTATCTTCATAGCCTTTTCTTTGTTTTTGTGCTGACTTCTTTCATCCTGACACTCAACAACCAATCCTGTGGGAAGATGGGTGATTCTGATGGCGGATTCGGTCTTGTTAACGTGCTGACCACCCGCGCCTGAAGCACGGTAGGTGTCGATCTGCAGGTCGGTGGGGTTAATGTCTATCTCAACGTCCTCTGCTTCGGGAAGAACAGCAACGGTGACGGTAGAGGTGTGAATCCTTCCGCCCGACTCGGTCTCGGGAACACGCTGAACTCTGTGAACTCCGCTTTCAAATTTAAGCAGCGAATATACGCCCGTTCCTTCGATAAGGAAGCTTATTTCCTTAACTCCGCCGAGTCCCGTTTCGTTGATTGAGAGGACTTCGGTTTTAAATCTTTTTGATTCTGCATACATCGTATACATTCTGGTAAGCGAGTTGGCAAAAAGCGCCGCTTCCTCTCCGCCTGCACCTGCTCTTATCTCAACGATAACGTTCTTATCATCATCGGGGTCTTTGGGGAGAAGGAGTATCTTTATTTCTTCGTTAAGACGTTCGATAGCTTCTTTTGAGGACTCAAACTGCTCTTTGGCTATTTCTTTAAGTTCCTTATCGCCGCTGTCCATAATTTCCTTTGCTTCCTCAAAATCCTCGGTGCATTTTTTGAGCTCGGTGTATTTCTCATAGATAGGGGAAAGGTTTTTGAATTCCTTCATTAGCGCGGTATAAGCCTCGTTATCCGAAATAACCGCGGGGTCCGAAAGTTTATCGTTGATAACGTTATATCTTTCTGAAATCTGTTCTAAATTCTTAAGCATTAATCGTTCTCCTTTATGCTTTTTATGCTTTTTTCTGCGTCTTTACGTTTAAGCCAGAGTTCTCTTCCGCATTTGAGGCAGGAAAACTTAAAGTCCATTCCGACCCTCAGAATGCGAAATTCGTTATTTCCGCAGGGATGGTTTTTCTTCATCACAACGGTCATGCCTACTTCGTAATTCATACAAACTCCGTTCAAAATAATAATTATTAAATTATTATACACTTTTTAACGGCTCGGTGCAACAGTTTTACCAATTTTTTTAAATTTAGGAATATAACGACCTTAACGGCATAATTCTTAATAGGACGAAAAACAGGAGGTATTGAAATGAATTCGTTTAAACCCGAAGGGTATTTCTACACGTCGGCAGAAAATCAAAACTACATAAAGGACGAAAAAGGGCTTAAGGACGCGCTTATCAGAGGGGTAATTCTTGAGAATAAGGTTTCTCTTTGTGACCTTGAGCATAACCTCATTATAGATTTCGGTTTTATGAAGGGCGTTATAAAAAGAGAGGACGGCGCTATCGGCACCGATACGGGTGAGACTAAGGACATTGCGCTGATTTCAAGGGTTAATAAACCTGTTTGCTTTCTTGTTAAGGGGTTTTCAAAAAACGCTACGGGAGAAACGGTTGCTGTCCTTAACCGCCGTGAAGCGCAGATTTTAGCAAGAGATGAGTTTTTAGGAAATCTTTCTGTCGGCGATATAATCGACGGGGTTATAACCCATATAGAAAGCTTTGGCTGTTTTGTTGATATCGGCGCAGGACTTATAGCGCTTCTTCCGATAGACAGCATTTCGGTTTCGCGGATCTCTCACCCGAGGGATAGATTTAAAGTGGGGCAGAGAATAAAGGCAATTATAAAGTTAATTGCGGAGGACGGAAAGATAACCCTTTCTCACAAGGAACTTCTTGGGACCTGGTCAGAAAATGCCGAGAAATTCAATATCGGAGAAACCGTTCCTGGAATTATTCGCTCGGTTGAGAATTATGGGGTGTTCGTTGAATTGGCGCCAAACCTTGCGGGTCTTGCGGAATACTCGGGTGAGGTTAAGGTAGGTCAGGAAGCGAGTGTTTACATAAAGAACATTATTCCGGAAAAAATGAAGATAAAACTCATTATTGTTGACTCGTTTGATAGCGAAAGGGAACCTGCTCCGATCAACTATTTTTACAGCGGAGAAACTATAAAAGAATTCAACTATTCGCCGCCCGAATCGGATAGAATTATGAGGACGGAATTTATATAAAAACGGCATAAAAAAGCCTGTGGAAATCTAACGTTCCATGGGCTTTATATTTTTTTAGAAATTTGTTAAAAAGTGTTTTACAAAACAGAAGTTTTAGTGTATAATATAATTAATTATGCAAGGAATTCTCAGAAAGGCGGAATTGTCTTATGGAAAAGGTTTATACAGTGCCTCTGAAAAAGATTTGCGGTGATTTTTCTCTCGAAAAATTATACGTGCCTGAAAACTTTGAAGAGATATTGGTTAAAAGTCTCGACGTTAACCGTCCGGGACTGCAGCTTTCGGGTTTTTACGAGTATTTTGACTCGTCCCGTATGCAGATAATGGGTAATGCAGAGATAGCATTTTTGCTTGAAAGCCCGGGAGCCGAGAGAATGGAGAAGATCGATAGGTTCTTTTCCGAAAAGCCGGTTGCGGTTGTTATAACGAGAAATATTCAATACGTTGACGAGGTTGTTGAGGGTGCTAAAAAGTATGGGGTGCCGATCTTCAGAACCGAGGACAGAACAAGTTCCTTCGTTTCTGCTCTTATCGCTTACCTTAGCGTTGAACTCGCTCCGAGAGTAACCCGCCACGGAGTTTTGGTTGAGGTTTACGGTGAGGGAATTCTTATTCTCGGCGAGAGCGGAGTCGGAAAGAGCGAAACTGCGGTTGAACTCGTAAAGAGGGGTCACCGTTTAATAGCAGACGACGCGGTTCTTATCAAAAAGGTTTCGAGCAAGACCTTAGTTGGTGAAGCGCCCGATAACATAAGGCATTTCCTTGAACTCAGAGGAATAGGAATTGTTAATGCGAGAAGAATTTTCGGTATGGGTGCCGTTAAGATGACCGAGAAGATCGATATGATCATAAAAATGGAGCCTTGGGATTCAAATAAGGTTTACGACAGAATGGGCCTCGACGAAGAATACACCGAGATTCTTGATATCAAGGTTCCCTCGCTTACAATACCTGTTAAGCCCGGTAGAAACCTTGCGATCATTTTAGAGGTTGCCGCTATGAATAACAGGCAGAAGAAAATGGGATATAATGCCGCTAAAGAACTGATGGATAACATTGGTATGTCGGCTGAATAAAAGGAGAGAAATATAATGGGATTTTATGCAGGAATTGACCTCGGCGGAACAAACATCGCCGTTGGTATAGTTAACGATAGCTTTGAGATAGTTGCAAAGGCAAGTGTTAAAACAAACGCGCCGAGACCGGCAGAGGAGATTGCCGACGATATGGCTCTCGCTACCAAAATGGCGTGTGAGAAGGCGGGTATTTCTGTTTCCGACCTTTCCTGGATAGGCGTTGGAACTCCGGGCGCGGCTAACAGAGAAACGGGCGTTGTTATTTATTCAAACAATTTAAAGTTTTATAACGTTCCTCTTCGCGATCTTATTTCCTCTCGCCTTGAGGGAAAACCCGTTTACGTTGAGAACGATGCAAATGCTGCAACCTACGGAGAGGTTGTTGCAGGAGCCGCAAAGGGTGTTAAGAATGCGATAATGATTACTCTTGGAACAGGTGTTGGCGGCGGTATAATTATCGACGGCAAGATCTACGCAGGTAACAACTATTATGGCGCAGAGCTTGGACACACCGTTATTGAGTTCGGCGGCAGACCCTGTTCTTGCGGAAGAAAGGGATGCTTTGAAAGTTATTCCTCTGCAACAGGTCTTATCAATATGACCAAGGAAGAAATGGAAAGAAATAAAGACTCTAAGATGTGGGAACTCGCAGAAGGCTCTCTTGATAACGTTGGCGGAAGAACCTCGTTTGATGCTATGCGTCTTGGCGATGAGTCGGGCAAGAAGGTCGTTGACGAATATATCACCTATCTTGCTTGTGGAATAACAAACCTCATAAATATATTCCAACCCGAAGTGTTTATCATCGGCGGCGGTGTTTGTAATGAGAAAGATTATCTTTTAGTTCCTCTTTACGATAAGGTGTTTAGGGAAGAGTATTCAAAAGATAAGGAAAAAAGAACAAGACTTTGCACCGCCGAACTCGGAAATGACGCAGGTATTATCGGTGCCGCTTTTCTCGGGAAGGACGAATCTAACTAATTATTTCGGAGTTTAGTATGTCTTTGAATGAATTTTGTAAAGAAAATTCAATAAAGGTTTTAACAGATGAACCGATGAAGAAAAGAACCACCTTCAAGGTCGGCGGTCCTGCAAGATATTTTGTAACCGCAGAGAATGAAGAACAGTTAAGGTCGGTCTTTTCGTTCTGCCAAAAAGAAGGAATAAGAACCTTTATAATCGGAGCCGGAAGCAATCTGTTGTTTTGTGACGATGGGTTTGACGGGGTGGTTATTTCTTTAAAGGGCGAATTCTCTGATGCTTCGGTTAAGGGCGAAACCGTAACGGCGGGAGCGGGAGTTATGCTTTCAAGGCTTTGCAATATTGCAAAAGAAAACTCTCTTTCGGGTCTTGAGTTTGCATTCGGTATTCCCGGAACTGTGGGCGGTGCAGTATTTATGAATGCGGGTGCTTATGGCGGAGAAATAAAGGACGTTCTTCGGTCGGTCAAAACGATGGACAAAAACGGGAATATAAAGACCTATCAGTGCGAAGAAGCGGGACTTTCTTATAGGAACAGCGTTTTTCAACAAAACGGAGAAATAATTTTGTCCGCAGAGTTTTTGCTCATCAAAGGGAACAAAGATAAAATTGAAGGCAGAATGAACGAGCTTTTCGGACGGAGAAAAGAAAAGCAACCGTTGGAATACGGAAGTGCGGGAAGCACCTTTAAGCGCCCCGAGGGCTATTTTGCGGCGGCGCTTATAGAAGAGTGCGGACTTAAAGGCAAAAACGTCGGAGATGCCGAGGTAAGCCGAAAGCACAGTGGTTTTATTATCAACAAAGGAAACGCAACCGCTTCTGAAGTTTTAGAGCTTATAGATATTGTTAAAGAAACGGTGTATAAAGAGAAAAACGTTGAACTGCAGTGCGAAGTTAAAATTGTGGGAGGAGAATAATAATGCAATGTGTTATAGTGACCGGACTTTCGGGCGCGGGAAAATCAAGAACGATAGACGCTCTTGAGGATATAGGGTTTTATTGCGTTGATAATATTCCCCCAAAGCTAATTTCAAAGTTTGTTGAACTTTCTATGCAGTCGGATGGAAGGCTCGATAAACTTGCAATAGTAACCGACGTTCGCGGAGGAGATCTGTTCTTTGATTTTATAGCGGAGATAGATAAGCTAAAGGAAATGAACTGCGATTACAAGATACTTTTCCTTGATGCGAGTGATAAGGTCCTTATTCAGAGATATAAGGAAACAAGAAGAAAACACCCGCTTCTTGAGGCAACAGGTTCTTTGGAGGCGGCGGTTAAAAAGGAACGAGAAATTCTCAAGTCTGTCAGAGAAAGGGCATCCTTTGTTATTGATACGTCGCTCATTTCTGCAATTCAGCTCAGAGAGCGCGTTGTTAAGATGTTTTTGGAAAGCAAAAGCAAGGGTATGCTTATAACCTGTCAGTCGTTTGGCTTTAAGCACGGTGTTCCGATTGAGGCAGACCTCGTTTTCGACGTGAGATGTCTTCCAAACCCTTTTTATATCGAGGAGCTTAAGAAAAAAACGGGACTCGATAAAGAGGTGCAGGACTTTGTAATGGGAAATGACGAGGCTTTGGGATTAAGAGACAGAATGTTCAGTCTTATCGATTATCAGTGTCCTTTGTTTATGAAAGAGGGAAAAAGCTCCCTTGTTATCGCAGTAGGTTGCACTGGTGGGCACCACAGAAGCGTTACCTTTGCAGAACTTATAAATGAAAGGCTTAATAAAAACGGTTATAACTCAACCGTTACACATAGGGATATTTTAAAATGACGTTTACCGAAAAGACAAAGAGCGAACTTCTATCGGGAGGCTTCGGCAGTTTGGAAGACCAAAAGGCTGAGGCTTATGCCTTTTTGCTCTTGTCGTCGGCATTTGATAAAAACTCAATTATATTCGACAGCGAGAACATAGATATAAACCTGAGGCTTTGTATGCTTCTTAAAAACCTTGTTGGCGCCACAGCTTCGGTTTTTGAAAGAAGCGGGCACAAGCCGTATAGGCTGACGGTCGAAAATGAGGAAGAAAGGTTAAAAGTCCTTCAGTTTTTCGGGCAGGAAAACGAGATCAATTTAAAGGTTGATCCCCAAATGATTGAAGAGGGAAGTTTTCCGTCCTTTCTGAAAGGTGCCTTCTTGGCATCAGGAAACCTTTCTAACCCCGAGAAGAGTTACAGGTTCGAGCTTGTTATCAAGCATATGGCGCTTTGCATAAGCTTATTAGAGTATTTATCCGAGAATAACTGCTTTATGAGTTTTTCTCAAAGGTCCGGAAGATTCATTGTTTACACTAAGGATAGTTCTCTTATCGAAGACCTTTTGGTGCTTATGGGTGCGGGGACAAGTTCTCTTGAAATAATGAATGCAAAGATATATAAAGATATCAGAAACAAGGTAAACAGGGTTACCAATTTTGAAAATGCAAACATAGATAAGATGGTTAAAAGTGCGGAAGCGGACTGTGAAGCCATTAATTATCTTTTAGAACATATTGATATAGGGGATATTAGTGACGAACTGATGGCGGCGGCAACGCTCAGAATAGAAAACCCCGATATGTCGCTCTCGGAGCTCTGCGAGATAGCAAGACCGAAGGTTTCGAGAAGCGGACTTTACCACAGAATAAAAAAATTATCCGCGATGGCGGAAGAAATTCGAAAAAGAGAGGAAGGTTAAGACGTTATGAGTGGGTTTGTGCATCTTCACGTTCATAGTGAATATAGTTTGCTCGACGGTGCTTGTCGTATATCCAAAATGGCAAAAGCCGCAAAAGATGTAGGCCAGACCTCACTTGCTCTTACCGACCACGGCGTTATGTATGGCGCGGTGAATTTCTATAACGCTTGTAAAAAAGAGGGCGTAAAACCCATTATCGGTTGCGAGGTTTACGTTGCGCCGAGAACGAGGCATCAGAAGGAACATGGTTTTGACTCTTCGCCCTATCATATGATACTCCTTTGTAAAAATAACGTAGGTTATCAGAATCTTATTAAACTTGTTTCGCTTTCTTTCACCGAGGGCTTTTATAACAAGCCCAGAGTAGATAGGGAAATTCTTTCTCAGTATTCCGAGGGTCTTATTGCACTTTCGGGTTGTATCGCGGGAGAGATTCCGAGAGAACTTCTTTCGGGTAACTATGAAAAGGCGCTCGAAGCGGCAAATTTCTATAAGGGCGTTTTCGGTGAGGACAACTACTTTATCGAGATTCAGAACCACGGAATTAAAGAGCAGGAAAAGGTTCTGCCCGATTTGATCCGTCTTGCAAAAGAGGTGGGGGTTGGCCTCGTTGCCACCAATGACTGCCACTACCTAAAAAAAGAAGATTCGCTTATGCAGAAAATTCTGCTTTGCATTCAGACCAATAAAACGCTCAACGAAGATAACCCGATGGCTTTCGAGACCGACGATTTCTACCTCAAAAGCGAGGAAGATATGCGCTCACTCTTTGGGTTTATTCCCGAAGCTATCGAGAATACCGTTAAAATTGCCGAGAGATGTAATGTTGAGTTCGAGTTCGGAAACACCAAACTCCCTCGGTTTATAACCCCTAACGGAGAGGATAACAAAAAGTATTTTCTCCGTCTTGCAAGAGAGGGATTTGAGCGCATTTACGGAAACGACGCGCCCGAGGAATATAAAGAGAGGCTTGAATACGAGATAAGCGTTATAACCCAGATGGGATATACCGATTATTATCTTATCGTTGCCGATTTTATTAACTATGCTAAATCTAACGATATTCCCGTCGGACCCGGAAGAGGCTCGGGTGCGGCTTCTATAGTTGCGTATTGTATGGGAATAACGGGTCTTGATCCGATGAAATATAATCTCCTTTTTGAGAGATTTTTAAATCCCGAAAGGGTCAGTATGCCCGACTTTGATATAGACTTCTGTATCGATAGACGCGGTGAGGTTATTGATTACGTTAAAAGAAAATACGGCGAGGACCACGTTTCTCAGATCGCAACCTTTGGAACTATGGCGGCAAAGGCAGCAGTAAGAGACGTTGGCAGGGTTCTCGGTATGCCTTACGGCGACGTTGACAAGATTGCCAAGAAGATACCTAAGGTTTTGAACATAACTCTTGAAAAGGCACTTGACGACAGAGAGTTTAAGGAAACCTATAACAGCAGTCCCGACATAAAAAGGCTTGTTGATCTTGCAATGGAGATAGAGGGAATGCCGCGAAACGTTTCGACCCACGCGGCAGGTGTTGTTATAACCGATAAACCCGTTAGCGAATACGTTCCTCTTGCTAAAAGCGACGAAGCCGTTTTAACTCAGTATACGATGACGACCCTTGAAAGCTTAGGTCTTTTAAAAATGGACTTTTTGGGGCTCAGAAACCTCACCGTTATTGACGCGGCGGTTGAAGAAATAAGAAAAACTGAGAAAGATTTTAATATTCTTAACATTCCCGATAATGATAAAGCGGTTCTTGAAATGCTTGCGGCAGGAAACACACAGGGTGTTTTCCAGTTTGAATCGGGAGGAATGCGTCAGGTTCTTATGCAGATGAAACCTCAGGCGTTTGAGGATCTTATTGCTATTATTTCTCTTTACAGACCGGGCCCGATGGACTCTATTCCTGAATACATCAGAAACCGTCATAACCCCGAAAATATAGTTTATAAAACGCCGCTTTTAAAGCCTATTCTCGACGTTACCTACGGTTGTATAGTTTATCAGGAGCAGGTTATGCAGATATGCAGAAGCCTCGCGGGTTACAGTTACGGACGAAGCGACCTTGTCAGACGTGCAATGGCTAAGAAGAAGCACGACGTTATGATGGAAGAAAGACGCAACTTTATCCACGGAAAGAAGAATGAGGACGGCAGCACCGAATGTGTTGGCGCTATAGCTAACGGCGTTCCCGAGGCGGTCGCAACCGAGATATTCGATAGGATGGAATCCTTTGCTTCCTATGCCTTTAATAAGGCTCACGCCGCTGCCTATGCTTACGTTTCATATCAGACGGCGTATCTCAAAAAATACTATAAGAAGGAGTATTTCGCGTCTCTCTTAACGAGCGTTGCGGGTGATAACTCCAAGGTCAACAACTATATAACCGAATGCAAAAAGATGAACGTGCCTGTTTATCCCGTTGATATCCGTTATTCCTATAACGAGTTTAAGGTTGAGGGCGACGGCATAAGGTTTGGTATGTTGGCGGTTAAAAACCTCGGCAAAAACGTTATTAATCAGATAATTGAAGAGAGGAATGAAAGACCTTTTGAGTCCTTCTATGATTTTTGTTCAAGACTTATCCCGAGAGGACTTAACAAACGTGCTCTCGAGAGTCTTGTTAAGTGCGGCGCATTTGACAGTCTTAACAGTAACCGACGTCAATTGTATCTCGCGATAGAGCCTATTATCGATTGCATCACTGAGAATAAGAGAAGAAACCTCGAGGGTCAGTTCAGTCTGTTCGGCGGGGGAGAAACCGAGGAATTCACCTACGACGACGTTTATGATTTTGATTCAAAGGAAAAACTGACCGCAGAGAAAGAGGTAACGGGATTTTATCTTTCGGGTCATCCGCTTGACTCTTTAAGAGAGAGGATAGAGCGCTCAGACCTGTTTAGAATTTCCGAGCTTATTGAAGCGGCTGATGAAGACCGTTCTTATGAGTTAGATGGTAAGCAGGTTGCTTTGGTTGCGGTTATAACCTCGGTTAAAACACGTTTTCTCAAAAACGGAAATAAGATGGCGGTGCTCACTATCGAAGATCTGACGGGCGAAGCGGAAGCGGTTGTTTTCCCGCTCATTCTTGAGAAATACGGAAGGTTTTTCGAGGAGAATAAAATCCTTTATATTAAGGGAAAAATTAACGTTAAGGACGATATGCCTTCCAATATTGCTATCGATTTCGTTAAAGAGGTCGATAATGAGGTTAAGGCAGACACGGACAAAAGCACGGGAAGAATAGTTGTTAAAGGCTCACTTTCCGATAGAGAAAAAATCGAAGAAATGCTTACGGGCGGCGCTTTTGAGGTTATGTTAATGGACGGACAGGCTATTACTTTGGACGGAAAAGCAGACCTATCATTTGACCTTTTGGAAAAACTAAAGAAGCTACCCGGCACAAACGGAGTTGCAATTCAAATTTATTAGGGAGGAAAACTTCTTGAATAAGAGCGAAGCAGAAATCAAAGCGAAAAATTTAAGAGAGACCCTCAACAGATGGAGTTATGAATACTACGTTCTTGATAACCCTTCAAGCACCGACTATGAGTATGATATGCTTCAGAATGAACTTAAAAAGATTGAGGAAGAGTTCCCTGAACTTATAACCCCCGATTCGCCGACTCAACGTGTTGGCGGCGGTGCGGATAACACCTTCGAAAAGGTTGTTCACGAAGTTAAGATGGACTCCCTTCAGGACCTATTTGACGATGAGAGTATGGTTTCTTTTATAGAAAAGATAAAGGATACGGCTCCCGAAACAGAGTTTGTTGTGGAGCCCAAGATAGACGGACTTTCTGTGTCGCTCGAATATAAAAACGGTGTGTTCTTCAGAGGTTCCACAAGGGGCGACGGTTTTGTCGGAGAAGACGTTACCGAGAATATCAAAACCATAAAAAGCGTTCCCTTGAAATTAAACCGCGATATTCCTTTTATAGAGGTCAGAGGCGAGGTTTATATGCCTCTTAAAAGCTTTGACGAACTTGTTCGCGAACAGATGGGAAAGGGCGAGGAGCCCTTTAAAAACCCGCGTAACGCGGCGGCAGGGTCGCTACGTCAGAAAAAGAGTGAGATAGCGGCAAAAAGAAACCTCGATATATTTGTTTTTAATCTTCAGAGAGTTGAAGGCGCCGAAATAAACAGTCACTCAGAGAGTCTCGAATTTATGCGTTCACTCGGCTTTAAGGTAATTCCCGATTATGAAGTTAAGAAAACTTCCGATGAGGTAATAGAAAAAATTGCCGAGATAGGCGAAAAGAGAGGTAAATTCTCGTATGATATAGACGGTGCCGTTGTAAAGGTTAATGACTTTACACAGAGGAAGGCTCTCGGAACCACATCAAAGTTTCCCAAATGGGCTGCAGCATATAAATATCCGCCCGAGGAAAAGCCAACTAAACTTCTTGATATCGAACTTTCGGTCGGCAGAACGGGTGCAGTAACTCCCGTTGCGATATTTGAACCGATTTTACTTGCGGGAACAACCGTTTCAAGAGCGGTTCTTCATAATGAGGACTTTATTAAATCAAAGGATATAAGAATTGGCGATATAATCGTTGTCAGAAAGGCGGGAGAGATAATTCCCGAGGTCCTTTCAAGCAGAAGCCATGAGGAAAACAGTGTTCCGTTTTCTATGCCTTCAAGATGTCCGTCTTGCAATGCAGAGCTGGTGAGGGAAAAAGATGAGGCGGTTATAAGATGCCCGAATTCTTCTTGCCCTGCAAAGCTTCTCAGAAGTCTTGCGCACTACGTTTCAAAGGATGCCGTTAATATTGAGGGTCTCGGCGAAGCGGTGTTGCAGAAACTTATTGAAAGCGGTAAAATTAAGAATATTCCCGATATATATGATCTTAAAAAAGAAGATTTTATGAGCCTTGAGGGATTTAAAGATAAATCTTCCGAAAACCTTATTTCTGCTATTGAGGAGTCGAAATCAGCGCGGCTTTACAGGGTCGTTTTCGGACTCGGAATAAGAGAGATCGGTGTTAAGGCGGCAAAACTTTTGGAAGAAAGATTTCAAA
>JAZNVP010000038.1:0-9827 GCA_045592865.1 Oscillospiraceae bacterium
GTGGAACCATTGTCTTCCTAAGACCGCTTGGCCTCCGACTTATATAGCCATAAATATTCTGGCGTTGTAATACATTTTAAGTATTGCATTTAAATCCTTAACACACGCTTTTCTGATTTGCATAATCGCTCCCTTATTTTAATGAATTCACGAATTCTTTAGAGTAGTTTATGAAGTTTTTAATGTGGGGAACCCTTTCTCTTGACGGGTTAACTGCGATGCCTAATTGCCTGTAAAACGGGGGATCGAGAGGAAGCTTTCTGATGGCGGCAGAGTTTCCCTTTAACACGAGTTCAGATAGCATACTAACGCCTAACTCGTGTTCAACCATAGAAATAATATAGGGGTCATCAAGCCAGGTTGGAATAATTTCGGGAGATACATTTTGTTCGTTGAATATTTTGCTTATTTCAAGATCAAAGCCTAAACCGGGCATTAAAAATCTTTTGTTTTCATATTCGGAAATGGGGAAGCTGTTACCACTGAAATCATAGTTTTCAGGAATAACGGCGAGAAGAGCATCATGGCCTAATTCTATCCAGTTAACGTTATATTTATCATTTTTACTTACAAATATAAGATCAAAACGACCGTCAGTAAGTCCGGAGTATATTTCATCGACAGTTCCTGTTGAAATATCAACGCGAACGTTAGGAAAATCGGCGTTATAGCATTGAACAATTGAGGGAAGCCAGTTAAGAGTCATACTTGAGTATGCGCCTATTTTAATTACCTCTTTGCCGTTTTCCTTTATGTTTTTTATTTGAGTTTCGAGTTTTTCGTAGTCGTTAACGATATCCTCAATTAAGGGGAGAAGAGCCTTACCGTTTTCGGTGAGACGAATGCCGAAATTACCGCGCATTAGAATTTGGAAGCCTAACTCTTCTTCAAGACTGTTCATCATATGGGTGATTCCTGATTGAGTATAGCCAAGCTCTTTAGCGGCAAGTGAAAACGAACCTAATTCAACAGATTTTAAAAGAGTTTTATATTTGATTATATTCATAAATATATTTCCTTTTAATTTGTTAAAATTTCAATAAGAGTATTTTTTACGGTTTTCATCGCTTCTTCAATGTTTGAAATTTCAGAGCTTTCGGTTTGAATTACTGCTCCGTAGATAATTGATTTTATTAAGAATAGTTTTATTTTAATTTCGTCGGGCGTTTTGCCTTTGTTTTTAAAATATTCTGTTACTAAAAGAGAGAGGGTGTCAGACATTTTATTAACCTCGGTTATCTGACTTTCCTCAAGACTTTTTTCGTTTGTCATTAAAATAGATCTGAAGTCCGGATTTGCAAGTTTAAATCTTATGTTGGCAAGACTTAGTTCTATAATAAGGGTGAGCTTATCTTCATTAAATATCTTAACAATTTGCTCTTCAAGCAGGTTCCATTTGTGATTGATATACTTGATTATTTCCAAAATAAGATCGTTCTTACTTTCAAAATGTTTATAAGGTGCAGCACATGAAGCGCCACACGATGTTGCAACCCTTCTGAGTGAAAAGTCAACTATACCGTGTTGGTTGATTTCGTTTATACCTGCTATTATAAGCTTTGAACGAAGAGTTTCCGACTGATTTACATTTTTCATAGTTTACTCCGATTACATTAGTTAACATTGTTATCTTATCATATTATAAATTTAAAATCAACTCAAAAATTGTGCGTAAACTATTGATTTATCTGAGTTTTATGGTATAATTGGTAAAAGGTTAACATTGTTAACTTAGAGGTGATTGTATGATAAATCAGAAAATGAAATCTCTTGGCGAGAAGAGGTCTTGTATAAGAGAAATTTTTGAATACGGAAAAACAAGAAAGGCAGAGATCGGAGCAGAGAACGTTTTTGATTTCAGTTTGGGTAACCCGAGCGTTCCTGCACCCGACATTGTTAATGAAACGTTAAAGAAGCTTATTGATAATACACCTGCTGCTTCACTTCACGCTTACACGTCTGCGCAGGGTGACTTTAGCGTCAGAACGGCTATAGCAGATTATATGAATAAGACCTACGGTGATTTTGCATCGGCTGATTTAATCTATATGACCTGTGGCGCAGCGGCATCTTTGACTATCTCTTTAACAGCGTTAACGGATGCGGGTGATGAGGTAGTTGTTCTAACGCCTTTTTTTCCTGAATACAGAGTATTTGTTGAAAAGTGCGGTGCGAATCTGGTTGAGGTTGCGTTAGACGAAGAGTTTCAGATAGACAGAAAAGCTTTCGAAAATGCAATAACGAACAAAACTTCAGTAGTTATAATTAACTCTCCCAATAACCCTACGGGAACTATTTTAAGTGAAGATAGTGTTAGAGTTATTTCTGACGTATTAAGAAATAAGCAGAAAGAGTTTAATAAAAGTATTTATATTTTGAGCGATGAGCCTTATAGGGAGTTGTCCTATGAGAAAGATGTTCCTTATATTCCTGCTTATTATGACAATACTGTTATATCATATTCTTTCAGTAAATCACTTTCGCTTCCCGGAGAGAGAATTGGCTATATCCTGGTTTCGAGTAAAGCAGATAATAAGTCCGACGTTTATTCTGCTGTAATGGGGGCAGGAAGGGCTTTAGGCTTCGTTTGTGCGCCGTCACTGTTTCAGTATATGGTTAAAGAAACCCTTGGGAAAACGGCGGATATCGGGGTTTACAAGGAAAACAGAGATATTCTTTATAAAGCATTGCGTGATTATGGCTTTGAACCTATAAGGCCTGACGGTGCATTTTACATTTTTATGAAAGCACCGACTGCAGATGCAAACGAGTTTTGTGAAAAAGCCAAAGAATTTGAAATTCTTTTGGTGCCGAGCGACGATTTTGGTTGCACAGGCTACGTCAGAATTTCTTATTGTGTATCAAAAGATCAAATTATAAATTCCTTACCTGCTTTTAAGAAGCTTGCAGACTTTTATGAATTAACTGAGAGGTAAATTATGAGCGATAAATTAAAGACAGCCAGAGAACAAATAAACGCAATTGATAGAGAGATGGCAGAGCTTTTTGCTCGAAGAATGGAAGCGTCAAAGGACGTTGCTGAGTATAAAACTGAACACGGTATGCCTATTTATGATCCTGTTCGCGAGGAAGAGGTAATCAGGAGAAATTCGGAGTTCGTTGAAAATGACGAATTAAGGGGCTATTACACGAACTTTCTCAGAAACACTATGTCGATATCGAAAAGTTATCAAAGAAAGATTATAGAGGGTATGAAGGTGGCCTACAGTGGAATTGAGGGCGCTTTTGCTCATATTGCTACGGGAAGACTCTTTCCTGATGCCCAAAAGATAGCCTACGGGGATTTTAAGAGTGCCTACGATTCCGTTGTTAACGGCGAATGCGACGTTTGTGTTCTCCCTCTTGAGAATAGTTCGGCAGGAGAAGTAGGTCAGGTAACAGATCTTTTGTTCTCAGGTCCGTTATACATAAACGGAACGAGCGAACTTATGGTAACTCACGACCTTCTTGCGTGTAAAGGTGCAAAACTTGACGATATTAAGCAGGTTATAAGTCATCCTCAGGCTCTTTGCCAATGCGCTTCTTATATTAAAAAGATGGGCTTTAAAGAGGTTACTTACGAAAACACGGCTCTTGCCGCAAAATACGTTTCTGAAACAGGTGACAAATCAGTTGCTGCAATAGCAAGTAAAGATAGCGCAGAACTTTATGGGCTCGACGTTTTAGCCGAAGGAATTAACGAATCACAGACTAATACTACAAGATTTGCTATTCTTTCAAGATCTGAAAATAAGAATAACGCTTCGCTTCACGGTGCGCACTTTGCGTTAATGTTCACGGTTAAAAACGAGGCGGGTTCACTTGCGAGGGCACTAAACATAATAGGTGCTCACGGATTTAATATGAGAACCCTCAGAAGCCGTCCTATGAAAGAACTCATGTGGCAGTATTACTTTTACGTTGAAGCGGAAGGCAACATTCACAGCGCTGACGGTAGAAGTATGATGGAGGCTTTGAAGGTTTGTTGTGATATGCTTAAACACGTAGGATCATTTGTTAAACAAGAACAGGTAAAGTTGGAGGATAAGTAATGATTATTCCCGTTAATATAAAGAACGCCGAATATGATATTATTCTTAAAAGAGGGGCTCTTTCGTCGGTTGATAAGTATTTTAAATTAAACAGAAAAGTGCTTATTGTAACTGACAAGGGTGTTCCGTCTGTGTATGCAAAGACTGTTGCAGATAAATGCGGAGAAGCCTTTATCGTTACTGTAGAGGGTGGAGAAGGAAGTAAGAGTATTGAATCCTATGAGTTTCTTCTCTCTAAGCTCGTTGAATACGGTTTTACGAGAACCGATTGCGCTGTAGCTGTTGGCGGAGGAGTTGTTGGGGATCTGACGGGCTTTGTTGCGGCAAGTTTTATGAGAGGGATTGACTTTTATAACGTTCCGACAACGGTTCTTTCTCAAGTTGATTCATCTATAGGCGGAAAGGTTGCTATTAATCTTGGCGGCATTAAAAACATAGTTGGCGCCTTTTATCAGCCAAAAGGAGTATTGATTGATCCCAACGTTCTTAAAACACTACCGCAAAGACAGATTTCTAACGGACTTTGTGAGGCAGTTAAAATGGCGGCGACCTTTGATGAAGAACTTTTTTCAATTTTCGAAGCAGGAAATGTTGAAGACAATATTGACCTAATTATAGAAAAATCACTTCTGATTAAAAAGAAGGTCGTTGAAGAGGACGAAAAAGAAAAAGGTCTTAGAAAGGTTTTAAATTTCGGACACAGCTTAGGTCATGGTATTGAAAGTATTTTCATTGATAAACTTTATCACGGAGAATGCGTCGCGCTCGGTATGATCCCCATGTGTTCAGAAGAGGTTCGGGTCAGACTTAAAACTGTTCTCGAAAAGTTAGATCTTCCAGTTTCGTGTAATTACGACTTGAATGATGCGATAGAGGCAATAAAGCACGATAAAAAAATGTCGGGCGACACTCTTAATGCGGTTATTGTTAATAAAATCGGAAGTTTTGAATTTAAAGCATTAACTATTAATGAACTCCAAAACAGAATTTCGGAGGTTAAGTAATGAAAAACGTAATAGGAGATAATCTCACTTTAACTATCTTTGGCGAGAGTCACGGAGATGCGGTCGGCGCGGTTCTTGACGGTTTATCAGCAGGTGTAGATGTTAACAAAGATTTTATATCTTTACAGATGTCTCTCAGAAAAGCCGTTGGTAGCATTTCAACATCGAGAACAGAAGCCGATGAAGTGGAAATTTTAAGCGGAGTTTTTAACGGTAAAACAACGGGAACACCCATAACATTTTTAATAAAGAACGCTAATACAAGAAGCATAGATTATGAAAAAAGCAAGTTTTTACTGAGACCGGGCCATGCCGATTATACTGCTTATTGCAAATATAATGGCTTTCAGGATTATAGAGGCGGCGGACATTTTTCGGGCAGAATAACCGCAGGAATTGTTGCCGCGGGAGCGGTTTGTTTAGATGCTCTGCGAAAAAAGGGCATTTATATCGCTTCACATATCTCTTTGCTAAAAGAGGTATCGGACGATGAAATTCAAGACTATAATGAATTTTCTAAGACTCTTTCGGACAAGCCTTTTCCCGTTATCAATGATGAGGTCGGTAACAGAATGGTTTCTGAAATAGAGAAGGCTAAAGAGAACGGCGATAGCCTTGGCGGAATACTTGAAACTGTTGTAACCGGTGTTCCTGCAGGGGTCGGTGAACCTTGGTTTAGTTCTGTTGAAAGCGATCTTGCCAGATTTTTGTTTTCTATTCCCGCTGTTAAAGGTGTTGAGTTTGGAGCAGGGTTTTCGTTTGCTTCTATGCTTGGTAGTGAGGCTAACGACGCTTTTTGCGTTGAAGACAGAACAATTAAGACTGAAACAAACAATAATGGCGGCATTAACGGTGGTATCACCAATGGTATGCCGATAGTTTTCAGAACAGTTATTAAGCCCACTCCGTCTATTTCGAAACCTCAGAAAACAGTTGATATTAATACAATGGAAGAAACCGAATTAAGCGTTAAGGGAAGGCATGACCCTGCTATTATTCACAGAGCGAGGGCTGTTGTTAACGCCGCTACGGCAATTTGTCTTGCAGATATGTTAATTGGTAAATTCGGGTCTGATTATTTCGGAGGAAATGAATGAAATTTGGCTGTATTGGCGAAAAGTTAGGGCATAGCTTTTCAAAAGAAATACATAACTTGTTAGGTGACTATGAATATGAATTAAAAGAAATTGCACCTGATAATTTAGACTCATTTATAAAAGAAAAGAGCTTTATCGGCATTAACGTAACAATCCCATATAAAGAGAAGGTAATGCCGCATCTTGATTTTATAAGTGAACAAGCTAAAGAAATAGGTGCAGTTAACACAATAGTGCGTAAAGGTGATAAGCTTTACGGATATAATACTGACTTTTTTGGTCTTCAGGCGCTAATAATTGAAAATGATATAGATTTGTCTTCCAAAAAAGTGTTGATTTTAGGAACGGGCGGAACCTCTAAAACTGCAAAAGCAGTTGCCAGAGCTTTGAGTGCAAGAGAAATCATTGTTGTTAGCAGGACTAAAAAGGAAGATGCCGTAACCTATGATGAGGCATATGAACTTCATTCTGACGCTGAAATTATTATAAACACGACTCCTGCTGGAATGTATCCTAACTGTGATGCGATGCCTATAGATATTGATAAATTTAGTTCGCTTAAGGGCGTTGTTGACGTTATCTACAATCCTTCCAACACCTGTCTTATTAATAAAGCCAAAGAAAGAGGAATAAAGTTTTGTTCTGGACTTTATATGTTAGTTTATCAGGCGGCTGTTGCTTCAGGGTTGTTCTTTAATACTGAAATTAGTGAGGACGTTATTAAATCGGTATATAAATCCATTGCAAAATCAAAGCAAAATATTGTTTTGATCGGTATGCCATCTTGCGGGAAGACAAGCGTTGGTAAAAAACTTGCGCCTTTACTTAAGAAGACTTTCGTTGATATTGATGAGGAAATAGAGAGACGTGTTGGAAAGTCAGTTAAAGAGCTTTTTGAAGAAAACGGTGAAGCCTATTTCAGAAAGCTCGAGTTTGAGACAATAAAGCATTATTCATCTTTACAGGGTCAGGTTATTGCAACGGGCGGCGGTTCTATTTTAAACAAAGAAAATATTGTTAATCTTAAGAGAAACGGTATTATCGTATATCTTCAAAAGGATCTCGATATGTTAGTTTCAACCGATTCGAGACCGCTTTCCAGTTCTAAAGAGGCGCTCGAAAAGCTTTACCTGGAACGCGCCCCCTTATATGACTTAGCTTCTGACGTATCGCTTTATATGGATATGTCATCGGATAAAGCTGCATATTTTCTTGAAAGGATTTTTGGCGATGAAATTTATAGTGATTAACGGACCTAATCTTAATATGTTGGGCATAAGAGAGCCATCTATATATGGAAATGATACATATGAGTCGCTTGTGGCTAAAATTCAGAAACATTGTGACAGTTTAGGTATTGATGTTAGTTTTTATCAGTCAAATCACGAAGGTGATCTTGTTGATAAAATTCAGGAAGCTTATTTCAATAAGTTAGACGGAATTGTAATTAACCCCGGTGCTTATACGCATACAAGCGTGGCTCTTCTTGATGCGGTAAAATCTGTTGCTATTCCTACTGTTGAGGTTCATATTTCGGACGTTAATAAACGAGAAAAGTTCAGAAGAATAAGCTTTATAGGTAAAGCATCTGTTAAGACCATTAAGGGTCATGGCTTTAACGGTTATTTAGAGGCTATTGATTATCTAAAAGATTACTTGGAAACGGAGAAATAAATGAGGGTTAAGATATATAAGGGCAAGGCATCGGGTAAGGTTTATGCTCCGCCCTCTAAGAGTATGGCTCACAGGCTACTGATATCTGCCGGTTTATCTGAAGGGAAGAGTGTTATCAGAGGACTTTCGGAAAGTGAGGATATTCTTGCGACGATAGACTGTTTAAGATCTCTTGGTGCAGAATGCGATCTAAAAGATGGCGTTGCAACAGTTCAAGGCGTTGATATAAAAAATACAGACATTAACGGAGAGCTTCATTGCAGAGAAAGCGGAAGCACGATGCGTTTTTTTATACCAATTGCACTTGCTACAGGTAAGATGGTTGATTTAAGTGGAGCTGACAGGCTTCTTTCCAGACCTTTAGAGGTATATAAAAACCTTTGTGAAGAAAGCGGAATGTTATTTTCGCAAGATGAAAGCAAGGTTACGGTAAGGGGACCGTTAAAATCCGGGAATTACAAAGTTAAGGGGAATATCAGCAGTCAGTTTATAAGCGGTCTTTTGTTTGTCCTGCCCCTTTTAGATAAAGATAGTATAATTTCTATAATTCCGCCGGTTGAAAGCAGATCTTACATTGACCTTACTATTTCTGCACTTAAGGAGTTTGGCGTTTCGGTTGAATGGAAGGACGAATTTACATTATTTATTAGTGGCAATCAGAAATATAATTCTTTAGACACCTTTGTTGAGGGAGATTATTCAAACGCTGCATTTTTATCGGCATTTAATTACATTGGCGGAGAGGTTTCTGTTGAAGGCTTACGTCCTGACAGTATTCAGGGTGATAGGGTATACGGTAGAATGTTTGATAGCATAGCAAAGGGAACACCTGCGATACATATATCAGACTGTCCCGATCTTGGACCGATTTTGTTCGCTCTGTCTTCAGCAAAATTCGGGGGTATATTTACAGGAACAGAAAGGCTTAAGATCAAAGAGAGCGACCGAGTTGCCGTTATGGCAGAAGAACTACGCAAATTTGGAGCTGTTGTTGAAGATAAAGAAGATTCTGTTGTAGTTTTCCCGAAAGATTTCAAAGCGCCTAATGAGGCTCTTTACGGGCACAATGATCACAGGGTTGTTATGTCGTTGTCAGTTCTTTTAACATTAACAGGCGGCGAAATTTCAGGCGCTGAAGCGGTAAACAAAAGCTTTCCCGAATTTTTTGATAATTTAGAGGATTTAGGTATTAAGGTTGAAAAATATGAAGATTAGCAAGGATACAAAGTTTTTAATTGTTGGTTTAGGTCTTATAGGCGGAAGTTATGCAAAGGCTTTAACTAAAAAGGGATATACAGTTAATGCTATAACAAGAAGTCAGAGTTCTATTGACTATGCTATAAAAAATGGTATAATTTCTAACGGCACGACAGAAATCTCTGAAGATCTTATAAAAAATGCAGACGTTATTGTTTTTTCTCTTTATCCGCATATTTTTATTGATTGGATTAAGGAAAATCAACATCTTTTTTCGAGCGGAACTATAATAACTGACGTAACGGGCGTAAAGACAAGCGTAGTTTACGAAATTCAGTCGATCCTAAGAGATGACGTGGAGTTTATTGCGGCTCACCCAATGGCAGGTAGAGAGGTTTACGGTGTTGAAAACAGTGATGAAAAGATATTTATCGGCGCTAACTATATTGTAACTCCTACTAAAAAGAACACGGAAAATGCTACTGTGTTATGTGAAGAGTTGGGAGAGTTATTAGGTTTTGCTAAGGTTTCGAGGTTATCCCCCGAAGAGCATGACGATATGATAGGCTTTCTTTCACAGCTTACTCATTGTATTGCGATAGCACTTATGACCTGTAATGAGTCAGAGAAGCTTCAGGACTATACGGGAGATTCTTTTAGAGATTTGACCCGAATATCGAAAATAAACGATGCTATGTGGTCGGAATTGTTTTTAATGAATAAAGATTATTTACTTAAAAATATGGATGATTTTATCGAAGAATTTAACAGGTTAAGATATATGCTTTCTGAAAACGACGTTG
>JAZNVP010000039.1:0-10191 GCA_045592865.1 Oscillospiraceae bacterium
CCGTTGACCGCGAAGACCTCGATATGTTAAGTCATATTCTGGACGACGTTGTTGACCTTCTCGAAGAAATTCTCCAGAAATTCTATATCTATGATATAAAAACTATTTACCCCTCAGCAATAGACTTTGCAGAAAAGCTTGTTAGTTCCTGCGAACTGCTCTGCGAGATGATGAAAGAGTTTGAAAACTTCAAAAAATCTAAAACCCTTCAGAGCCTTATCATAAAGATTAACGACGTTGAAGAGGAGTGCGACAAAATCTATCTCTCTTCAATGCGCGACCTCACCGTTAACTCCAAGGACGTTCTCGAAACGGTTTCCTGGAGAAAGATCTACGAAAGCCTTGAAGCCTGTGCCGATGCCTGTGAACACGTCAGCGACTGTGTCGGCTCGGTTATAATGAAAAACACCTGATAAAAAAATCGGCATCGCATTTATATACAAATGCGATGCCTTTTTTTATTATAAACCTAATTCTTTTTCGAGCCTATCGGTTAAAAGTTTCATCTTTTCCATGCAGCCCTTAGCGTAATCAGTGAGTTCCTCTGATTTTCTGTTTCTCGCTATATTCTCGGTCGGAATACCCGCAAGAGTCATATGATACTTTGCAGATAACGGATAAGAAAGTCCCGACTCAATAAAGCCTATAGTGCCTATAACCGCACCGATAAAGTCTGCCTTTTCGCTTTCGTAGTTCTTAGAGAGCCAGGAATAAAGCTTCGGATGGTAGTTGCACATAATTCCGCAGTATCCCTGAGCGCCATTTCTCATGCTTTCAAGAAGAGTCTGGCAGTTTGCGTTAAGAAGCTTAAAGTGGCTTCCCTTTAACTGCTCACATCTTTCCTTGATGACCTCAGCATCGCAGCAGGTGTCCTTCATATAATAGAACCTGCCCGTTTTCAAGCACCAGTCAAGAATTTTCGGCGTTACGAGCCTTTTATAAGGATAAGGGCACTCATAAAAACCGAGTTTAGCATCTTTCGGAAGCATCGAAAGAAGCCTTTCTGCATTCTCTATAAAAACGTCGTCACCCTCGTTATTAATGTCAAGACGGTTGGTTATCAGAATTAATGCATCGGTTCCCGAATTATATATTGCGTTAAGCTCCTTCGCCTGATCCTCCAAACTGTCCGAAACGTGACCCGAGGAAACGACCAAAAAGTCCTTATCAAGCTTTTTCGCTCTCTCATACACCCTTCGGTTAAGCTCCACCCTCTCTTCAAGAGAAAGGAAAAAAATCTCGCTCGACTGACAAACCGCAAATATTCCTTCAATACCGCTTTCATGATACCAGTCAACGTATCTTTCCGCGGTTTCAAAATCGATGCTTCCGTCCTTTTTATAGGGCGTTATCATAGTTGTTAAAATATCCATAAACTTCCCTCCATATTATCTATGGTAAACCCCGCCGCCAAAATAAACAATATAAACAAAAGACAATATTTTACACTTTTGGGACATTTCCTTTTTCTTTACTTGCTAAAAATTATATGCTATACTGAATACATAAAACGAAAGTTGAGATTTTTTATGATAAACCAAGAAAACGTCTTAAATAAACTTGACGAGCTTCTCTCGCGGAATAATTATTCTGCCGCTAAAGAGCACCTTCTCTATTGGCTCGAAACCGCCGAAAAGGAAGCGGATGAAAAAAGCATACTCCTTATCTCCAATGAGCTTATGGGACTATGCCGCAAACTCGGTGAAAAGGAAGAAGCGCTTCGCTACGCCGAAAAAGCCCTTGGGCAGATAAAACTTATGAATATAGAAAATAACGTCGGCGCGGCAACGACCTATCTGAACTCTGCAACGGTTTATAAGGCGTTCGGAATGGCAGAAAAGTCTATCCCGCTCTTTGAAAAAGCGAAAAATATCTACGAAGAAAAACTGCCGCCATCAGACCCTCGGAAAGCGGGACTTTATAATAATATGGCGCTCTCACTCGTTGATCTTTGCCGCTTTGCAGAGGCAAAAGAACTTTACGAAAAAGCGATATCCGTCCTGCAGAAAAACGAAAACAAGAAACCCGAGGAAGCCATAACCTACCTCAATTTAGCATCTGCCGCCGAAGCGGAATTCGGTCTTGAAGAGGGCGAAAAGAAAATCTCATCTTACTTAAACAAAGCAATGGAGCTTCTCGATAACGAGAAAAATATCCGCGACGGAAACTATGCCTTCGTCTGCGAAAAATGCGCCTCGGTCTTTGGTTATTTTGGCTATTTTGGCTATGAAAACGAACTTGTAAAAAGATATAGGAGTATTTATGAAAGGTCTTGAACTCTCCGAAAAATTTTATAAAGAAGTGGGAGAACCTATGCTCTCTTCCGAGTTTAAGGATCTTATGCCCTATCTCGCGGTAGGGCTTGTCGGAAGCGGCTCGGAGTGCTTAGGATATGACGATGAGGTCTCCCGCGACCACGATTTCGAACCCGGCTTCTGCATCTTTATTCCGGATGAAGACGTCGTAAACAGTAAAGCCGCCTTCTCTCTTGAACGGGCTTACGCAAAGCTTCCAAAAGAGTTTATGGGATTTAAAAGATTAAACTACGATGCAGTCGGAGGCGCTCGTCACGGCGTTATCAGAATAAGCGACTTTTTTCTGTCGAAAACAGGTTCGCCCGACGGACGTTTATCGGTCGCAGAATGGTTTTCGGTCCCCGAACATTCCCTTTTGGAAACGGTAAACGGCGAGATATTTTTCGATAATTACGGCGCCGTTACCGAGATAAGAGAAAGACTTCACTATCTCCCCCGCGATATCGCCCTTAAAAAGCTTTCGGGGAATCTTATCATTATGGGACAATCGGGGCTTTATAACTACCAAAGATGTCTTGCGAGAAGCGAAACAGGTGCGGCAGCCCTCGCGGCGCATCAGTTCACAGAAGCCTCTATGAATGCAGTATTTATCCTCAACGGGAAATACAAGCCTTACTATAAATGGAGTTTTCGTGCCCTCAGAGAACTCCCCCTGTTAAACGACCTCGCAGAGCCCTTGGAATTTCTTATTTCAAGCGGTAACGATAACGTCACCGCCGAGAAAAAGCAAGAACTTATTAAAAGCATCTGTCTCTCGGTCGCAAAGGAAATCAAAAACGCAGGGCTCACTTCCCACTTAGAACCCGACACGCAAACCCTCGCGCACCTTGTTAACAACACCATAAGCGATAACAATATCCGAAACCAACACATCCTCTCGGGAGTATAATAAACGGCTCTACTATAAGTAGAGCCGTTTATTATTGTCCACAAATATTTCTATTGTGCCGAGAGTTACCCTGTGTTACTATGTAAATATAAGAGGTGAATAAATTGAAAAGAAATATCACTTTCGGAAATAATCTGAAAAACTACAGAGAAAATAAAGGCCTTACCCAGAAGCAACTTGCAGAAAGTATTGGCTACACCGAGAAATCGGTAAGCAAATGGGAAACGGAAAGCGGATTTCCAACCGTTGAAACACTTGTTTTGCTGTCCGAGACGTTAGGTGTATCACTGGATGAGCTCGTATTCGAAAAAATATCTTCTCACTACTTTCTCGGTATCGACGGCGGCGGCACAAAAACGGTCTTTAAACTTGTAAACGAAAACGGAGAGACCGTCAGCACCATTATAAAGGGCTCTGCCAACCCAAACGATATCGGAATGAATAACACCCTCAGCCTATTAAAAGAAGGCATCAAAGAGGTTTCAAAAGGCATTCCTTACGGCAATATAACAATGTTTGCAGGAATATCAGGCGGAGGGCTCACCTCTGATAACGCCTCTGTCCTTCACCGCTTTTTCGGTGAGTTCGGCTTTTTCGCCTTTGATAACGGAAGCGATATCGAAAACCTCATAACCCTCGCAGAACATAAAAACTGCATCCTCGTTATTATGGGAACGGGTTCAATAGTTTATCTTCTTAACGGTAACACCCGCAAACGCATCGGCGGTTGGGGTCAGTTTTTCGACCAAGGCGGAAGCGGCTACACGATCGGCAGAGACGCAATAACCGCCGCTCTTCGCGATGCCGACGGAAGCGGTGAAAAGACCCTTCTCTCTTCCCTTATAAAAGAAAAAGCAGGAGAAACCGCAGAAGAACATCTCTCTAAATTTTACGAGGGCGGAAAGCGTTACGTGGCATCCTTCTCTGACCTTGTTTTCAAGGCGGCTAAAAAAGGAGATAAGGTGTCTCAGGGCATTCTCGACAAGAATATGAAGTTTATATCAGACCTTATTGCCACCGCCCTAAACGAGAGCGATAAAAAGGATATCCCCGTATTTCTCTCGGGCGGACTCTCGCGCGACGAAAAGGTGCTCTTCCCCCTTATAAAAAAGCACCTTCAGAGAAACGCCGGTCTTATCCGCATTAAAGAAGACCAGATAGACGGAGCAGTCAAACGTGCAAAAGCATTATATAACGAAAAGCGAGGACAAACAGAATGAAACGAATAATCGCTGAAAACGGGAAAGGCCTTTACCATATCGTAACAAGCCGAATACCAAAGTGGCCGGAAACCTACGCGGCAGGAGTGCTCTATCAGTATTTATATAAAGCAACCGGCGCCATCGTGCCTTACTATTCAGACGTGCTCCGTTGCCCCAAAAGAACCCCCGAGATCCTGATCGGCTCGGGTGTCCGCGGCGTAACTGTTAACACCGACCACCTCTCAGATGACGGCTTTATAATCAAAACCGTCGGCGAGGATATCGTCATCGCAGGAAAAACCCCGAGAGGAACGGTATACGGAGTTTATCATTTTTTAGAGAAATTTATAAACCTTAAAAGCTTTACCAAGGACGTTGAAAGCTTTGATTTTATAAGCACCCTCGAGGTAGAGGACCTCGATATCACCGAAAACCCTGCCTTTGAATACCGCGAAATGTATTTCCGCTCGGCTTTCGACGCTGATTTTTGCGTTAAAAACCGACTTAACTCCAATATGGCAATGATACCATCGGAAATGGGCGGAAAACTTAAATTCTTTAATTTCCACCATTCCTTTAACGAATTAGTGCCACCCGAAAAGTATTTCGATAGCCACCCCGAGTATTTCTCTGAAGTGAACGGCAAACGTCTTCGCGAAAGAACGCAGCTCTGTCTTAACAACAAGGGTGTTTTTGAAGCGGCGCGTAAAACACTTCGTAGCTGGATAGAAGAAAACCCCGAATGCAAGGTTTTTTCGGTGGCGCAGAACGATTGGTATAATAACTGCACCTGTCCGGAGTGCAAAAAACTCGACGGTAAATACGGAACCCCCGCCGCAAGTCTTATAACCTTTGTTAACCGCCTTGCCGACGATATAAAGGAAGACTACCCCGACGTTTTTCTCCACACCTTTGCATATCAGTATACCAAGAAAGCGCCGGAAGGTCTTAAGGTCCGCGATAACGTTATAGTGAGACTTTGCAATATCGAATGCAGCTGGGATACTCCGATGGAAATTCAGGCTGAAACCCGAAAAGACTCCGAAGCCGCAGGGTTTATAGAAAACCTTAAGGAATGGGGGAAACTTTCTAAGCACCTCTATATCTGGGACTACACCTGCAACTTCAGAAACTACCTTCTCCCCTTCCCGACCTTCAGAGTCTTACCCGAAAACCTTCGCACCTATCATAAAGCAGGGGTCACGGGTGTTATGGAGCAGGGAAACTTTGCTTACGGTGAAACCTCTGCTTTAGGCGACCTAACAAGCTACCTCGGAGCCAAAATGCTCTGGAACCCATATAGCAATTCGGAAGAATTGATCGACGAATTCATAAAAGGGGTGTATGGAGAAGAGAGTTTCCCATTCATAAGAGAATATGTAAACCTTTTATGCGATGCAGTTTCAGAAAAACCCCTCACCCTTTATCAAAACTCCGATGCCGAATATATCAGTGATAGTCTTACCCAAAAGGCAGAAGAACTGTTCCAAAAGGCTTTATCGGTTGTAAAGAATGAAAAACAGAAATGGTATTTAGAAAAAGAGTATTTGTCAGTTAAATTTATGAAAATTTCGCGACTTCCGCTCGAAAATCCCGAAAGAAATAAACTTATCGATGGTCTGGAAGAGGAAGTTAAGAGGTTTAATATAACCGAAATAAGAGAACGCACCCACCTTGATATTTCTTTCGATAATTTAAGAAGATCCCGTTACGCTGAGAGTCAGGATAACGAATACTCTCTCTACTACATAATGAAATAAGGAGACCTCTATGCTAAAAACCGAAATGAGAAACCCTAATTCCACGCATATCGACAGAATGAACACCGCCGATATTCTAAAGCTTATAAATGAAGAAAATATGAATGCCGTCAAAGCGGTCGAAAAGGCGATCCCCGAAATTGCCGCAGTTTGCGACGAGGTCGCCCGTCGTTTTGATAATGGCGGAAGACTTTTCTATATCGGAGCAGGAACCTCGGGCCGTCTCGGCGTTATAGATGCCGCCGAATGTCCCCCAACCTTCGGAGTCCCGAGTGAACAGGTAGTCGGAATTATCGCAGGCGGTGAAAAATGTATGGCAAGAGCCGCCGAAGCCGAAGAGGACGATGCACTCGGAGGAGTTGCAGAGCTTAAGAAATACGGTCTTTCAAAAAACGACACCGTCGTTGGAATATCCGCTTCGGGCGGAGCCGCTTACGTTGTAGGTGCGCTGGAGTATGCAAACGAAGTCGGTGCCATGAGCGTTAGCCTTTCAAGTAATTCGGACACTCCTATGGAACGCGTTGCAAAAATCAGTATAGTAACCGATACGGGCGCCGAGGTCGTAACGGGCTCCACCCGAATGAAGAGCGGCACGGCTCAGAAACTGGTTCTTAATATGATATCCACCACCGCAATGATAAAAACGGGCAAGGTCTATGAAAATCTTATGATAAACCTAAGCCCCACCAACAAAAAACTTCGCGCAAGAATGATAAGAATAGTGGCCGAGATAAAAGGTTGCAGTGAACGAGAGGCAGAGCATCTCTTAGAATCGCATAACTTTAATATCCGAGAAGCAGTTGAATAGAAAAAACGGAGTGGATACCCACTCCGTTTTTTTAGTATCTGCATATTTCGATGCTGTCTATTATTCCCGGTCCTTTAAAGGAAACCTTCTTTTCCTTTCCGACAAAAACTATTCCCTTTCCGCCAACAAAACGGTCGGCAGAGAATATCTCGAAGCAGATCCTATCGGCAATCAGCATAAGCTCTGCCCTGCCGTTTTCCGAAAACATAGGCATTACCACGTCCTCGAACCTTATTTCACCCGCTTCGGCGTCAATTTCTATCTCGGTTCCGAATAAACATATCGACGCTTTTTCCTCAAGAGAAGACAAACCGAGCTTTATCTTCGCACTGTAATCAGGAAGATCATATTCTCTTGAGTCCAGCGAAACAAAACCGTCCGACAGAACAGGAACCTCTGCCTTCTCCACCTCGGGAGCAAGTTTTAGCCTTATGGAATTATCCTTTAAATAAAGCTCGTAAGGAAGAGTCATAAAGCTGTTAAAATATTCGGTCGGAAGCTCTCTCGTTTTCTGAATATCAACCCTCAGAACTCGGCCCTTTATATTGCTGAAGGTCTGCCCTGCATATATCCTTCCGTATGCATATCTGCCCTTGGCACCAACGTTAATAAGCCCTTTTTCAATATCAAAATCGCCAACAAGATAACCGCTGTCACCCCCTGCGAAAACCCATTTTTTTCGGTCAGCGTCGTAGAGTTCGAACAGATCGGGACACTCGGTCGTCGCACCGGGAACAAACGTCTGCATCGGCGCCCAGTTTATAAGGTCGCGTGAACTGAAGAGCGCAAACTCGCCGTTATCAATATAAAGAACCATAACGTAAGCATCGCTTTCCTCGTGATAAACCACCTTCGGATCGCGGTTCTGATTTTTTATGTATGGTAGAATCGGGTTGTCTTTGTATTTCTTAAAAGTGTATCCCCCGTCGGTGCTTATAGCCATACACTGCGTAAACAGAGCAGATTCAGAAGCCTCTCTGAGACCACCTGCCGCAGTATAGAATATAACGAGCGCCTCATGCTCATCGGTGTTAAATCCCAGTAGATTTTTCTTATCCACAATAGAACTTCCCGACCACATATCCCCCATATTATCGGGCATGATCGCCTCGGGAAGCTGCTCCCAATTTATAAGATCCTCGCTCACTGCGTGACCCCAATGCATATGCGCCATAATGTTTCCCGCAGGGTTGTGCTGGAAAAACATATGATATCTGCCCTCGTAGAAAATAAGACCGTTAGGGTCGTTTATAAGACCGTAGTCGGCGGTAAAATGAACCAAAGGCTTAAGCGGTTCGTCGGGCGGAGGTGTTTTCTCTTCCGAAAAACTGAACTTACGTCCCCCATCTTCAGAAATCTCTATATCCCTTCCCATAAAAACAATAAGGTCATAGGGATAATAATACTTCGGGTTATCAAAGCCTAAACAAACCTCTAAATCGCAAAGAAGCCTTCCGCCTTCAGAAAATCTCAGTTTCTGCCTCTCGGCATCAGGATCTATCGGCAGATTTAAAAATCGGTTTTTTTCGGTTATAATCATAAAAACATCTCCTTTTCTATAATTATACCGTCCTTGCCTTCCCCTAACAATTCAAAATTCGGACAGAATTGTGTGAAATCCTATCCCAAAAACACAAAAACCGCAGACCCTGATCTGCGGTTTTTCTTTTATTTACCCATAACCTCTAACACTGCGTTCTTTATATCCTTCATTCCCTTTATGGTCGGATGACCGCAGTTTTTACCAATTTCCTTAAATCTTATCGGGGTTATGCCGTTTCTTTCGGATGCATTAAGCAGCGCTTCGGTTAATTCGTCTTTTAACTCGGTGTTGATAAGACAGTAAATCTCCGCTTCGGGAAGGGTTTCTCTGACTAATCTTAAAAACAGATATACCGCAGGGAGCACAGAATAAAGATCCTCTTTCTCTATATTCTCCCATTTTGCCTCTCCAAGCTGAGCGCCGCACCAATTATCGTTAGTTCCGCCGAAAATAAAAACGGTGTCGACCCTATTCTTTTCAAAAAAGCCTTCGTCTTTAAGTTTTTTAAATCTGCAAATAAACGAAGAAGTCTCAGAGCAGTCAGCGTTATCATATCCCGTGTAACAAATCGGCGAGCCCGACCAGCTGTTGTTCATAATTAAGTTTAGTCCCGCTTCTTTTACTACCTGATACCACCAGGTCTCCTCAACGCGTGTAACGTCTGTTTCGGGGCGCATGTTCTCCGAATAATAACAAATATAACCCTCGGGCACGTAACCCTTAAAGGTAGAATAACTGTCTCCAAAAATAATCGCATTTTTCATCATAACACACCTATCTTTCTATATCTTTTTACAATTATACATCTTTCAAATGTTAATTTCAAGTATAAATCTCCTGTATTTACAAATTCTAACAACACGATTTTAAATTAAAGGATTGCGGTCGTCATAATAACACAAAAGTGCTATAAGCCCTTATAAACACTGGGCTTTCGGGTGGTTTTTGAAGAAAAATTTTTGACGAAAACCAGGATATTTTGACCTATACATAGCAAAAGCGAGGTGAAATACACCTCGCTTTTTAAGTTCTGTTTTTGCCAGCAAATTCGGATGGCGACATTCCCATATTTTTTTTGAAATTTCGGTAAAAGGTACTGAAATCACTGTAGCCACAACTGTTTGCAGCTACAGAAATCTTTTCACCGGATACTATTAGCTCGGCAGCGCGCTCGATACGGTAATGATTAAGGTATTCCTTAAATGGCATACCAGTAATGGAATTAAAAATTGTACAAAAATTTGTTTTAGACATAGCAGAGCGTTGCACAATTTCGGAGAGGGTTATCTCATCATCAAAATGATTTTTAATGTATTCGATGCTGTGCATTACAATCTGCCGATTTTCTTTGGCAACAAGAGCTGAAGCGTTTTCTTCAAAATATACACGGGCGAAAAGCGAAATGAGAACCGAAACTGTTTCCTTTACAATCTCATTCTTGCCTGTTTTATTACAGGAGAATTCCGCCATTATTCTTTTGAAAAGGATATTGGTAAAAATCATATCTTCATAAGATAAGGAAATCTTTGGCTCAATTCTTTCCGCCTGTTCCGCTTTGAGATATAACAGAAAATCCAAAATTAACTTATTCGCTTCTTTGACATTTTGAAAATAGTCCGAGGTAAAGGATAACGAATAAAAGTCTACCTCCCCATCGGGTGTTTGGATATAGTG
>JAZNVP010000040.1:0-3593 GCA_045592865.1 Oscillospiraceae bacterium
GTAGGTAATAAAGCTTCCGGTGACCGCCATTGACAGTAAATTTCTCGCAATTCCTGTTGCTGATTCCATCTCAGAAATAACGGCGCCGTAGTTAATTCTTGTAACGTAGCTGATAATGTAGGTAATGGTGAAAAGCACGACCAAGCCTTTTTTTCTGTTTTTTGTTAGTTCTTTAGTCATTGTTGCCTCCCGTATAAATGCTAAGCCCGTTATCTTTATATAGGTCTAAAATTTCGTTCGAAATACCATTGTCTGTAACGTAAATGAAGTTCTGAGAAGTATCACTTACCTTTAACAGAGCCTTTTTCTCGAATTTACTGCTATCAGCAAGAATATAAACCTCGTCGGCAGATTTTAGCATATATTCCTGAACACCGATGAGATTTTTTTCATAATCGCAAACACCGCCTCTTAAGGAAACGGCGGAGGGGAATATGAAAGACTTTTGAATGTTTAGGTTTTCTATAGTTTTGATTGCCAAAGAGCCATAGAAGGCATTTTCTTCTTTTAAGAAGTGTCCGCCTGTCAGAATAACCGAAAAGTTCTTGTGATGAGCAAGGATATTGAATACGTCAAGTGAGTGGGTAACGATAGTAAGGTTTGAAAAGTATTCTTTCAGAACAGAAGCGAAAATAATTGCGGTGCTTCCGGTATCTAAAGCAATAATATCGCCCTCTCTTATGAACTCTGTCGCTTTTATGGAAAGTGCCGACTTTTCCTTTTCGTATTCTTTGTTTCGGGAAGATAGGTCCAGAAATGGCTTCATTTCGCTTTTTGCAACGGCTCCGCCGTGAACACGATTAAGTTTTCCGTCCTTTTCCATTGAAAGAAGGTCCCTTCGAACTGTTTCAATTGAAACTCCGAAAATTTGGATAAGCTCGTTAGTCGTAACGGCACCCTTTGTTTTTATAATTTCAAAGATTCTATTTTGCCTTTCGTTTGCAAACATATCCACACACCTCCAACTATATCCACATTATATAACATATTATGATAAAAGTCAATGAAAAAACCCGTTCAGAGAACGGGTTTTCATTATTATTGTAGGGAAAGCACAGGCTAAGCCTGTGCTTTTTTGTTAAATGTTTTCAAGTATTTCTTTAAGAACAGGTTCTATTGCATCTGCCATAGAGTAAAAGCCGAGATCGGTAGGGTGGCAGTCGTCAACCGTTCCCTCGTTTAAAGCTTTTTCCATAAGTTTAGGACCGGGGATAAAATAAACGTTCTTATCTCCGCGATTAGCTGCGTTTTCGTAGGTCTTTTTAACTATTTCAAAACGCTCTTTTTCTTCATCGTTGAGATAATATTTAGGTCTTGTCATCATAAGTATCGGAAGATTGGGGTGTTTTTCTCTTATTCTTAAAAACATCTTTTCGTGGGTGTTTCTGAGATGCGTAACGTCGGGTGCGTTGTGGTCATAATCGTAAACAAAGACTGACATTTCAAGTCCGTTTATGTAATCAATAATTGTGTCTTCAGCTCTCGCGCTTCCTGAAAAACCGAGATTTACGTGATCAAATCTCAAGCGTCTTGAAAGTATGTTCTGATAAGCGTTACCGGGTCTCGATGCGCATCCGCCTTGAGTTATAGATGACCCGTAGAAAACAACCGGCTTTTCGTAGGTGTATCGAGAGGGCTCCTCAATTAAAGCATTTTTACAAAGTCCAATATAAAGCTTGTTTACGTCTGAATAGAGAGGAAAGTGTATTGTAATTTCGCGCATTTCCTTGTTTTTAAAATTTATAACGCTCTCATATCCGTCTTTTAACGTGTAGGGTGGACGGAAGGTGCCGTTATAATTTTCAAATCCGTTTTCGTTAACGTAAATATCGAATCCGGCAGAGCCAACAAGTGTGAAATGATCCATTCTGGTCGAGTTGGAAATTGAGGCTTTTATCGCAACATAATCGCTGTCTGTTTTAAAGCGAACTCTTCCACCAGCAGTGTTAGCGTGAAGTCCCAACACTCCATCGTTAACCGTTTTTGCAACTGCTTCGGGCAGTCTTCTGAACTTGCTATCTTCATAGAACAGCCCGTAGATTTTAAAAGGCTCATCGAATATGCTGTGGTATTGAATATCTTCTTTGTTGATGGTTACATCAACCTTAAAATTTTTATCAATTTCTTCAATTCTTGACATAATGGTATCTCCTCATTGTTTAATATCAAGAATATATCACTAAGAAGACTTAAAGTCAAGGTGTGTTTTTATGATATTTATTAAGTCTTTCGAATATAAGTTTTGAATGCTCGAATATAAAGTTCCAGTCTGCACCTGCAGTTATCATATCAACGTCAAACTGCGACCAATATTTTAAAACGTCGTCGCTCATTCCAACGGCAAGACCAATATATTTGCCATTGTTTCTGAGAATTTTAATAGCGCGGTTTATTGCTTTCGTTACCTTATCGTCAAATACGTCACCAAGCATCGAAAGAGACCCCGATAGATCGTTGGGCCCGAAAATAAAACCGTCAATAAAGGGGATCTTAACTATCTCCTCGAGATTATCAATGAAATCAATGTGCTCGATCTGAACAAATCTAAGAGTTTCCAAACTCTTTTCAGAGGTGTATTCCTTAACGTCTGCGGCACCGTATTTGATCGCCCTCATAGGCCCAAAACCTCTTGAGCCATACGGTGGATAGAGAGTCATATCAATTAATGAGCGCACCTCTTCGGCGGTTCTTGACATCGGGAAAATGATACCGTCGGGATCCATTTCGAGTATTTTCTTTGTCGCAGTAAGATCGTTCTGCGGTAAACGAACGATAGCGGGTGTGCCCGTTGACCTTGCGGCATTAAGATGGCAAAGCACCTCTTTGTGCGACATATAGGTGTGTTCGGTGTCTATCCAAATAAAATCGTAACCTGCGTTGCCAATAATCTCGCAATGAGCAGGGTCGGTAAGGCTGACTATTGTTCCGCATATTTTTTCTTTATTATCAATTTTTTTGCGTAAAACGTTCATAAATTCACTCCTTTTTTATCTAATTATAGGTTGCAGAAAACACATTTTCAATGGTTAATTCCGCAAATGCTCTTGCAAATCCTGCAAATCATTGATAATATTTAATAGGGTGATGTTATGGAAAACGAATTTAAATATCTCCTTAGTTCCGAGTCGGGTAAATTCAAGTTCGCTAAGGGAAGCCCTGCTTTAGAGGGTAGAGAGTTTCACTGTTACGATGAGATTCTCTACTTTATAGACGGAGAAACGCAGTTTGTTTCCAAGAATATTCAAGGGGAACTAAAAAAAGGCTCAATGGTTGTAATACCGAAAGAGCATTTCCATCAGTTTATTGTATCTGATCATAATACATATACAAGGTGTGTGCTCGAATTCTTTGAAAGCGAGAAAATCGGTAGTATTTTAGGAGAAGTATTTTCAGACGTAACTTTAATAACAGAGCCTGATGAAGAGTTAAAAGAACTTTTTGAAGAGCTTATAAAGATTTCTAAATCTAATTTACCCATTACTGAAAAATCAAAGCTTTTGGATTCAGTTGCATATCAGTTGCTTGTGAAAATGAAATATTCAGATTTTCTCGGCGTCCAAGAAAACGTAACGGTGTCTAAGTTAACCGAAGAT
>JAZNVP010000041.1:0-23284 GCA_045592865.1 Oscillospiraceae bacterium
ACGGCTAATCTATGAAGCACACGCACGGTATAATAGGGGTAGTAGTGCGTAAGAAGCGGGCGGGGCCCGATAAACGACATTTCGCCTTTTAAGATATTGATAAGCTCGGGGAGCTCATCGAGACTTGTGCCTCTGAGAAAATTGCCGAAGGCACTGCGGCGGAGAGCGTCGGGAAGAAGTTCTCCGTTTTCATCCTTTTTATCGGTCATTGTTCTGAATTTCAGTATGTAAAACGATTGATTACCCTTTCCGCACCTCTCCTGCCTGAAAATTACGGGACTTCCCATAAATATTCGGATAAGGATAGCTATCACTAAAAATAGCGGCGAAAGGATAATCAAACAGACTAAAGACAATATTATATCAAAAAAGCGCTTAAAAAATTTCCTATACATTACTGCTCCTCTTTCAAACAGGTTTAGCAGTTTATGGTTTGGATGTGAAGAACCCCCTAAACTACTTAATAGGCGCTGAACGAACCCTTTCGGGAGCGTCTGCGCCGTTTAGATAGATTTTAACGGAATTATTCGCCGTTAAAGAAGTTTTTAATTATAGTTACGACCCTTTCTTTCTCAAGATCGGTCATCTTAATGTCACTCGGGAGACAAAGACCTTTAGAGAAGATGTCTTCGCCAACTGCCTTTTCTTCAACGGTTACGAATTCGTGACCTGCAAAAACGGGTTGCATATGCATAGGCTTCCATACGGGACGGGACTCAACGTTATGAGAAGCGAGTTTTTCCCAAAGATCGTAAGGGTTAAAGCGATCGTCCTCTATAGTCATACAAGAAAGCCAGAAGTTAGGAGACGATTCGGGGAGATAAGGGTTCATCTTTATAGGAAGATCCTTGAGGGTTTCCTTATAGAACTCGTAGATTTCTCTTTTTAATGCGATATGTTCATCGAGATACTTTATCTGACCTCTTCCTATTCCTGCAACAACGTTGGACATACGGTAGTTATATCCGATGGTTGAATGCTGATAATGGGGAGCAGGATCACGCGCCTGAGTTGCGAGGAAACGGGCTGTTTTAATATCCTCTTCGCTTTCGCTTATGAGCATACCGCCGCCTGACGTGGTTATGATCTTGTTTCCGTTAAAGGAGAAAACTCCGAATCTTCCGAAGGTTCCGGTTTGTTTTCCGTTATATGTAGCGCCGAGACTTTCGGCAGCATCCTCAATGAGAGGAACTTCGTATCGGTCGCAGATCTCTTTGATCTCGTCTAACTTAGCGGGTGTTCCGAAAAGGTTAACGAGCATAACTGCTTTGGGTCTTCCGTATGTTTCGAAGGCTTTTAAAAGAGCGCCCGGATCCATATTCCAGGAATCTCTCTCAGAGTCGATGAAAATCTGGTGGCCTTTTTCGTATGAAACGGGGTTGACGGTCGCGGCAAAGGTAAAGTCGCTGCAGAAAACAATATCGCCATCTCCGACTCCGCAGAGTTTGCAGGCAAGGTGCAGTGCAGCTGAGCCCGACGATAAAGCAGCTGCATAACCGCAACCGGTGTATGCGGCAACTTCACGTTCAAACTCGTTAACGTTCTTGCCCAATGGGGCAATCCAGTTAGTGTCAAACGCTTCCTTTACGTAGAATTGTTCCTCACCGTGCATGGTGGGAGACGACAGATAAATTCTCTTATTCAAGGCGACCTTTTCCTCCAAACATACATATATATACTAAATATATCACAATGCTTTTCGGTTTGCAAGAAAAACTTTTATAAAAATCCAACAAATTTTTTACAAAAAATGTTGACAAATCGAAGAAATGTTGATAAAATACAGAGGACAACAAAGAAGAACGCGCTTCGTTCTCACCGCTCGGTTCCGTCCGCAGTTGGTTAATAATGAAACTTTACCTGCATTTTGCGGGATGTTTTTGAAGCGTGAACTTTTTTGTTCACGCTTTAATTTTTTGGAGGTGAACCGCTATTAGCGAGAAAGAAGTTCAGATCAACGAAGAGATCAGAGATAAGGAGATAAGGCTTATCGGACCCGATGGGGCTCAGATGGGAATCGTTTCGGCAGAGGATGCCCAGAAGATTGCTTATGAGCATAATCTTGATCTGGTAAAGATTGCGCCTCAGGCTGTTCCGCCGGTGTGCCGCATAATGGATTACGGTAAATACCGTTTTGAGCAGCTCAAAAAGGAAAAGGAAGCAAGAAAAAAACAAAAAACGGTTGACGTTAAGGAAATCAGGTTATCTCTCAATATTGATACCAACGATTTCAACACAAAGATCAACCAAGCCAAGAAGTTTTTAAAATCGGGCGACAGGGTTAAGGTTTCGATCCGATTCAGAGGACGAGAGATGGCACATTCAGAACTTGGTAAGGATGTTATGCAAAGAGCAGCTGACGCCCTTTCGGAGTTTGGTGTTATAGATAAGGCGCCGAAACTTGAAGGAAAAAGCATGTTAATGTTTGTTTCGGCTAAGCCTTCCAAGTAAAAAACAGGAGGAAAGAATACTATGCCTAAGTTAAAGACACACAGCGGAGCAAAAAAACGTTTTAACCTTACCAAAACCGGTAAAGTAAAACACGCTCATTGCAACAAATCGCACATTCTTAACAAGAAAACATCTAAGCGCAAAAGAGGTCTTCGTCAGACTACCTATGCAGGACAGACCACTGCTGCAACACTCAAGAAGCTGATCCCCTACAAGTAAGGCGCGGCTGAATTAAAAGAACAAAAATCGGAGGTAAGATACAATGGCTCGTATTAAAGGAGCGATGATGACTCGCAAGAGAAGAAAAAAGACTTTGAAGCTCGCTAAGGGATATTGGGGCGGAAAAAGCAGACTCTTTAAGACCGCAAAAGAAGCGGTAATGAAATCCGGTCAGTATGCATATATCGGACGTAAACTCAAGAAGAGAGATTTCAGAAGTTTATGGATCACCAGAATTTCTGCAGGCTGCAAAATGAACGGTATGAACTATTCAACCTTCATGAACGGCATTAAAAAAGCTGGTATAGCGCTCAACCGTAAGATGCTTTCGGAAATCGCAATCAGCGATCCTAAGGCATTCGCATCTCTTTGCGAAAAAGCTAAAAAAGCACTTGCAAAATAAATAAAAAACGCCCGATGAGATTTAACTTGTCGGGCGTCTTTCCGTTTTTATCAGGAGGAAAAATCGGTGGAAAAGATAGCCTCAAAACAGAATAAACGCATTTTAAGGCTTGTAAAACTTATCTCAAAGACCTCGTTCCGAAGAGAGACGGGTCTTGCAGTTGCGCCCGGAATAAAACTGTTTTTTGAGCTTATGAGAGAGAATATTTCTCCCGCCGAGATCTACCTGACGGATAAATGCTTAAAGGATTTAGGGGATGCTCTTGCCCCTTTTTCCGACCGCATTTACGTTATTACCGAAGATATCGCGGCAAAGATTTCTGATCAGAAAACGCCCGAGGGAATATTCTGCGTTTTTGAAAGACCCGTTAACAGATGCAATTTTGGTAGCGGCAGGTATCTTCTGCTTGACTGTTTGCAGGATATAGGAAACGTTGGAACTATTCTCAGAACTGCTGACGCTTTTTCTATTTCGGGGGTTATCATTTCGCCCGATAGCGTTGATATATTTTCGCCCAAAGGACTCCGCGCTTCAATGGGAAGTGTTTTGAGGGTCAATATATCTGAGATGCCTATTGAAGAGGCTCTTTTAACGCTTAACCGGAACGGATTTGAAACCTTTGCCGCAGTTTTATCCGAAGAGGAAATGGACAGTCTTAATAACATCTGCTTTCCCGAAAACTGTGCCGTTGTTATCGGTAACGAGGGAAACGGCGTTTCGAAAGAGGCTATTTCGCTTTGTAAAAGAAAACTCACCATAGAGATGTCGGGCGGCGCCGAAAGCCTTAACGCTTCGGTTGCGGCAGGAATAATTATGTATTCATTGAGGCAGGGAAAATGAATTTGAAATACTACGTTTGGCTTCAAAAGGTGTTTCTGAGAAAACCGCAAACCGCTATGAAGGTGCTTTCGGATTATTCTTCTCCCGAGGAGTTTTACCGCGCTAAAGACAAGGCGCGTGAATATCTGACAAAACGGGATATGAAGGCGATTTCGGACACCTCGGTCGCAGAATGCGAACAGGTGGTAAGCCTTTGTGAGAAGAAAGGGATAGATATAATTCCTTTCGACGACGAGAGATATCCCGAAAGCCTTAGAAACCTTTCGGACCCGCCGCTTATTATATACGCTTTCGGCGACACGTCGGTGCTTAATATGAAGCCCGTTGTCAGTGTTGCGGGAACAAGAAAGGCAAGTGAGAAGGGCAGAAAGACTGCGGCTCATTTTTGCTATGATATAGCTTCTGCGGGAGCGGTGGTATGCACGGGTGTGGCAGACGGGATTGATGCTGCCGCGAGTGAGGGAGCGTTATTGGCAAACGGCAAAACCATTGGTATTATGGCTTGTTCGTTAGACGTTAACTATCCTGCTGTTACAAGGTCTACCAAAAAGAAGATAATAGAAAAGGGCGGCGTTCTGATAAGCGAATATCCGCCGACAATGAGTGCGCTCAGTGAAAACTTCCGCCCTCGAAACAGACTCCTTTCGGGTCTTTCCGATGCAGTTTTGGCGGTCGAAGCGCCCGAAATAAGCGGAACGCTCATAACCGCGTCTCACGCGATAGAGCAGGGTAAGGAGATATTTTCGGTTCCGAGTGATCCGTATGATGAACTTTCAAAAGGCACTAACGCGCTTCTTACCGACGGGGTGCCGCCTGCGCTTTCGGGAGCCGACGTGCTTCTGACGTTGGTTTCTTCCTACCCCGACAGGTTAGATTTTTCGAAGATAGATAAAAATTCTAAGAACATTTTCTTCGGGTCTTCGGAAAAGAAAAAGGCAGAAAGAAAACCAAAGCTCAGCGGTCTTGGCAACAAGATAATTGAAGCGCTGAAGGAAGGCCCGTCAGACTTTGACTCCATCGTTAAGAAAACAGGTATAGATCCTTCTGTTTTAACGGGAGAACTCATAAGTTTAGAGATGGACGGATATACTGAAAAGGATAAAGCAGGAAAAATTGTTATAAAATAGGAGAAGCTTTTATGCAAAAGTTAGTAATTGTTGAGTCACCTGCGAAGGCTAAAACCATAAAGAAATATCTTGGTTCGGGCTTCGAGGTTATTGCTTCTATGGGACACGTCAGAGATCTTCCCAAGAGCAAAATTGCAGTTGACGTTGAAAACGGTTTCGAGCCTAAATACGTTAACATGCCCGACAAGAAAGACACAATAAAGAAATTAAAGGACGCCGCGTCTAAAAGTGAGACGGTTTATCTCGCAACAGACCCCGACCGTGAAGGTGAGGCTATTTCGTGGCATCTTGCACATATTTTAGGACTCTCCCTTTCTGAAGAGAACCGAGTTACTTTCGACGAGATAACGGGTCAGGGAATAAAGAGGGGAATGGCCAGTCCCAGAACTATCGACCTTTCGCTTGTTGATGCTCAGCAGGCCCGTAGGGTTCTCGACAGATTAGTGGGATATAAATTAAGTCCGTTTTTATGGAGAAAAATAAGAAAGGGGCTTTCTGCAGGACGAGTTCAGTCGGTCGCAGTGAAACTCATTGTTGACAGAGAAAGAGAAATTTCTGCCTTTAAGGCAAAAGAATACTGGAGTATTGAGGCTTTATTCACCAAAGAGGGAGCAAAGAAGAAGTTTTCTGCAAAGTTATCAAGCTTTGAGGGAAAAACTCCCGTTCTTTCCTCGGGTGAAGATGCGGATAAGATAATAAAGAGCCTCGACGGTGCAGAATACATTGTTTCGTCGGTTAAAAACGGCAAGAAAAAGAAGCACCCTGCTCCGCCTTTCACGACCTCGACCCTTCAGCAAGAGGGTGCAAGAAAACTTGGCTTCCAGGCTAAGAGAACTATGAAAACGGCTCAGGAACTTTACGAGGGCGTTGACGTTAAGGGCGTTGGCACAACCGGTCTTATAACCTATATGAGAACCGACTCTTTAAGGGTATCGGACGTTGCGAGAGATGCTGCAAAGGAATATATAATCGGCTCATACGGCGCGGAATACTATCCCGATAAGCCTAACTACTATAAATCGAAAAACAATTCTCAGGACGCGCACGAAGCAATAAGACCTGCAGATCCTAAACTGACACCTATGATGTTAAAGGACAGTCTGACTTCGGATCAGTTTAAACTCTACAGCCTTATCTGGAACAGATTTATGGCGTCACAGATGAAGGATGCAGTTCTTAACACCACGAGCGTTGTTATAACCGCGGGTAAGGCAGAATTCAAGGCAAGTGGATATTCCACCGCGTTCGACGGTTACACAAGAATTTACGAAGAGGGCAAGGACGAGAAAGAGGAGAAGACCTCGGCGCTTCCAATTCTTTCGGAGAATGAAAAACTTTGCCTTGTGTCACTCGAGGGTCAGCAGCATTTCACCGAGCCCCCCGCGAGATACACCGAGGCGTCGCTTATAAAGGCGCTGGAGGAAAACGGTATAGGCAGACCTTCTACCTACGCTCCGACGATAACAACCATTCTCCAGAGAAACTACGTTGAGAGGGAACAGAAATCTTTAAAGCCCACTGCAATAGGCGAGGTTACCACCAAACTTATGGAGGAGCAGTTCAGTTCCATCGTTGACGTAAAATTCACCGCGGGAATGGAGTCAAAGCTCGATTCAGTAGAAGAGGGCAAGATAACCTATCTTGATGCTATGACCGATTTTTACGGTCCCTTTACCGATATGCTGACTGCGGCAGAGGATAATATGGAAGGCACAAGAATGAAGATTCCGGACGTTGAGACCGACGAGGTTTGTCCTAACTGCGGAAGAAAGATGGTTATTAAAGAGGGAAGATTCGGAAAGTTTTTAGCCTGTCCCGGATATCCCGAATGCAAGACAACGAAATCCATAACGGTCGAAACCAAGGGATTTTGCCCCGTTTGCAACAGTAAAATGGTGGAGAGAAAATCTAAAAAAGGAAAACTCTTCTATGCCTGTGAAAAGGGAACGGAATGCGGTTTTATGACCTGGGATACACCGATAGCGGACAAATGTCCGAATTGTGACAGCAGTCTCTTTAAGAGAAAGGGCAAGGATGCAGGTATCTATTGCTTGAAAGAGGGCTGCGGATATAAAAAGGAGCAGAAAAAGAAATGACGGTTAATGTTGTAGGGGCGGGACTTGCAGGCTGCGAAGCGGCCTTTGCACTCGCAAACCGCGGTATAGACGTGGTTTTATATGAAATGCGCCCAAATAAAATGACCCCTGCACATAAGACCGATATGTTCGGCGAACTTGTTTGCTCTAACTCCTTAAAGGCCATGCGCCACGGTAGTGCGGCGGGACTTTTAAAGGAAGAAATGAGAAGGCTCGGTTCGGTTTGCCTTAATGCCGCCGACAAGGCTTCGGTTGCGGCAGGCGGCGCTTTGGCGGTTGACAGAAAGCTTTTTTCAGAAGAGATAACAAAGGTTATTTCCTCTCACCCGAAGATAACGCTTAAAAGAGAGGAAGTAACAAAAGTGCCCGAAGGACCGACGGTTATAGCAACAGGTCCTTTAACGAGCGAAGGCTTATCAGAAAGCCTTAAAGAACTGTTCGGAGAGAACGAACTTTACTTCTTTGATGCGGCGGCGCCCGTTGTATCGGCAGACAGTATTGATTACGATAAGGTATTCAAAGCCTCAAGGTATAACAGGGGCGACGATGATTATATCAACTGCCCTTTTACCGAAGAAGAGTATAACGCGTTTTACGACGCGCTTATCACTGCCGAAACGGTGGAACTCGAAACCTTTGAAAAGGACGTTTTCAGGGTGTATGAGGGATGTATGCCGGTTGAGGTTATGGCGAAAAGGGGAAGAGATACTTTAAGGTTCGGACCTATGAAGCCGGTAGGACTTTATGACCCGAGAACGAACAGAAGACCCTACGCGGTGCTTCAGCTAAGGAGCGAAGACAAAGAGGGAAGTAACTATAACCTCGTTGGCTTCCAGACGAATTTAAAATTTCCCGAGCAGGACAGGGTCTTCAGAATGATCCCCGGTCTTGAGAATGCTAACTTCACAAGAAAAGGCGTTATGCACCGAAACACCTTTATAAACAGTCCTAAGGTGCTCGATCAGTTTTCGAGACTTAAAGGCAGAAAGGATCTGTTTTTCGCAGGTCAGATGACGGGTGTTGAAGGCTATATGGAGTCGGCTTCCAGCGGAATTCTGGCGGGAATTAATATGGCGAGGGTATTAGAGGGAAAAGAACCTCTTCTGTTCCCTCACGATACTATGATAGGTGCTCTTCAGAGACACATAAGCAACGATTTTACCAAAGATTTCGAACCGATGGGGGCTAATATGGGACTTCTTCCTTCGGTTTCGGGACGTATACCTAAGCAGGAAAGATATATTATGGTGGCTGACAGGGCAGAACAGTCGATGACAGAGTTTTTAAAGGAAAACTTTTAAGGGGTGGAAAAAATGAGAATTATTGTTGATGCTTTTGGAGGAGATAACGCACCGTTGGCGGTTATTAAAGGCGTAGTGGCCGCGAAAAAGGAATATAAAGAGGATATCGTTTTAGTTGGTTCCGAGGAGAAGATCAAGGCTTGTGCCTTGGAGAACGGAATAGATATCTCGGGGATAGAAATAGTGAATGCCGATGAGGTTATTGAAATGTGCGACGACCCGACCGACGTTCTCAAAAAGAAGGCAGGGTCTTCGATGTCGGTAGGACTTCGTATGCTCAGCGAAGGAAACGGAGATGCTTTTGTGTCTGCCGGAAGCACGGCGGCGCTCGTTGTTGGTGCAACCCTTATCGTTAAGAGACTTAAAGGGGTCAAAAGACCTGCACTTGCTACCGTTTTGCCGGGAGATAATAAAAACACAATGATTATGGATATCGGAGCCAATGCGGTTTGCCGAGCATCTATGCTTCTTCAGTTCGCGGCTATGGGCTCTGTTTATATGAAGAAGATTTACGGTGTTGAGAACCCCTCTGTCGGCCTTGTTAACATCGGCGCAGAGGAGACCAAGGGAACTCCCCTTCAGCTCGAAGCCTACAAGCTTCTTTCCGAGTCGGGACTTAACTTCAGAGGTAACGTTGAGCCGAGAGATATTCCTTCAACCTTCTGCGACGTTGTTGTGGCAGACGGATTTACGGGCAACGTTATATTAAAGCTTACCGAGGGTGTTGCGAAGATGTTCTCGGGAAGAATTAAGGCAGTTTTTAAGAAAAATATTTTCTCTGGTCTTGCATATCTTCTCGTTAAGGGCGGAATTGCAGACTTTAAGAAAAAGATGGACTATTCAGAACACGGCGGCGCACCGCTTTTAGGTGTTCAGAAGCCTGTTATCAAGGCTCACGGAAGTTCTGATGAACGCGCATTCAAGAATGCGGTAAGACAGGCTATCGGATGCGTTAAAAGTGATATGATAGGAAAAATTAAGGAAGAGGTTGCTTCCCTCTCGCATTTAACTGAGGGAAAAGAAGAATAATGGACAAGATTTCTTTACTTGAAAAGAGTATAGGATACGTTTTTAAAAACAAGGAGCTTCTTAATACTGCCCTTAAACACACATCTTTTGTTAACGAGAGAAAAAACGGGGGCAAGAGCAACGAAAGGCTCGAGTTTTTGGGCGACAGCGTTTTATCGTTGGTTGTTGCGAACAAGCTTTTTTCGATGTTTAACGAATACCCTGAGGGAGAACTCACCAAACTTCGTGCGGCACTCGTTTGCGAGTCTTCACTCGCAGAGTTTGCTCACGAAATTGATCTGGGAAGCTTTCTCTATCTCGGTAGAGGAGAAGAGGTAACGGGCGGCAGAACGAGACCGAGCGTTACTTCGGACGCATTCGAGGCGCTTATCGCGGCAATCTATCTCGACGGCGGTTTTCCGGAGGCGGAAAAATTTATTTTAAGGTTCGTTGAGAAGAGACTGGAGAAGCCTATAATTGATAAAGATTATAAAACCCTTTTTCAAGAGGTTATTCAGAAAAACCCCGAGGAAAATATAGAATACGTTTTAACCGGGGAAACAGGACCCGACCACGATAAGAGGTTCACGGTCGATTTAATGCTCAATTCCAACGTTTTGGCAACGGCAACAGGAAAGAGTAAAAAACAGGCTGAACAGATGGCGGCGCGTCAGGCGTTGGAGTTGATGGGAGAATGAAACACGCTAACATTTCATTTTTCATTCCTCATATGGGGTGTCCTCATCAGTGCACCTTTTGTAATCAAAGATCAATTTCCGGAGAAACTTTAGCACCGAGCGTTGAGACCGTTATTAAAACGGCTTCCGCAGAAGCCTTAAAAATGACGGAAGAAAAGAGAAGAAACACCGAGATTGCCTTTTTCGGCGGCAGTTTTACCGCCATTCCAACCGAGAAAATGATAGAATATCTCGAGGGCGCCGAAAAGGTGGTTAAAGAGTTCGGCCTTTTGGGAATAAGGCTTTCAACGAGACCCGATGCGGTATCGGACGAGGTGCTTTCGGTCTTGAAAAGATATAGCGTTCGTTCGATTGAACTTGGCGCTCAGAGCACCGACGACTTTGTTCTTTCTCTTAATAAAAGAGGACATACGGCGTCGGATATCGCGCTCGGCTCCGAGAGGATAAAAAAACACGGGTTTTCTTTGGGGCTTCAGATAATGCCCGGTCTTTACGGAGACACAAAAGAAACCGCGCTCAAGACTATGGAAGAGGTTATCGGTCTCAGACCCGATACCGTGAGGATCTATCCGACGGTGGTGGTGGAAAACACCGAGCTTTTCGGCCTTTATAAAAGCGGAAAGTTTACCCCGCTCGGTCTTTCTGAAGCGGTGGAGATAGTTTCCGAAATGATACTGAGGTTTGAGAAGGCGGGAATTGAGGTTATAAAGGTTGGCCTTCATAGCGAAGAGAGTCTTAAAAGTTCTTATGTTGCAGGACCTTTTCATCCTGCCTTTAAAGAACTTTGCGAAAACCGTATCTTTTATGATATAATAAAAAAAGAACTTATAGAAAAGAAACTTTTAACGGCTAAAGTTTTTGTTAATCCCAAGAGCATCAGTAAGGCTAAGGGACAACACAGTTCCAATCAAAAGAAGTTAAAAGAAGAGGGGTTTGAGGTTGAGTTTTTAACCGACGGCTCTTTAGGTAAATACGAAATTGAAATCGGAAGGATATAAAAAAGTGAGATTAAAATCCCTAGAAATGCAGGGCTTCAAATCGTTCCCTGATAAGATTAAACTTAATTTTGAAGACGGTATTACCGCCGTTGTCGGTCCTAACGGAAGCGGAAAGAGTAATATCAGTGACGCGGTTCGTTGGGTGCTCGGTGAGCAGTCGGCTAAGACTCTTCGCGGCGGAAAGATGGAGGACGTTATCTTTAACGGAACCAAGTCCCGTCATTCCCAGAGTTTTGCCGAGGTTTCTCTGACTATTGATAACTCGACGAGAGATATTGCTTTCGATAGCGACGATATCACCGTTACGAGAAAATATTACCGCTCGGGCGATAGTGAATACAGAATAAACGGCAACACCGTCAGACTTAAGGATATCTATGAAATGTTTATGGATACGGGTCTCGGCCGCGACGGTTATTCGCTTATCGGTCAGGGCAGAATATCCGAAATAATCGGTGCTAAATCGGCGGAAAGAAGAGAGATATTCGAAGAGGCTTCGGGTATTTCAAAATACCGTTACAGAAAAGAAGAGGCCGAGAAGAAACTCGCCGCAGCAGAGGATAATCTCGTTCGTCTTAACGATATCCTTTCGGAACTCGAGGGAAGAGTTGGTCCCTTGAAGGAGCAGAGCGAAAAGGCTAAGAAATACATAGAGTTTTCTTCGGAGAAAAAGACACTCGAGATTTCCGTTTGGGTCCATCAGTTAGGTCTTATTAAGGAAGAACTTCGTGACCACGAAAACAGAATTTCTTCGGTTAAGGCAGAATATGATGCCGTTTCGGGCGATCTCGAGGGAATAGACCGTCTTGTTGAAGAGATCTATGAGAAAACGAGAGAGATTGCGGTCAGTATTGAAAACCTCAGAAACGAGATATCGGAACTTGAGGAAAAATCTTCTGCAGCGGCGTCTCGCAGAGCGGTTTTTGAGAACGATATCGAACACGCAGGATTAGACCTTGAAAGAGTCGAAGCGGGACTTTCTGCTTCGGGCGATAAGGAGAGCGAAATAAAGGCTCAGATAGAAAAGGAAGAGGCCCACAAACAAGAACTGACCCTTAAAAAAGAGGAACTTGAAAAGATTATATCAGAACTCGAAAAGACCCTTTCTTCCCTTGAAAACAAGGGCGGAGAGGTATTCCGTGAGGAAGACGAATTATCAGTTCGCATAAGCAAAATAGCATTAGAACTTTCGGATAAGGCGGTTGCTATCGCGTCCTCAGAAGCGGCGGTCGGGAACCTTACGGAGAGGGTAACGGAACTTCGTTCTGCGCTTAGCCAAGGCGAAGAAAACCGCGCTGTTATAGAGGAAGAAAAGAAAAACTGCGAGGAGCTTTTAGAGACCTTAAAGGAGAAAATCGCCGAATATGATAATGCTAAAAACGGCGTTCTTTCTCTTTACAATATGAAGAAAAATAAGCTTGATGCAATAAATGAAGAAAAGCAGAAGCTTATAGTGAAAGCAGAGGAAAAACTTTCCAAAGCGGCTATTCTAAAAGACCTTGAGAAGAATATGGAAGGCTTCGGTTATAGCATCAAGGCTATTGCCAAGAGGGCTTCCGAGGGCGGACTCAGAGGAATTCACGGACCCGTCAGCAAGATAATATCTGTGCCGACGGAATACACCGTTGCTATCGAAACCGCACTCGCGGGTGCTATTCAGAATATCGTTACCGAAAACGAGGATGCGGCAAAGGCGGCTATTGCGTTTTTAAAGCAAACGGGTCAGGGAAGAGCAACCTTCCTTCCCATAACCTCAATGAAGCCGCATAGCATTGAAGAGAGCGGTCTTCAGAAGATAGAAGGCTTTATCGACACGGCGGATAACCTTGTTAAATTCGATAAGAAATACGATAACGTAATTAAAAATCTTCTCGGCAGGGTGGCTGTTGCAGAGGATATGGACGCCGCGGCTTATATTGCTAAAAAATACTCCTACAGGTTTAAGATAGTAACCCTTGACGGACAGGTTATTAACGCAGGCGGTTCCTTCACGGGTGGCTCGGTATCCAAGTCGAGCGGAATTCTGTCGAGGGGTGCCGAGATAGAAAAACTCATAAAAGAAGCGGAAGAATTCAAAAAGAAGGCTTCGGGCTATGACGGGGATATAGAAGCATTAACCGAAGAGGTTTCCTCTTTCGATGCAAAGCTTCTTGCAATTCAGAGCGAACAGCAGACCTTCACCGAAGACGAGATAAGATACGGCGCAGAGGATAAGCGCCTTTCTCTCCAGCTTCAGTCGTTTGATGAGCAGATAGAAAACCTTAAAAGCGATATTGAGAAAAACTGTCAGGCAATTTCTCTGCATGAACTTAATATAACCGAGAGCAAAAAGGCGGTTCTGGCGCTCGAAGAAGAAAAGGCTAAGAGCGAGGAGAGACTGTCCGAACTCGGTGCCGAAAAGGGCGCATATGCTTCCGAGAGAGAAGAACTTACCGAAAAGGTCGTTTCCGAAAAGATGGCGGTTCTTGAGATCACCAAAGACTTAGAGTCGGTTACGGTTACAATTGAAAGGCTGTCTCAGGAAATCAGTGCAGAGAGCGGCGTGAACAGTGATCTTTTAGCCGAAAAAGAGAAGATCCTCGGGGATATTGAGGCTAAAAAGGCGATAATTGCTGAAATTGAAAAGGAAAAGGCAGAAACGCTCTCGCTTATCGAAACTAAAAAGGCGGAGATAACGACCCTTAATGAAACGAGAAATAATGAAGAAAAGCGCATAACCGAAATTCGCGCAGGTGAAAAGGAAAAGATAAACAAAAGGGAAGAACTTTCGACATCTATGGCGAGAATGGAGGAGCGCAAAAACTCCAAGCAGACCGAATACGATAACATTATCGCAAAGCTTTGGAATGAATATGAACTCACCAAAAGCGAAGCAGCTGAGGCCGCAACCGAGCTTGAGAGCATATCTCAGGCTAACAAGAGACTTAGCGAACTCAGAGGAAAGATAAGGGCGTTGGGAAGCGTTAACGTTGATGCTATTGCCGAGTATGAAGAGGTAAGCGAACGCTACACATTTATGAAGGCTCAGGTTGAGGATATCGAGAAATCGAGAAACGAACTTAACCGCCTTATTTCTGAACTTACCCGTGATATGAGCAAGATATTCCTTGAGAATTTTGATAGGATTAATAAGTATTTCGGCAAGATATTCACCGAGCTCTTCGGCGGCGGAACCGCAACGCTCGAGCTTTCGGACCGAGAGGACGTTCTCTCTTCGGGAATTGAGATAATTGCATCTCCTCCGGGAAAGATAATCAAGAACCTTTCTTCACTTTCGGGTGGCGAACAGGCGCTTGTTGCTATCGCGATCTACTTTGCTATTATGATGGTTAAGCCCTCTCCGTTCTGCATCTTGGACGAGATCGAGGCGGCTCTCGACGACGTTAACGTTACGAAATATGCTCAATATCTGAGAAAAATGTGCAAAAATACTCAATTTATTGCAATAACTCACCGTCGTGGAACCATGGAAGAGGCCGACGTTTTATACGGTGTTACGATGCAGGAAGAGGGCGTTTCCAAACTGCTCGAACTCAGGGTTAGTGAGATTGAACAGAAACTCGGTATGAAATAATACCGGAAAGGGTTAGAAATGGCTTTATTTTCAAAATTTAAAGAGGGCCTTAAGAAAACAAGAGAGGCTTTCAGCGATAAATTCGCATCCCTTACCTCTGCGTTTGTTAAGGTGGATGAGGAGTTTTTTGAGGAACTTGAAGAGCTTCTTGTTCTCTCCGATATGGGCGCCGAGGCGGCTTGTGATATCTGCGAGGCGGTCAAACACGAGGCTAAGAAAAGAAGGATAACCGACAGTTCTGAGATAAAGGGGCTCGTTAAAGAAGAAATTCTTAAAATTCTTTCTTCGGTGGACAGTTCCGTAAAGCTTGAAACCAAGCCTTCGATCATTATAGTTATCGGCGTTAACGGGGTTGGCAAGACCACAACTATCGGAAAACTTGCAACACGTTATAAGAACGAGGGTAAAAAGGTTATTCTTTCGGCTTCCGACACCTTCAGGGCGGCGGCAGGAGAACAGCTTGAAATATGGGCAGAGAGGGCAGGTGTTCCGATAGTTAAGCATTTTGAGGGCGCCGATCCTGCTTCTGTTCTTTACGATGCTATCGCCTCTGCTAAGGCAAAGGATGCCGACATAGTTATCTGCGACACCGCGGGAAGACTACACAACAAAAAGCCTCTGATGGATGAACTTTCGAAGATATACAGGGTCGTTGAAAAGGTATGCCCCGACGTTTCTCTCGAGAGCCTTTTGGTAATTGACGCAACAACGGGTCAGAATGCGGTTATTCAGGCGGAAGAGTTTTCCAAAGCTACCGATCTGACCGGAATTATTCTTACGAAACTCGACGGCACTGCAAAGGGCGGAATAGTGGTTCCCATTTCTAAGAAGATGGGGCTTCCCGTTAAGTTCGTGGGACTCGGAGAGGGCGTTGACGACCTTGAGGTTTTCGATCCTGTTTCGTTCACAGATGGTTTGATAGGAGAATAAATTATGCTAACAAGTAAACAGAGAGCACATCTTCGTTCGCTTTCAAACGACCTTCCTACTCTTTTCCAGATAGGAAAGGACGGAATAAGCGAAAAGATGGTTAAAAATATCAGCGATTGCATTGATGCAAGAGAACTCATTAAACTCAGGGTTTTAGAAAGCTCGGGAGTTACTGCTGCGTTTGCTGCAGAAGAGATAGCATCGCAGATCGGTGCGGAAGTGGTTTTCTCGATGGGTTCGAGATTTGTGCTTTTCAAGAAGGCGAAGAAGAGTAAGATTGAACTTTAATCCGGAGGAATTATGAAGAAGGTAGGAGTGCTTGGGGGAACCTTTAACCCCATTCATAACGGGCATTTAAGACTGGCTTTTCTTATGAAGGAAAGGCTTGGTCTTGAAAAAGTGCTCCTTATTCCCTCTCTTATTCCGCCGCATAAAGACGCCCCTTCGGGCGCAGATACTGCCGACAGATTGGAGATGCTAAAGGGTGTTTTATCGGAACAACCCTTTTTGGAAATTGAAGAGTTCGAACTCGGCAGGAAAGAGAAGAGTTACAGCTACTACACGCTTAAATATCTTAGAGAAAAGGATCCCCAGGCAGAGTATTACTTCTTAACGGGATCTGATATGTTTTTAAGCCTTGACAGGTGGTTTCGTTCCGAGGACATTATGAAAATGGCAATCTTTTGCGGTGTTGCGAGAAACGAAGACGACCTTGTTTTGCTGAAAGAAAAACAGAAAGAGTATAAAAAGAACGGTTTTGAAACGGTCGTTTTAGAAGCAGAGGCTTACGAGATATCCTCAACAGAGATAAGAGAGATGATCGCGCAAGGCAAAGACGCTTCGGATTATTTGCCGAAATCAGTTCTTGAGGTTATAAAGGAAAAGGGTCTGTATGGAAGTTATTGAGAAATACAGAGAAACGGTAAAATCGTTTCTGCCCCAAAAAAGATATGAGCATAGCCTACTTGTTGCCGAAAAGGCAGTGGAGCTTTCGGGACGCTGGGGAGCCGACGAAAACAAGGCTTTAGTGGCAGGGCTTTTTCACGATATAATGAAATATGAGAGTGAAGAAAAACTGTTGAATTTGATAAGCGGCGGTGGTATAATACTAAACGCGAGTCAGATGGCGAACCCTGCGGTCTGGCATGGGTATGCTTCGGCGGTGTTTGTCCGCGACACTATAGGGATAAAGGACGAAGAGATATTCGACGCTATATTTTATCATTCGACCGGAAAGGCCGATATGTCGGTTTTAACCAAGATCATTTATCTTGCTGATATGATCAGCGACGACAGGGTATACGAAGAAGCGGATATTCTTCGTGAGTTATCAGTTAAAAATTTGGATTTAGCGGTCAAGACCGCGATTTCAATGAGTATTGATTTTTTAGAAGAGAAGGGAAAGAGCCTTTGCGACGACTCATATAAGGCGCTCGACTTTCTTAAAAAACAGGATATAAAAGGAGTTTAAAATGACTGATAGAGAAAAACTACAGGTTATCGTGTCGGCGCTGGACAGTAAAAAGGCGCTCGATATAAAGATTATCAGGGTGGAAAAACTTACCTCACTTGCCGAGTATTTCGTTCTTGCTTCGGGCGGAAGCACAACTCAGGTCAAGGCGCTTAGCGACGAGGTTGAGTTTAAAATGAAAGAAAATGGAGAAATGCCTCAGGGCGTTGAGGGTTACACCGGAAGCGCTTCTTGGGTGCTTCTTGATTATAATAGCATAGTTGTTCACGTTTTCGGAACCGAAACAAGAGAGTTCTATTCTCTTGAAAGGCTTTGGCAGGACGGCGAGGAATTAAATAAGGAAGAATTTTTAGGCGGTGAAGAAAAATGAAATACGATCACAGAAAAATAGAAAAGAAATGGCAGGATATCTGGGACGAAAAACAGTGTTTTGCGGCAAAAAACGACTATACCTTGCCGAAGTTTTACGCTCTCGTTGAGTTCCCTTACCCCTCGGCGCAGGGACTCCACGTGGGACATCCCCGTTCATACACTGCTCTCGATATAGTTTCGAGAAAGAGAAGACTTATGGGATATAACGTTTTATATCCTATGGGTTGGGATGCTTTCGGTCTTCCTACCGAAAACTTTGCAATTAAAAATCACATTCATCCCGAAATAGTTACCAAAAATAACGTTGCTAACTTCAAAAAGCAGCTTCGTTCGCTCGGTCTTTCTTTCGACTGGAACAGAGAGATAAACACCACCGATCCTAACTACTATAAATGGACGCAGTGGATATTCATTCAGCTTTATAAAAAGGGCCTTGCATATAAAAAGGAAATGAGCGTTAACTGGTGCACCTCTTGTAAGGTCGTTCTTGCTAACGAAGAGGTCGTTAACAATGCCTGTGAACGTTGCGGAAGCGACGTTATCAGAAAGGTTAAGAGCCAGTGGATGCTCAAGATAACCGAGTATGCAGAGCGTCTTATAAACGATCTTGACGAGGTTGATTATATCGACAGAGTTAAGGTTTCGCAGAAAAACTGGATAGGCAGATCAAACGGTGCAGAGGTTACCTTCAAGACCACTGCAGGTGATAAACTTCTTATCTACACCACAAGACCCGATACCCTTTTCGGTGCTACATATATGGTTATTTCGCCTGAGCATCCCTTGGTTGAAAAGTGGAAGGATAAGATAAAGAACTTCTCAGAGGTCCAAAACTACCGTGCAGAGTCACTTAAAAAGTCCGACTTCGAGAGAACCGAACTCGTTAAGGAAAAGACGGGTGTTAAACTCGAGGGCGTTATGGGAATCAACCCCGTTAACGACAAGGAAATCCCGATATTTATATCCGATTACGTTCTTATGACCTACGGAACGGGCGCTATTATGGCGGTTCCTGCCCACGACGACAGAGACTTTGACTTTGCAAAGAAGTTCTCGCTTCCCATTATTGAGGTCGTTGCAGGCGGAGACGTTCAGAATGAAGCCTTCACCGATTGCGACACCGGCGTTATGGTTAATTCCGGTTTCCTTGATGGCCTTAGCGTTGAAGAGGCTAAGAAAAAGATAATCACTTTCCTTGAAGAAAAGAAGATAGGAAAAGAAAAGGTTAACTATAAGCTCAGAGACTGGGTATTCTCCCGTCAGAGATATTGGGGAGAGCCTATCCCTATGATAGACTGTCCTAAATGCGGATGGGTTCCGGTTCCGGAATCAGAACTTCCGTTAACACTTCCTGACGTTGACTCATATCAACCCACCGATACGGGTGAGTCGCCTCTTTCAAAGATGGATAGTTTTGTTAACACGAAATGCCCCGTCTGCTCGTCAGACGCAAAGAGAGAGACCGACACAATGCCGCAGTGGGCAGGTTCTTCCTGGTATTATCTCCGTTATTGCGATCCGAATAACAGCGATGCTCTCGCTTCCAAGGAAGCGCTCGATTACTGGGGCCCTGTTGACTGGTATAACGGCGGTATGGAGCATACCACGCTTCACCTTCTCTATTCGAGATTCTGGCACAAGTTCTTATATGATATCGGCGTTGTTCCCACCAAGGAGCCTTATGCCCGTAGAACGAGCCACGGTATGATACTTGGTGAGAACGGCGAGAAGATGAGTAAATCGAGAGGAAACGTTGTTAACCCCGACGATATCGTTGAGGAGTTCGGCGCTGACACGCTCCGTCTTTACGAGATGTTTATCGGAGACTTTGAAAAGGCGGCGCCCTGGAGCGTTTCTTCGGTTAAGGGCTGCAGAAGATTTTTAGAGAGGGTTGCATCCCTTTCGGATATTCTTGTCCCCGGCGATGAATACAGAAAAGAACTCGAAAGTTCTTTCCACAAGACCATTAAAAAGGTAAGCTCGGATATTGAAGGCCTTAAATTTAACACCGCTATAGCGGCGCTTATGGCTCTTCTTAACGAGATTACGGATAAGGGAAGCATAAACAGAGCGGAATATAAAACCTTCCTTATTATGCTTTCGCCCTTTGCTCCTCACCTTGCTGACGAGCTTTTAGAGGTCAGCGGTTACGGTGTTATGGCAGAGGAGTGCAGTTGGCCCGAGTATTCTGAGGAAAAATGCAAGGACGCAGTCGTTGTTATTCCCGTTCAGGTATGCGGAAAACTTAAATCGAGAATAACTATTGACGCAGATGCAGAAGAGAGCGTTGTTATAGATATGGCTCTTAACGATGAAAAGGTAGCGTTAGCCCTTGAGGGTAAGGAAATAGTTAAGAAAATTTACATTAAAGGAAAGCTTCTTAACATAGTTGCAAAATAATTGTTCTAAAACTACTTGACAGAATATGCTCTCATAATGTATAATTGAAAAATAGAAGTTTGGGATTTTCCCAGCCATTCCAGGCTAAGGGAGGGAAATAAGATGAGTGAAGTAAGATTAAAAGAAAACGAGTCACTTGACAATGCCTTAAAGCGTTTTAAAAGGCAGTGCGCAAGGGCTGGTGTTCTTGCAGAAGTTCGTAAGCGCGAACACTATGAGAAGCCTTCCGTTAAGAGAAAGAAGAAGTCTGAAGCTGCTCGTAAGCGCAAGTACAAATAATTAAAAACTGAAGCGGGCATTTTGCCCGCTTTTCGTTTTAGATAAGGAAAACAGTATGTTAAAACCTAAATTCAGATTTAACAGAATAACCGATATCGGCGAAGAATTTTTTAAGGATAACGAAATCGAGAATATTATTCTCGATATAGATAATACCCTTACCCGTCATTCAAGTCAGGATATAGGAGAGGACGTTCTTCTGTGGTTAAAAAAGAGAAAAGCGGAAAAAATGGGGATAGTTCTTCTTTCCAATAATTCAGAGGAGAGGGTCCGTCCGTTCGCTGAAAGGCTTGGTATAGAGTTTGTATCTAAAGCAAGAAAGCCGCTTCGGAAGGGATATAACGAGGTTATAAACCGTTTTTCCTGGGATAGAAAGAAAACCGTTTCTATCGGAGACCAGATCTTTACCGATATTCTCGGCGCTAACATAACGGGGATAAAATCGGTGCTTGTTGAACCCTTTCACAAGGAAGACGGGAACTTTTTTGCGTTCAAACGCGCTATGGAAGAACTGATACTGAAGGAGAAAAGAAATTATGATTAAATTCGGTCCAGCAGGAACGGCAGATAGCTTTAAAACTCTCGGGTATAAGGATAGCTTGTTTATTCCTGAATATTTGTCGTCGTTCGGGCTTAACGCTTTTGAATATCAGTGCGGCAGAGGGGTAAACGTTAACGAAGCGAAAGGTCTTGCCTTGTGTGAAAAACTAAAGGCGGCGGGGATCTCGCTTTCTCTTCATTCGCCTTACTATATCTCTCTTTCTTCGGTTGAGGCAGAAAAGAGAGATAAGAGCATAGACTATATTATGCAGTCTGCCCGTGCAGTTAAACTTTTAGGGGGAACAAGGATTGTTGTTCATTCGGGTTCCTGCTCTAAAATAAGCAGAGAAGAGGCGCTCGGTCTTGCGAAAGACACCCTTAAAAGAGCGAGAGCGGCGCTCGTTGAAGCAGGGCTTTCGGACGTTATTATTTGTCCTGAAACGATGGGGAAGATAAATCAGCTCGGAAACTTAAATGAAGTTATGGAACTTTGCTCGGTTGACGAGAGTTTTATTCCCTGCATTGATTTCGGACACCTTAATGCGAGAGATTTAGGGTCAATTAAAGGAGCGGAAGAATACCGTAAAATTCTTGATGTTATGGAAAACGCGATAGGACATGACAGAACCGCAGTTTTTCATTCGCATTTCTCAAAAATTGAGTATTCCGACGGCGGTGAAAAAAGACACCTAACCTTTGAGGACAGTTTCTATGGGCCCTATCCCGAACCGCTTCTCGAAGAGGTTTATAAGAGGAATTTTAGCCCTACCTTTATCTGCGAATCGGCAGGAACTCAGACCGAGGATGCGGCGTTTATGATGAATTTTTATAAAAGTTTAAAAGATTAGGCTGTTTTGAGGGTAAAAATTGTAAAATATACTTGAAAACGGCGGACAAATAGGGTAAAATATAAAATGTATATAAAGGCGATAGCCAAAATAAAACGGAGGTATTTTAATGGTAACCGCAGGAGATTTTAAAAACGGATTAACTTTTGATATGGACGGAAACGTTTTCCAGATCGTTGAGTTCCAGCACGTTAAACCCGGTAAGGGAGCAGCGTTCGTAAGAACTAAGATCAGAAACGTTATAACAGGGGCAGTAATTGAGAAGACCTTTAACCCCTCTGATAAATTCCCGACCGCATACGTTGAGAGAAGAGATATGCAGTATCTCTATAACGACGGAGATCTTTACTACTTTATGGATCTCGAGACCTATGAGCAGATTCCCGTTAACAAGGATAAGCTTTCTGAAGGCTTTATGTTTGTTAAAGAGAATATGGAGTGCAAAATTCTTTCCTATAAAGGAAACGTTTTCGGAATTGAGCCCCCCAACTTTGTTGAGCTTGAGGTTACCCAGACCGATCCCGGCTTCAAGGGTGACACTGCTACCAACGCTACCAAACCTGCAACCCTCGAAACAGGTGCAGAGATAAAGGTTCCGCTCTTCATCAATCAGGGCGAGATCATCAGAATTGACACCAGAACCGGTGAATATATGGAACGCGCATAGTTAATGCTAATCTATATAGTTTGAAAGGAGCTTTAATATGGATTTAATCGAAAAAATAGGCTACCTTAAAGGCCTTATGGATGGACTTGATCTGGATAAAAACAGCAAGGAAGCGAAGATATTCTCTGCTATTATCGAAACTCTTGACGATATGGCAGACTCTATTGAAATGCTTAACGATTCTGTAACGGAACTCGAAGAACTCACCGATATTCTCGATGAGGACCTCGGCGCACTTGAAGATGATTATTACGATGACGGCGATTGTGATTGCGATTGCGGCTGCGATTGCGATTGCGACGACTGTGACTGTGAAGATTGCGACTGCGACGACGATGATGATTTTTATTATGAAGTTGTTTGCGGCAAGTGCAACGATACCATTTGTCTTGACGAAGGAATGATTGAAGAAGGCTCAATAAACTGCCCTAACTGCGGTGAACTTCTTGAATTTGATCTCGAAGACGAAGGCGAATAAATAAAACAAAAGCCGCTCTTCAAAAAAGGGCGGCTTTATTTTTAGGAGATACATATATGATAGACGCAAGTATTCAGAAACTTATTAACTACGCCGTTAAAAACGGTCTTATCGAAGAGGCGGACAGAGCCTATGCCGCTAACCGCATAATTGAAATTCTCGATAAGGACGATTTCAATTCCTGCGAGGTGCCCGAAGAAGATTTAGAGGTTATCTTAAAGGAACTTCTTGACTATGCTGTTGAAAAGGGGCTATGCGAGGACAGTGTGGTTTACAGAGACCTTTTCGACACCAAAATAATGGGTGCTTTAACCCCGAGACCGAGTGAGGTTATTAAAACCTTTAACGAGAAATATGAAGTTTCTCCCAAAGAGGCAACCGATTATTTCTATTCACTCGCTGTAAGCAGTGACTATATCAGAAAATACAGAATAAAGAAGGATCTTAAATGGGTTACCTCGACCGAATACGGCGATATTGACATCACCGTTAACCTCTCGAAACCCGAAAAGGACCCCAAGGCTATCGCTGCCGCCAAGCTGGCCCCCCAGAGCGGCTATCCCAAGTGCCAGCTGTGCGTGGAG
>JAZNVP010000042.1:0-37432 GCA_045592865.1 Oscillospiraceae bacterium
TTACGATAACACCAGAGGAACCATTCAGAAGGTTTCAAGCACTAAGGGAAGCGAAACCTTCGAGAAAAGCTACACTCTTGACGCTCTCGGAAGAATAACGAGCTATCTATATAACACGGGTAACAGCACGGTCGAGTTTACCTATCTTGAGGGCAAAGAAACAGGTTCAACCACTACCCTCGTTAAGACTATGAAGGTCGGAAACGTTACCTACGGTTATGAGTATGACAAGCGCGGAAACATCACCAAGATTACAAAAAATGGAACAGAGATTCAGAGTTACGTTTATGATACCTTAAATCAGCTTACGAGGGAAAACAACAAAGAAACCAATGAGACCATTGTGTTCGAATATGATAACCACGGAAACATTCTTTTGAAGACGACCTATGCATACACTACCGCGGCCCATCTTTCGGAAAAGGAATATATCGATATTGATTATTACGATTACGATGAAGAGTGGACCGATCTTTTAACCTATTACGACGGTGATACCATCACTTATGACCAGATAGGTAACCCTCTTAACTACCGTGACGGTTTCAGTTTCAAATGGTCGGGCGGTCGTAAACTCACAAGTGTTAAGCTTGATAACGGTTCTGTTTATATGACGGGGGAATACCGTTACGACGACAACGGTATCAGAACCTACAAAGAGGTTAACGGAAACGTAACGAAGTATTATCTGAACGGTTCCACCATTCTCACCGAAGAGATAAACTACGGCGGAGCAACAAGAAGAATCGACTACGTTTACGATGAGAACGGAAGCGTTTACGGGTTCTCGGTTGGCGGTAATAAATACTATTACCAGAAGAATCTCCAGGGCGATGTTATCGGCATACTTGACAATTCGGGCAATTTGTTGGTAAAATATGTATACGATGCATATGGTGTTCCGACTGTTTCATATCCGGGCGTTACAAGCTCGTTGTCTGCTTCACAGAAGCAGGAAATCTATATCCTCGGTTCAAACAACCCGTTCAGATACCGCGGTTACTACTTCGACACCGAGACAGGATTTTATTATCTGAACAGCAGATACTATGACCCTGTAACAGGTAGATTCTTGAACGCGGATGGATATTGTTCGACCGGTCAAGGCGTGCTCGCACAGAATATGTTCGCGTATTGCTTGAATAATCCTGTGAACTTGGTGGATCCGAGTGGAGCATCTCCATTTTGCGGTCATGGCTTGGATGCGTATTATTGTTCTGAGTGTGGTGCGAATTTGATACTTAGCCATTATCTTGAACCTGTTATTGCTAAGGGTTATGATATGGACAGCTTTTATTTATATGATGATGGATACAAAGATTTTTTGGAGAAGTTATCATTTAGAGAATCAACGCATACATCAAATGTGGTGAATGAGTTTGGTTATATGGGAAGATACCAAATGGGTAATGATGCGCTAAACCATATTGGCCTAAAAAATGAATATGGTGCTTGGTCTGAATTTGCTAATAGATTTGGGATATATTCTGATGATGATTTTCTTAGGTCTGAATCTATGCAGTTATATGCGGTTAGTTCGTATCACAGAGTTATTCGCAACTACATTGAGTTAAACAATATGTTGTCTTACAAAACGTATCGCGGTGTAAATGTGACAATGTCCGGATTAGTTGCTGCCTGCCATTTAGTCGGAATGGGAGCAATGGAAGAAGCATTAAGGACTGGATCGGTAGCGATGGATGGTAATGGAACTGTAGCTTGGGATTATTTGTCAGATTTAGGAGGGTTTGATATATGGGCAAATTAAAAAAAACAACAGGAATAGCTTTAGTGGTTGTTCTAATGGGTGTATTTCTAACCGGTTGCGATAGGCTTGAAAATACTGACGAAACAAGTTCACTTGATAATACGAGTTCATCATATGAGTTTGATTGGACCGAATCAGATAATGAAGTGTTCAAACAATATAAGGAAACCTATGTTTTAGACACACTTTATGAAAAAGAATATAGAGAAGCGCAGAGCAGATACCACAAAAATGAAGTAACGTTGAAATACGCAAAAATCTGGCATGAGAAAGCGACTGAATATTATACGCTGTTAAATGAAAATGTGTGTAAAAATGAAATTTACACAGAGTTGGCAAATCCTCTCTGGGATACTGAAGCATTAGAAAAGGCACAACAAGAGTGGGAAGAGCATGCGGAAAAACAAATAGATTATATCCTCACGTTTTCAATGATTAAATCAAGTGGCTCAAGCAATGCTGCGGCGATGATTGCAAGATTTGAATACGATATCTACAGAAACCGTGCTATTCAGCTTTATGAGTTAGGTGCAGAATTTTACACAGATGAGCCTCTTTAAGCGAATGGCACACGGTTCCTTAACACAGAACCCGGTTCTCTGTGTTAAGGAAAACTCATAATATCCATCTAACCCCACGGGAACGAAAAATCGCTCCCGTGGGGTTCTCCTTTTTACCGCAAATTTACTTAGAAGTTGCGAAAACTTAACCGCGCTTAGAAAAGCAGTTATTCTCCTTCCAGCACACCGAACCCCGCGCCCCACTTACCTAGCCACCCCAATACCTCGCCCCGCCCCCAACATCGCGACCCATGTTTTGCCATAATTAAGTCGCGTTACCAAAATATGCCAACGCGCACAGGTGTTGCGGTAGAGTGTGGCGGGAGAGCGGAGCAGAGCGTGGTGAGGTAGGTTCTCTTGGTGGCGACGTTATCGGCATACTTGACAAGAACGGCACCCTTTTGGTAAAATATGTATACGATGCATATGGCGTTCCGACGACAAGCTTCCCCGGAATAACAACAGAATACACAAAAGTAATGACTTACTATACAACTGGTGAAATATATAGCGAGTATGACCGTAGAGAATTAAGGGAAGTTTGGGCTATCGTTGTGCCAATTTATTATGGAGAAGTGCCAGATATTACAAAAGGATGCACACATTTTTATAGTCCTTGTTCTGCATCAGTTATTCCCGATTGGGTATATACCAAAGAAAAGGTGATAATAGAGGGTGTTAATGACTTTTATTTCCAGTTTTATAGATAAAACACGAACAAAGCGTGTTGCCGTTTTTTATATGGTAGTATTGATTACTATTTGTAGTTTAATAACAGGTTGCTATAACAACAAGAATAAAACTCAAATAGGAGAATATCAAAAACCGTTGGAAGATGAATCCGCAGAAATGGAGTTGTTCGATATTTCATCTAAAACAGTAGTTACAAAAAATAAACACTTTAAAATATACAGAGGTAGTGGTTTAGAGAATAGATGGTATTATTATGAGTTGATCGATACAACAGGTAATATAGTAACGAGCCAATGCACATATATGAAGGAACCTAATATATCGTATATTACAGAAGAAATAGTAAAAGTTTCTGTTCAGTCAGGAACGGGAAGGAAATCACAAAGTGTTTATTATTTTAATACAGAAGACAAGTTGATTTCTCCTACATTTGAATATGTGTTAAACGAAAATGCTAATGTGGTTGTATATTTTGATGGTGAAAAACTTATAGCATGTAATATGTTTAATCGAAATAATTACTACAAGGAAATAATATTAAAGGAACAGCTATCTGATGTTGAAGAGCCCATTAACAATGTTATCTTCTCAAATGATGATAGGCAAATTGTGATAGAATACGTTGCAGGTTTAGACTGTCGAGAGGTAAGTGAGGTTGCAACACTGTAAAACCCAGTTCAACATTTACGATGCAGCAAGATCTGTTTATATTAAAATTATGGAATGGTGAATACGAAGATGAAACGAGGTCGTTTGTTTTTACTGTCTATTTTTATATTTGTAATGTTTACAAATGTGACGAGGGTTAATGCGATGCATACAGGGTTTAAAACAAATGAATTGACAGCTGAAGAAAAAAACATGTTTCTTTCCAATATCAATATAATATTAATAGATGAGGAGCCTGTTAAAAAAACTATCATATGCTTTGATGTAAATAGTAATCAACTAATAGCAATTGGACAAAACACACCAGACAGGAAAACAATATGTGTATATTCAAATGAAGGTGTTTTTCAATATGGATATACTTTTAATTGTAGTGGCGCTTTTGGGGTTGAATGGGATGAAGAAAATCTAAACATTTATTTTGTCCGTAGTAGTGTTATAATTTCGGTAAGTCCAAAAGGCGAAGTGTTGGGCGCTTATGAAGTCCAAAATACAATTGAAAACAATTCATATGTAAATCATTTCATTCATGCTACCAAAAGAACGATAGATAATAATGAATACTTCATTAAAAATAATATGGGACTATTGAACTTATTTGCTGTATCATATTCGCAGATAATTGTGAAAGATAGTGCCGGTTTCGAAAACGTCATATATGACATTGGTCCAATACAGATTACAAAAACAATTGTAACTATCGGCCTTATTTGCATTTTTGTCTTAGTTGCTACAGCGGTTGTTTTTTGGCAATTTATTAAGTTGAGGCGTGGCAATTAATCATATCACCAAGCCCATCGGCTACGATTTTTTTCGCAGTCGGTGGGCTCTCCTTTTTCTCTAAAAGCCCCCGAAAACTTAACTGCACTTAGAAAAGCTGCTATTCTCCTTACCGCACACCGAACCCCGCTGCCCCACTCACCTAGCCGCCCCATACCTCACACCGCCCCCAACATCGCGACCTACGTTTTGCCATAATCAAGTCGTGTTACCAAAATATACCAACGCGCACAGGGGGAGCGGTAGGGCGTGGTGAGGGAGCGGTGAGGGAGCGGAGCAGAGCGTGGTGAGGCGGTGAGGCGGAACGAGGTGGGAGAGAGTATACTTAGGGGCGGAGAATAGGAGAGCGGGTGAGGAATGAGATCAGCGGAGTGCGGGCGGGTGAGAAACGCGCGCGGTGGGGGAATTCTCGATGCGACGAAAGAAATGCAAATTGAGGGTGCGCGGAAGAGGGTTATGCGCGGAACGCATAACCCATATGAAATTTCGGCAATTCTTTTTTTTGCGAGTGTTTGTTAAAATATTATCAGACGATAAGGAAACTTATTTTGGCAATAATAAATGGTGCTATATTTTAATGGAGGAAAAGAAATGGCAGAGTTTGAAAGAAAACCCATAGAGAGTGTCGACGATCTTCTCGTTTCGCTTAAAAGGCTTAGGGACACCGAGAAAAAGTTTGCGACCTACACGCAAGAACAGGTCGACAGGATATTCTTGGCGGCGGCTTCGGCGGCTAACAAGGCGAGGATAACCCTTGCGAAGATGGCTGTTTCGGAGACGGGCATGGGTGTTGTTGAAGATAAGGTCATCAAGAACCATTATGCTTCTGAATACATTTACAACGCATACAAGGACACAAAGACCTGCGGCGTTATAGAGGAAGACAAGGCTTTCGGCACAAAAAAGATAGCCGAGCCGATCGGTGTTATTGCGGCGGTCATTCCCACAACGAACCCCACTTCGACGGCGATATTTAAATGTCTTTTAGCTATTAAGACGAGAAACGCCATAATAATTTCCCCTCATCCCAGAGCAAAAAACTCGACTATTGCGGCGGCAAAGCTCGTTTTGGACGCGGCTATAGCGGCGGGTGCTCCCGAGGGTATTATAGATTGGATTGACACACCGAGTCTTGATATGACTAACACGGTTATGAAAGAGGCGGATATCATTCTCGCGACGGGCGGACCCGGAATGGTTAAGGCGGCTTACTCAAGCGGTAAACCTGCTTTGGGCGTTGGTGCGGGAAACACTCCTGCGATTATTGACGAGAGCGCGGATATTCTGCTCGCGGTCAACTCGATCATTCACTCCAAGACCTTCGATAACGGAATGATCTGTGCTTCGGAGCAATCGGTTATCGTTCACGACAGCATTTACGAAGAGGTAAAGGCGGAGTTTACAAAGAGGGGCTGCTATATTTTATCAGACGACGAAACCGAAAAGGTTCGCAAGACTATCATTATAAACGGTGCGCTTAACGCGAAGATCGTTGGGCAGTCAGCCGAGAAAATAGCTTCGCTTTCGGGCGTTTCGGTGCCGAAGGACACCAAGATCCTGATCGGCGAGGTTGAGAGCGTGGAACTTTCCGAGGAGTTCGCTCACGAAAAGCTTTCCCCCGTTCTTGCGATGTATAGGGCTAAGGACTTTTCGGATGCTCTTTTAAAGGCGGAGCGTCTTATAGAGGATGGCGGTCTCGGACACACTTCGTCCATTTATCTCAACGAAATATCCGAACGCGAGAAGATAGACGAGTTTGCCGGAAGGATGAAGACCTGCCGAATTTTAGTTAACACGCCTTCTTCACACGGAGGAATCGGAGATCTATATAACTTTAAGTTAACCCCTTCACTGACACTTGGATGCGGTTCGTGGGGCGGTAACTCGGTTTCCGAGAACGTTGGAGTTAAACATCTATTAAACATTAAAACAGTTGCAGAAAGAAGGGAAAACATGCTTTGGTTCCGCGCTCCCGAAAAGGTTTACATCAAGAAGGGTTGTTTACCCGTTGCTCTCGACGAGCTCAGAAGCGTCAGAGGGGCAAAAAGGGCGTTTATCGTTACCGACAACTTCCTTTATGAGAACGGATACACCAAGCCCATCACCGACAAGCTTGACGAGATGGGAATTGCACACACGACCTTCTTTGACGTTCAGCCCGATCCTACCCTTAAAAACGCAAAAGACGGCGCTTATCAGATGCAGTCTTTTAAACCCGACACGATAATTGCGCTCGGAGGCGGCAGTGCGATGGATGCGGCTAAGATCATGTGGGTTCTTTACGAGCATCCCGATGCGGACTTTTTAGATATGGCAATGCGTTTTGTTGATATCCGCAAACGTATTTACGGTTTCCCGAAGATGGGCGAGAAGGCTTACTTTATTGCGGTTCCCACCTCGGCGGGAACAGGCTCGGAGGTTACTCCTTTTGCCGTTATAACCGACGAGAAGACGGGGGTCAAATATCCTCTTGCTGATTATGAGCTTCTTCCGAACATGGCGATCATCGATACCGATTTCCATATGAGCGCACCCAAGGGACTCACTGCGGCTTCGGGTATTGACGCGGTTACCCACGCGCTTGAGGCTTACGCGGCTATGCTTTCGACCGACTACACAGATTCTCTCGCTATCGGCGCACTTAAGAGCATCTTTAAATATCTGCCGAGGGCATATGAAAACGGTCAGACCGACATTGAAGCGCGTGAGAAGATGGCGAATGCCGCTACTATGGCGGGTATGGCTTTTGCGAACGCATTCCTCGGGGTTTGTCACTCGATGGCGCACAAGCTCGGTGCCTTCCATCATCTCCCGCACGGTGTTGCAAACGCGCTTATGATAGAAGAGGTGCTTCGTTTCAATGCTTCGGAAGATCCAAAGAAGATGGGAACCTTCTCGCAATACGATCATCCGCACACCCTTTCGCGTTATGCTGAGGTTGCCGATGCGTTAGGTCTTGGCGGAAAAACGGACGAAGAGAAGCTTGAAAATCTCATTGCTGCTGTAAACGAACTCAAAAAGACGGTTGGCATTAAGGAAACGATAAAAGATTACGGCGTTGACGAAAAAGATTTCCTCGATCGTCTTGACGAGATGGTGGAGCAGGCGTGTGACGACCAGTGCACAGGCGCTAACCCGAGATATCCTTTGATGAGCGAGATCAAAGAGATGTATCTCAAGGCTTACTACGGAAGATAAGGAGAGGTGTTATGAAACTCGATAACATTATTGCGCAGCGCGCACACAAAACGGTATACCGTGACGGGAACCGTTCATACAAGGTTTTTAACGACGATTATTCCAAGGCGGATATTTTAAACGAGGCGTTAAATCAGGCAAGGGTCGAGGAAACGGGACTTTCCATTCCGAAGGTGCTTGGTGTTACTATGGTGGATGGAAAATGGACTATTATTTCGGAGTTTATCGAGGGAAAGACGATGTCTTCTCTTATGGAAGAGAACCCCGAAAGACTCGAAGAATACCTCGAGACGTTTGTTGATCTTCAACTTGAGATGCATTCTAAGACCTGTCCGATGCTTAATAAGCTTAAGGACAAGATGGATAGAAAAATAAGCAGCACCGATCTTTCGGCTACGATAAGATACGAGCTTCACACACGTCTTTCGGGTATGCCGAAGCACAACAAGGTATGTCACGGCGACTTTAACCCCTCGAACGTTATAGTTGGCGATGATGGAAAGCTTTATATTATCGACTGGTCTCACGCGACTCAGGGAAACGCTTCTGCTGATGCGGCAAGGACCTATCTTCTGTTCTCGTTAAAAGGACAGACCGCGATGGCCGACAGATACCTCGAGCTTTTCTGCGAAAAGAGCGATACGGCCAGACAATACGTTCAGAAATGGATGCCCATTGTTGCGGCTTCGCAGTCGGTTAAGGGAAAAGAAGAGGAACGCGAATTTTTACATCGCTGGATAGACGTTGTTGACTACGAATAAAAAAACAAGCCTCACAATTTGTGAGGCTTGTTTTTTTATTCATCGCTATCTTTTTCTTTGTTTTCAAGCGCGTATTTACAGCACTGCAACACAAGCAGGTTAAAAGAAATATCATTCTCTGCGGCGGTTTTGTTCAGCTGTTCAAATAACGGCTCGGTAAAACGAATGGTGCGAGAAATATTTGCGGATTTAAACTCTTTATCTATTTTAAACATAACATCAACTCCCAATACAATAATATGTCCAAAACTAACATCATTTATATAACCAAAAATGGTTGCATTTTTTGGGCGAGTGTAGTATTATTTGGTTGTAATGGGGTGAAAATATGGAAAAACGCATTGTTGTAGCGGGTAGCGGATATTATGAAAATTATGAAGAGGCGAAAGAGTTTATTACGGAATGCACAGAAGAATATAAAACTGAAAAGTTGATCTTGCTTTCCGGCAGGTGCCGTGGAGCAGATATACTTGGAGAACGGTTTGCGGTTGAAAATCAGTGGGAAATAGAGTTTTATCCTGCTGAATGGCAAAAATACGGGAAAGCGGCGGGACCTATCAGAAATTCAGCTATGGTTGATAAAGCGAAGGCGTGGTTTGTTTTTGGGACGGCAAAAGCAGGGGAACCGGCTCGTTAATCAGGTATGCAAAAAAGGTGGGAAAGCCGATATTTGTTAAATATATGGAGTTATAAAAAGGGCCTCACAATTTGTGAGGCTTGTTTCGTTTTTTGAATAACAGATAAAGCGTGAAGCCGAGTGCGGTCACGATTATATCTAACATAGTGTCGTCGATGGGGTTTACCCCCGCTCTTAGTGAGGTTGCGACCCGTTGGGCGTCGCCCCCGAAGAGTTTATCCGCCGCAAACTCGAAGACTTCCCAGAGTGACGCCGCGCCCATTACCGAGAGAAAGTTCTGAATAAGGTTCGGGGAAAGCATATGATAAAACAGCGCGGCGGCGAGGAGTCCGAAGGAGGTGTGCATAATTTTATCCCAGAGGGGCAATGTGTGGTAAAACTTAAGGGCGCTTCCGAGAAAGGAAGAGAGTATTATCTGGAGAAGCACCAACGCGTTTAAGGAGCGGGGAAGGGCTTTTCCCGTTATTTTTTCGTAAAGCGGCAACAAAACTACTGCCGCGGCGGCGAGGGGAACCTGCAGGTATATTATTACGTCTCGCGTTTGGTTTAAGACAGTATAGAGAACAAGGCTTATTACGGCGCCGAGCGCCGATAATATATAAATTATCCTATTTGACACTGCAAAAAACATCTCCTTTTCTTTATTTTGCCGAAAGAAAGGTTTTTTATAATAAAAATATTGAAAAGGCTCTTAGTTTGTGATATCATAGTCACGTTATTAAAATACATCGGAGGAAGATTATGAATATTGTTTGTTTAGATCTTGAGGGCGTTCTTGTTCCTGAGATATGGATCGCTTTCGCAGAAGAAAGCGGTATTCCCGAACTTAAAAAGACAACGAGGGATGAGCCCGATTACGATAAGCTTATGAAGTGGAGACTCGGCGTTTTAAAGGAGCACGGGTTAGGCCTTAATGAGATACAGGCGACTATTGCTAAGATCGAGCCTTTAGGGGGCGCTAAGGAGTTTTTGGACGAACTCAGAAGACTCACTCAGGTGGTTATCATTAGTGATACGTTCAGTCAGTTCGCTGCGCCTTTGATGGCTAAGCTTGGATATCCCACCATTTTCTGCAACGAGCTTGTTGTGGGTGAAAACGGCGAGATAACCGATTTCAAGATGCGCGTTGAAAACTCTAAGCTCACCACCGTCAGAGCGCTTCAGTCCTGCGGTTTTGAGACGATCGCTTCGGGTGACAGTTACAACGACCTTGCGATGATAAATGCATCCAAGGCGGGATTCTTGTTCCGCAGCACCGATAAGATCAAGGCAGATTACCCCGATCTTCCTGCATATGAGGAGTTCGGAGATCTTCTTGCGGCTATCAAAAAGGTTATCGGCAAATAAAAATAAAACGGCTCCCAAGCTTACGGGAGCCATTTTTTTAGAGGTGAAAAAATTGAAAGGAAGGTTATCGGCGGCGTTTTCTGCCGCGTTCCCCAAGACGATCCCTATTCTGACGGGGTTTTTGTTCCTCGGAGCGTCTTACGGGATATATATGAAGGCATCGGGCTTTAGCTTTGTTTATCCGCTTCTTATGAGTATTACCATTTTCGGCGGGTCCTTGGAGTTCGTTGCGGTTTCAATGATGCTTCAACCCTTTGCGCCCTTGCAGACCTTTCTTCTCACCCTTATGATTCAGGCCAGGCACTTATTTTACGGCATATCAATGTTAGAGAAATTTAAGGGAACGGGCAAGAAAAAGCTTTATCTCATTTTCGGAATGTGCGACGAGAGTTTCTCGATAAACTGTTCTGCCGATATTCCTTCAGGTGTTGACAAAGGCTGGTTTATGTTCTTCGTTACGCTTCTTAATCAGTTATATTGGGTTACGGGAGCCACGCTCGGCGGTATTTTAGGGGAGTTTATCTCCTTTAACACCGAGGGGATAGAGTTCGTTATGACGGCGATGTTCATCGTTATTTTCATTGAAAACTGGCTTAAAGAAAAAAGGCACGTAAGTTCGCTTGTCGGTGCGGTTTCTTCGGTCGTTTGCCTTATTATTTTCGGCAAAGAGTCCTTTTTAATTCCTTTGATGCTCTGCATTTTAGCCTTTTTAACGCTTCTCAGAAAGCCTATATCGAAGGGGGTGGCAGAATGACTCTCGCAGAAGAGATCATAACCATTGCGATTTGCGCCGCCGGCACGATGCTGACGAGGTTTCTCCCTTTTATTATTTTCCGAAAGGGTGATACGCCGAAGTTTATAAGATTTTTAGGAAACGCTCTGCCGGGAGCCGTTTTCGCGATGCTGGTGGTTTACTGTCTTAAAGGCATAAGCTTTGCCGCCGCGACGACCGCGCTTCCCGAGTTGATTTCTGCCGCGGCAGTGGTGCTTATTCATTTATGGAAAAGAAAGATGCTTCTTTCTATTTCGGTCGGCACCGTTCTTTATATGGTTTTGGTTCAGTTAGTTTTTTAATAAAAAGAAAAAAAGTCCGCTAAAAGCGGACTTTTTTATTTACATTTTACCTAACTGCTTATGCTCTGGTGATTTTATCAGAACGCAAACAACGGGTGCAAACGTAAATGTGTTTCGGAGAACCGTCCACAATTGCCTTTACACGTTTAACATTAGGCTTCCAGGTTCTGTTAGTTCTTCTATGCGAATGGGAAACCTTAATTCCGAAGGTTACGCCTTTTCCGCAAACTTCACACTTTGCCATATCTCCTTGCACCTCCTAAAACTAATGAGCAATCATTATGATAACAGATAATTACAATAATATCAAGTGTTTTTTGAAAAAAACTTAAAATAAATTTTCAATTTCGGCAAAATCGGTTTTCCCTGAGAAAACGTCGGCAGATCTGATCTCGATTTTAACCTTATCGCCTATTTTATAAGACACACCCGTGTGTTTGTTCGAGAGGCGGACCCCCTCCGAAAGCTCGAACGAGCCTTTATCCTTGACAGAAACAAAGCCTTCGAGGGTATTTTCGAGAAGAACGAAATAACCCGTCGCGGTGAGTCCCGAGATAACGCCTTCGAACTGTTCTCCGATATGGTTTGCGGCATACTCTGCTTTGTAGCGGTCGGAGATGTCCCTTTCGGCAACCGTTGCCGCCTGCTCACGAAGAGATGATTCCTTCGCCGAGTCGGTCACAAAGGCTTCGTATTTTTTGCCAACGCTTTCTTTATCTAAAAATTTCGAGATTATGCGGTGGATACACAGGTCGGGGTATCTTCTGATAGGGGAAGTAAAGTGACTGTAGTGGGTTAAGACGAGCCCAAAGTGGCCCTTGTTATGCTCACTGTAACGCGCTTTTGCCATCGAACGAAGGATCTGCTTATCGGCTATAAATTTAATATCGGTATTCTCGAGACTTTTAAGGACGTTATAAAGTGAAGCGTTCGAGGTAAGGTCGGTGTTTTGGGGCAAATCTGCTCCGACCGAGAGGAGAAAGGCTTTGAGTTCTTCCGCCTTTTCGGGTGAGGGTTTTTCGTGAATTCTATAGATAAAGGGAAGCTTGTGAATTTCCGAAAAGAGCGCGGCACATCTGTTGGCAACGATCATAAACTCCTCAATAATGCATTCCGAAACACCTCTTGTGCGGGGAAGGATGTCAACCGTTTTTCCGTTCTCGTCAATGACGAACTGACTTTCGGGGGTCTCAAAATCGATAACCTTTCGGTTTTCCCGCGCCTTGCGAAGCTTTTCGTAAAGCGAGAGCATCAGAGGTATCTGATCCTTAACCTCACGGTATTTTTCGTTAAGGGCGTTATCCTGTTTTCCGTCGATAATACTGTTTATTTCCTTATAGACGCCCTTTACCCTTGAGCGCATAACCGATTTATAAAACTGAAACGAGGTTATTTCGCCTTCCTCGGAGAGAAGAACCTCGCAGGTGAGGGAAAATCTGTTTTCCTCGGGGTTTAATGAGCAGATGCCGTTTGAAAGCTCTTTCGGGAGCATTGGAATTACCTTGTCGGCATAGTAAACGCTGGTGCCGCGGCTGAAGCTTTCGGTATCGAGGGCACTGTTTTCGGTAACGTAGTGGGAAACGTCGGCGATGGAAACGTAGAGGCGGTAGCCGTCGGGCGTTTTTTCCACGCAGACGGCATCATCGAGGTCTTTTGAGTATTCCGAGTCGATGGTGAAAAGCGGAAGGTGGGTCACGTCGCGCCTTTTGGGGTCCTCTACCGGTTGGGCTGAGAGGACCTCGGCCTCTTTCAGAACGTTCTCGGGGAACTTAATTCTGAAGCCTTTTTCTTTGAGATAGAGCTCTGCTGAGTCGGCGGCACTGCTTATAGCACCGAAATTTTTAACGGCGGCAAGTTTCAGATTTCTGCCGTCACGCGAGATTATTTTTGCGAGGACGATATCTTCGGACTCGCCACCGTCTATTTTGATAGGAAACTCTTCCTTGCCGAGAGAGGACGAATAAAAATAGAAGTGGTTTCGGTTTTTATAAAGTCTTCCCGAGAAGAGTCGGTCGGTATACTCGGTGATTTTAACGACCTTCGCGCACTTTCTGCCTTCCTCGTCCATCTGGGGAGTTATCAGAACGCGGTCGCCCGGCACGGCGCCCTTGAGATTTGGCCCTGCGATAAAAAAGTCTTCGCCGTTTTCATCTCTTGCGAAACCAAAGGTGGCTTGAAGACGGTCGATAACAGCAGGAACAGGTTTTTTACTGTTTCCGCGCACCAAAAAGAGCCCTCCCGATCGAAAGAGATAACCTTCGCGGACAAGCGAAAAGAGAGCTGCTTCAAGCTTCTTTTTTGCGCCGGGCTTAAGTCCCATCGAAGTTAAGAGTTTTCGGGGAGTGAACCTATCGGTGTTTGTTATTTTTAGGTGAATTTTGATTTTTTCTTTTAAAATTTTCATAAAATTATTGTTTCCTGATTATCTGTGTTTAATAAAAACGGCACCCAAATTTATCGGGTGCCGTTTCTTATTGATTATTTTTTAATAAGATATCCGAAAATGTTAACCGCAAGGGTGAGAACAAAAAACGCGATTGCTGCAACCTTTGTTGCAAGAGCAAGACGGGCTTCCTTTGTTCTTGACTTATTCTTTCCGAAATAACTATCCTGAGAAACCGAACCGGTAACTGAACTTAAATTGTTCTTGTGCTCCTGAAGTAACACGAAAATCACGATAAATACGCAAGCAACAAGCAAAAGAGCGCCTGCAACGATCTCAAATATATTCATTTCTATTTCCTCCATATCTAATTCCGTTAGAATAGTTTACCACATTGTTTCTCAAAATGCAATAGTTTTTTAAAAATAATATCGGCGCCGATTTTTCGGCGCCGATAATTTTGTTATGCTTTGTTAACAGAACCGAAGAGTTCCATTTTTTCTTTAACGGTTGCCTTGATAGCCTCAACGCCGGGAGCGAGAAGCTTTCTGGGATCGAAGCCTTTGCCCTCGAGGTCTTTTCCGTCCTCAATGTATTTTCTTGTTGCTGCCTGGAATGCGAGTTGACATTCGGTGTTAACGTTGATCTTGGAAACGCCGAGCGAGATAGCCTTCTTGATCATATCCTCGGGGATACCTGTTCCGCCGTGGAGAACGAGGGGCATAACGCCTGTTTTCTGCTGAATGCTATCGAGAACGTCGAAAGCGAGACCTGCCCAGTTTGCAGGATATTTACCGTGGATATTTCCGATTCCTGCTGCGAGCATTGTAACGCCGAGGTCTGCAATTTTCTTGCACTCGTCGGGATCTGCGCATTCGCCTGTTCCAACAACGCCGTCTTCCTCGCCGCCGATAGCGCCGACCTCTGCCTCAACAGAGATGCCTTTAGAAGAAGCGTCCTTGATTATCTGGGTGGTCTTTTCGATGTTTTCTTCGATCGGATAGTGAGAACCGTCGAACATAACCGAAGAGAAACCTGCTTCCATTGCCTTGTAAGCTCCGTCGTAAGAGCCGTGGTCGAGGTGGAGAGCAACGGGAACGGTAATTCCGAGATTATCTATCATAGCCTTAACCATATCTGCAACGGTTTTGAAGCCGCACATATATTTTGCTGCACCTTCCGAAACACCGAGAATAACGGGGGAACGGAGTTCTTCGGCGGTTAAGAGAATAGCCTTAGTCCATTCGAGGTTGTTGATGTTGAACTGGCCAACTGCATATTTTCCTGCTTTTGCCTTTTCCAACATATCTTTTGCTGATACTAACATTTTTGATTTCCTCCTGTATGTTAAATTTCTTCAATAATATTATATTTCATCTCGTCTAAAAAATCAACAGAGAAAGCGATTTTTTTGTTAATTTAATGAGATTGACAAACTATAGGGTGAAATAGTATAATTATAGCGATTGTAGTTTGTTGAAACTTATCAGTTTCGACTTTCCTTAACCATTATAATGTGAAAATATTGAAGTAAGCCTTGGCGGCGGAACGGAGTTTACAATGAATATACCTGAGATTTTCGGAAGTGAAGTGTTCGGCGAGAGCGTTATGAAAGAACGCCTCGACGAAAAGACCTATTCGGATCTTAAACGAACCACCGAAAGCGGAGAGCAGATGAGCCGTGAAACCGCGGCGGCTGTTGCTTCTGCTATGAAGGACTGGGCTATCGAAAAGGGCGCGACCCATTTCACGCACTGGTTCCAGCCTATGACGGGCATCACCGCAGAAAAACACGATTCCTTTATCTCGCCTGCCGAGAACGGTCATGTTATAATGGAATTTTCATATAAGGAACTTATTAAGGGCGAGGCCGATGCTTCATCCTTTCCCTCGGGCGGACTCAGAGCCACCTTCGAGGCAAGGGGATATACCGCGTGGGACACAACCTCTTATGCCTTTATTAAGGACAACACCCTTTGCATACCGACCGCGTTCTGCTCATATATGGGCGAGGCGCTTGATAAGAAAACGCCGCTTCTCAGATCTATGAACGTTCTCAACCGTGAGGCGCTCAGAATACTTCGTCTTTTTGGAGATAATGAGACAGTAAAGGTCAAGGCAACGGTGGGACCCGAGCAGGAATATTTCCTAATAGATAAGGAGCTTTACGAAAAAAGAGAGGACCTTATGGTATGCGGAAGGACCCTTTTCGGTTCCAAGCCTCCTAAGGGTCAGGAACTTGACGATCACTATTATGGAGCGATAAAACCGAGAATTCTTGCTTACATGAAGGATCTTGATAAGGAGCTCTGGCGCCTTGGTATTTATGCTAAGACTGAGCATAACGAGGCGGCTCCCGCTCAGCACGAACTTGCTCCCGTCTTTACAACTACTAATATCGCGACCGACCACAATCAGCTCACTATGGAGATAATGAAGAAGGTGGCGCTTCGCCACGGGCTTGTTTGCCTTCTCCACGAGAAGCCTTTCGAGGGGGTCAACGGAAGCGGTAAGCATAACAACTGGTCGATGTCGACCGATAAGGGCGAAAACCTTTTGAACCCCGGTAAAACACCCGAAAACAACGCTCGGTTCCTTCTCTTTTTTGCCGCAGTTATCAAGGCGGTCGACGAGCACCAGGACCTTTTGAGATTATCGGTTGCAACCGCGGGGAACGACTGCCGTTTAGGCGGCAACGAGGCGCCCCCTGCGATAATTTCGATGTTTATCGGCGACGAGCTTCAGGAGATACTCAGTTCCATTGAAGAGGAGAGGGAGTATCACGGTAAGGGTAAGGTCAAGATGCAGATAGGCGTTGACGAACTGCCGCTTATCTCTAAGGACACCACCGACCGAAACAGAACGAGCCCATTTGCCTTTACGGGTAACAAATTCGAGTTCCGTATGGCAGGTTCTTCGCTGTCGGTTGCAGGGCCTAACATTATACTTAACACCATCGTTGCAGACGTGCTTCGAGGCTTTGCCGAAAGAATAGAAGCGGCAGAAAATAAGCAAGCAGAGATTCACGAGCTTATTAAAGAAACCATAACCAAGCACAAGAGAATTCTCTTTGCAGGAAACAACTATAGCAAGGAATGGGAAGAAGAGGCAAAAAGAAGAGGCCTTCTTAACCTTAAAACGACGGTTGACGCGCTCCCTTATTATATGAAAAAAGAGAACATAGAACTTTTCGAGCGCAACGGAATTTTAACGGGTCTTGAGGTTAAATCGAGATATGAGATAGCCTTAGAGGTTTATTCCAAGGATATAAATATCGAAGCAAGAACCATGGTGGATATGATAAGGCAGCAGATCCTTCCCTCAGTTAACCGCTATATGAAGGACCTTGCGGTTTCGCTCAGCGCGAAGAAAACGATCGCGAACGGAATTCAGAAGGGTTTTGAAACAAAGCTTCTCAAAAAGCTCTCTTCGCTTTCGGACGAGCTTTATGATAATAACGAGCATCTTTCCTCGGTTCTCGAAACGGTTCCGACGGGGGATAGTCTTGAAACAGCGGTTTATTATAAGGACGTTGTTTTAGAGGCGATGAACAAGGCTCGTTCGGTTGCCGACGAGATAGAGAAAAATCTCGGAAGAGAGTATGCTCCTTTCCCGTCTTATGCTGATCTTTTATTCAAAATATAATCAAAGGAGAACAAAATGAAGGTTAGAACAAGATTTGCGCCCAGCCCCACGGGCTATATGCACGTTGGAAACTTGAGAACGGCGCTTTACGCATATTTACTTGCAAAGAAGGACGACGGCACCTTTATCCTCAGAATTGAGGATACCGATCAGGAAAGATACGTTGAGGGTGCGGTAGACGTTATTTACAATACCCTTAAGAACGTTGGAATGTTCTGGGACGAGGGCCCCGACGTTGGCGGAGAATATGGACCCTATATCCAGAGCGAGAGAATGGGAATGTATATGGAGTATGCTAAAAAACTCGTTGAGTCGGGCGACGCTTACTACTGCTTCTGCGATAAGGACAGATTAGAAGAGGTCAGAACCATTCAGAAGGCTTCGGGAATGGCGCCCAAGTATGACGGACACTGCAGAAACCTTTCCAAAGAAGAGGTTGAGGAGAACCTTAAGGCAGGCAAGCCCTTCGTTATCAGACAGAAGATGCCCGAGAGCGGAACGACTTCCTTTAACGACGTTGTTTTCGGCGAGATAACCGTTGAGAACGCTAACCTTGACGATCAGATTCTTATTAAGGCAGACGGTATGCCTACCTACAACTTTGCGAACGTTATCGACGATCACACCATGGGAATAACCCACGTTATCAGAGGAAGCGAATACCTTTCCTCAACACCTAAATACAATCTTCTTTATAAGGCTTTCGGTTGGGATATTCCTACCTATATTCACTGTTCGCCCGTTATGAAGAACGCAACCGAGAAGTTATCAAAAAGAAACGGTGATGCTTCCTATCAGGACCTTTTGGCAAAAGGATATCTCTCCGAGGCGGTTATCAACTATATCGCGCTTTTAGGTTGGAGCCCCAAGGGAGAAAACGAGATATTCAGTCTTGAGGAGTTAAAGGCAGAATTCAGTGTTGACGGTATTTCAAAGTCACCCGCAATTTTCGACACTCTGAAGCTTAAGGCGGTTAACGGAGAGCACATCAGAAGACTGTCACTTGAAAGTTTCACGGAAATGGCGCTTCCCTATATCAGAGAGACCTGCAAGAGAGAGGATATTGATCTCCAGCTTCTCTGCAAGATGCTCCAGCCGAGAACCGAGCTTTTAACCGATATTCCCGAGCAGGTTGATTTTATCGACGAGCTTCCCGAATACGATACCGCTCTTTATGAGCATAAAAAGATGAAGACCGATAAGGTTATCGCGAAGGAAATGCTTATTAAGACCCTTCCCGTTATCGAAGCACTCGAAGATTTCTCGGAAGAGTCTATCCACGCGGCACTTTTTAAACTTATAGAAGAACTTGGCGTTAAAAACGGAACGGTTCTCTGGCCTATGAGAGTTGCAGTTTCGGGCAAACAGTTCACCCCCGGCGGAGCAACGCAGATTGCCGAGATAATCGGAAAAGAAGAAACCGTGAGAAGAATAAAAAGGGGCATAGAGCTTCTTTAATGAGGAATAAAACTCCCCGACTTAAAATAGATTAGTCGGGGAGATTTTTTTAGAAAGGAAGATATTATGGACGCACTGCTTGAAAGAACGAGAGAAGCCCTTATAAAAAACCGAATGAACTGCATTGTGGTTAAAACAAAAGAAGAGGCGAAAGAAAAAGTTTTGTCAATTATCGAAAAGGGCGCGACCGTTGCCTGCGGCGGCTCTGTAACGCTTAACGAATGCGGTGTTATTGATGCGCTTAGAAGCGGGGAATATAAATTTTTAGACCGCTTTAAAGAGGGTCTTTCGGGAGAAGAACTAACAAAGATTTACAGAGAGGCATTTTTTGCCGACTACTTTCTGTCTTCTTCCAACGCCATAACCGAAAAGGGCGAATTATATAACGTTGACGGCAGAGGAAACAGGGTTGCTGCGATGATTTACGGACCCGATAAGGTTATAGTCGTTGCGGGAAAAAACAAAATAGTGCCCGATCTTCGCGCGGCGGATATAAGGGTTAAAGCCCACGCGGCGCCTAAGAACACCCAAAGACTCGGTTGTGAGACCTATTGCAATAAAAAGGGTGCGTGCGTGGCGCTCGGAAAAGGCGGCATAGGCGCAGGCTGCGATTCAGACGGCAGAATTTGCTGCGACTACGTTGTTATGGCGCACCAGCGCGAAAAGGGAAGAATAACCGTTATTTTAGTTGACGAAGCGTTAGGGTATTAAAAGCATGGGGCATAGAGAACTGTTCTCTGTGTTGCAAATCGACAAAGGACGAAAAAATGTTATATATTGCATATTTGCCCAAATCAAAGGGTGAACCTGTAGAAGAAAGAAAAATAAATAAGATTTTGAAATGGTATACAAATCTTACAGGCGAGGAATATTCTATTATTGCAGCGCCCGGATATCTGAGTAAAACGGATAATTCTATAGAATGTTTTTTACAGGGATTAAGCGCTATTTTAACAAAAAGATTTACTAGAAAAATCGGTTTTTTAAATGGTATGAACGGCCATTATAAAATAACCGGCGGAACAAATACCATAATAGATGAGCACAATAAGAAGCTAAGCCTTTTTGATTTTGAACAGATAAAACTAAGTCCTAAAAAAGAATTTGACCATAGAAAAATGATGTGTTTTTTCAAAAGAGAAGGTGAAGATGTTTCGGAAATAACGATAGATAAACTTGATGAATTTCTTAGTAGTATATATGTAGGTGCAATATTAATTGGCTCGAGCAACCTAAGTAAAACAACATATTTCGGGGATCCTTCTTCAAAAGGTGAAGCAGATGTTTTTATATTTGATGCAACCAAAGATATAAATGTGCAAAGTTATTTTGAAGATAATGAATTACAGGGCAGGTATAGAGATTTTGGCTTATTCCCGAATGACGATATAGTTATCACCAGAAGTTTTTTTGGTAAAGGACATACTGATACCCAAGAATTTTTAAAGGATATTTTAAAGGATGTATTAAAAAGTGGTTTAGAATAAAAAAGGATGTGCATTCAGCACATCCTTTTTTTATGTGTTTATTAAAGCCCTGTGAATTTCTGAATTGCTATTATGAGGGTTTCGGAGACCTTTTTATTGGTTGCGATAGAGGGGTGGTTTTCGGTTCCGACTCCGTCGGTTGAGGAAGGATTCTGAGGCTCAAGCTTTAAAGCGTGGATGCCTCTGTCGTCCATTGCGTTAACTGCGTTTTCTATTTCGGGGTAGAGGTGGTAGGACATCGGTCCGAGACCTGCGATAATAGTAGCGCTAGGGTTCTTTTCACGAACGAATTTTAAGAACTCGATATATTCGTTTGTGAAGGTCTGGCGGGAGCCCTCTGCGTCGGCTTTGTTTGCGATACCTGCCCAGTAATCGTTGGTGCCAACGTTTATAACAACGATATCAACGGGGTTGGACGCAAAGTCCCACTTGTTATTACTAGATTTTCCGTTGTAGTAATCCCAGGCTTCATACATCTGTTTGAAATCGCCCTTCGCGCCGTCGTAACCGAAGCTTAAAGAAACGCCCGAACGAGCAACGATGTTATAGTCTGCGTTAAAATGCTTTGCGGTGAGTGCGGCATAGGTAAGTTCTGAGTTTTCAACGCTTCTTGAATTCTTTTCTCCGCCTTCAATACCGTGTCCTGCGGTTATCGAATCGCCAATGAACTCAATTGTTATCTCTCTTTTATCGCTCGGTTTAACGGTGCCTTTATCGGTTCTGAGGTTGGGAACTGCAACCTGAAGGCGCTGACCGTAACCGCATATCTTAACGATCTTAACGAGGTGTTCGGTGTCGGAAAGGTTTTCTGCAAGGGTATACCAAATTCTGTATTCCTCGAGAGAAATTATCTTGTGAGGCTCGTCAAAATTATCGATATAAACCGCAACTCTCTGCTGGTCTTCATATTTTACAGAGGGAGAGTTGGATATTATTTCTGCCTCTAGTTTGGTTCCGGTGAATTTAAATTCTATTCCCGAGCTTCCAAATGCGAAATAATCGTCGGTTTCAATAAGGTTCTGATAAACCCTGCCTAAAAAACGAACTGATTTGGTATTAACTTCTGTAACAAAGCCTTCTGCTGTTTCTGTAACGTTATATTCTTCCCCGCCGGAGCCTCCTTCGTTTGTCTGTTCGCTGCTTACGTTTTCCGAAGATGCGTCGGATGAAGAGCTGTTTTCAGCAGGTGTTCCGCTGCATCCTGCGAGTAAGGTCAACGCTAAAAATAAAGATAAAAATCTCTTTTTCATTATTTTCTTCCTTTCAGTATTTACTTTTTGGGATCCTTATAATATAATAATATTGCAGAAAAATGCTGAAATCAATATGAAATAATTGTAAAAACATAAGGAAATTGCTATGTTCTTTGAAACCGAAGAAAATTATAAGACTTATAGTGAGAAATACCGTCTGCCTTTTTTAATGAACAGCATTGGAACACTTGCCGATCAGATGGATGAGGACAGACCCTCGGGATATTTTTGCCATCACGTTTTCTGGGTGACCGAGGGAGAGGGGGTATTCACCTTTAACGGCGAGACTCTTTATATTCCCGAGGGAAAGGGAATATTCTTTAGGGCATTTCTTCCTCACAGTTACAAAAATTCGGGTGGAAAATTTTCTACCGCCTGGGTGACCTTCGGCGGAGCTGACAGTGTGTTCGACTACTATGGTATTAAGGACTATCTCGTTTTCGACTGTCCGAAGGAACTTGCGCAGATGGCGAAGGAACTCGACGAAATTTGTTGTTCTTCTAAGGGTGTTTTTGTAAGGTCTTCGGCGGGGTATAGTTTTCTCATAGAACTTTTAAAGCTCTGCACCGAGCCTTCGGGTTCTGTCTCAAAAAGTGTGAACGAGGTTTTAGAAGCAAACTTCAACACCGATATTTCGCTTGATGATCTTTCTTTAAAATTAGGAGTTGGAAAGTTTAACCTTTGCAGAAGGTTTAAAGAAGAAACGGGAAAGTCTATTATGGAGCGGCTTAAAAAAATAAGGATCGAACACGCTAAAACCTATCTCAGACACACCGAGCAAAAGGTTTATGAAATTGCTTTACTTTGCGGGTTTAACGATCCTTGTTATTTCGTTAAGATCTTCAGAGAGGTAACGGGGGAAACGCCGAAGAAATACCGTGCTAAAAGATAATATTTTTTATTAAAAACTATTTATTTTTATTAATTTTTGTGATATTATAGGTTAGTTATTACTATGAGTGTTGCCGAGATTGAGGCAAACAGTCGGAAGGGAGAATATGATGGAGAAGGAAAAGTCCTGCGGGGCGATAGTTTTCCGCAAGGTTAAGAATAAAATCGAAGTTCTCGTTATAAAGCACCGTAACGGTGGGCATTGGTCCTTCCCGAAAGGGCACGTTGAAGGCGATGAGACCGAGCACGAAACCGCAAAGAGAGAGATCTTCGAGGAAACCGGCATTGACGTTTCTTTCGTTACAGGGTTTCGCGAGATGGTTTCCTATTCGCCGAAGCCGAGGGTTATTAAGGACGTTGTTTACTTTTTAGCCGAGGCGCTAAACCACGATTTCGTTATGCAGGAAGAGGAACTTTCGCAGATCAAGTGGATAAACATTAATGATGCGGAGAAATATTTAACATATAATAACGATAAGGGATTGATTTTTTCGGCAAGAACTGCTCTCAAAAGAATGTAAGAGGAGGGAACGCATTGAATAAAGCAAAGGCTTTTTTTGAGCGTCTTCGAGGTAAAAAGGTTGCATTTATAGGAATCGGAGTGAGCCATGAAAGGCTTATTCCGATGTTTTCCGATTATGGCGCGTCTGTGACGCTTTGCGACCGAAAAAAGAGCATAGACGATTTTCCTGAATACAAGGAAATGCTGATAGAAAAGAATATCGGACTGCATCTCGGTGAGGACTATTTAAAGGATATTGACGCCGATATTATTTTCAGGACTCCCGGTATGTATTACAATAACCCGATTTTGCAGGAATACAGGAAGAAAAACGTTGTTGTTACTTCCGAGATGGAACTTTTCTTCGAGCTTTGTCCTGCAAAGATCTTTGCGGTTACGGGGTCGGACGGAAAGACCACGACCACCACGCTCATTTCTGAGTTTTTAGGCCGAGAGAATAAGGTTTATAAGGGCGGAAACATCGGAAAGGCGCTTCTTCCCGACGTTCTCTCTATGTCCGAAAACGATATTGCGGTGGTTGAACTTTCTTCGTTCCAGCTTATATCGATGAGGCGCTCTCCCGACGTTGCGGTGGTTACAAACGTGGCGCCCAATCATCTTGACGTTCACAAATCCATAGACGAATATATTGATGCGAAGAGAAATCTTCTTCTGCATCAGTCGCCTTTTTCCGAGGCAATACTCAACCTTGATAACGATATCACCGTTTCGATGGCAAAGGATGTCAGGGGCAAGACCCTTTGGTTCTCGAGAAAGAGCGAGGTTGAGAGAGGAACCTATTTAAAGGACGGATACATTTGCTACAAAAACGGCGACGTTTCAGAGAGGCTTTTTAAAGCCGAGGAAATAAAGATCCCTGGAGTTCACAACGTTGAAAACTATCTGACCGCTATCGCGGCGACCTATGAGCATATTAAGGACAAGAGCATTTTCGCGGACGTGGCGCGTGAATTCGGCGGAGTTGAGCACCGAATTGAGTTTGTTCGCGAATTAGACGGGGTTAAGTTTTATAACGATTCCATCGCTTCAAGCCCGACAAGGACTATTGCGGGACTTAATTCTTTTAAGGATAAGGTTATTCTTATTGCGGGTGGATATGATAAGCTTGTTCCCTATGACGAACTCGGTCCTAAGATAAACGAGAAGGTAAAGGTGCTTATTCTCTGCGGACCCACGGGCGCGAAGATCGAGAAGGCAGTTTTATCGGCAGAGGGCGAAAAACCGAAGATCTTAAAGAGTGATAACATGGAAACTTCGGTCCGACTTGCTTTCCAGTATGCAGAAAAGGGAGACACAGTTATTCTCTCTCCCGCTTCGGCAAGTTTTGATGCCTATAAAAATTTTGAAGTCAGGGGAAGAGATTTTAAGAGGATAGTTTCTCTTCTGAAAGGCAAAGAATAATGGAAAATCTTGAATTTTTAAAAACTTTATGTGAATTATCCGCTACGAGCGGAAGCGAAAAAGCGGTGCAGGACTTTTTGGAAAAAGAGTTCGGCGCCCTTTCCCTTTATATTAAAAGAAGCGGTCTCGGAGACGTTATTGCAACGAACTTTGATGAGGGCGAATGCGATATTCTTTTTGATGCACATTCCGATCAGGTCGGTTTTGTTGCGACCGAAATTCTCGATAACGGCTTTATAAAGGTTTCGCCTGTTGGTTCCCCCGACCCGAGAGCAGTTTCGGGCGCGAAGGTCAGGGTGTGCGGTAAAGAAACGATAGAGGGAGTTATAACGACCACTCCGCCGCATCTCAGTAAGGGCGAGGAGTTAAGGGAACTTAATGAAATTTACGTTGACACCTGCCTTAGTGATATAGAGGGTAAGGTTTCGGTTGGCGACAGAATCTGTTTCGAGCCTGTTTTTATGCCGCTTTTAAACAAAAAAATTGCAGCGACGGGACTTGACAACAAGGTATCAATTCTTGCGCTTTATATGGCGGCAAAGAAGCTTCTCGGTTCAGATAAAAAGATCGCCTTCGCATTTTCGGGAAGAGAAGAGGTTGGGCTTTGCGCTTCAGGTGCGGCCGCAGAAACCGTGAACCCTCGCCGTGCGGTCGTTGTTGACGTTTCGTTCGGTTTTTCGGGTAAGGGACAAAAATCGGAGTGCGGAAAGCTCGGCGGCGGTGTTATGATCGGTTTTTCGCCCGTTTTATCCGAAGAGTTTTCGTTAGAAGCGGAGGAAATCTGCAAGAAAAACGCTATTCCGTCACAGAGGGAGATAATGCATTCCAAGACCGGCACCAATGCCGATGCTATTTCGATAAGCGGACTTGGTGTCAAGACCATAACAGCTTCTATCCCGATATATGCTATGCATACGGGAGCAGAGACAGTTCTGATGAGGGACGCCGAAAACACCGCGGAATTTTTAGTTAAACTTGTTTCAGGTTTGGAGGGATAACTATGGAACTTTTAAAAAGATTATGTTCCTTTGTTGCGCCTTCGGGATCTGAGGGGAAACTAAGGGAGTTTATTCTTTCCGAGATAAAGGACTATGCGGAAAAATGCGAGGTAGACGCTCTCGGGAATCTAATCGTTTCGGTTAAGGGCGAGAAAAGAGCCTCGAAGAAGCTTATGCTTATTGCTCACATGGATGAGGTTGGCTTTATTGTTACCGATATTATGAGTAACGGACTTTTAAAATTCAATACCGTTGGCGGTTTTTGCGAAGAGGTGCTTTGCGGAAAATCAGTCGAGTTTAAAAACGGAATAAAGGGTGTTATTATCCCCGCAGTCGCGCTTCACCAGACAAGCGAAAAGGATCGCAAAACTGCACCGTCGGTTGATGATTTGTTTATTGACATCGGCGCTTTAGATAAAGAGGATGCCGAAAAATTTGTCTGCCTTGGCGACAAGGCTTCTTTCGAACCGAATTTTTCGGAGAACGAAAAGTGCGTTATTTCCAAGGCACTTGACGACAGGATCGGGGTTTATATACTTATAAATCTTATCAAAAAAGGACTGCTTTACGACTGCGTTTTCGTTTTCAGTGTTCAGGAAGAGGTAGGGCTCCGCGGCGCGACTACCTCGGCAAACAGGGTTTCACCTGATATGGCGATAATAATTGATTCCACGACCGCTTCCGATCTCCCCGAGGTTTCGGGAAGCGATAGGGTCTGTCTTCTCGGAAAGGGCGGTGCCGTTTCTTTTATGGACAGGGCCACCGTTTACGACGAAGGATTCTATAAGCTTATTATGAAAACTGCAGAGAAGAACAGTATCCCAGTTCAGTTTAAAACCAGAGTAGCGGGTGGAAACGATGCGGGTGCCGTTCATAAGAGTGGAAACGGTGTTGTTTGCGCGGCGGTGAGCACTCCCTGCAGATACATTCACTCGGCGTTCTCGGTAGCGGCGAAAAGCGATATCAAGGCGATAGAGGATCTTTTAAGAGCCACTGTATCGGAGATATTAGCATGATTTCCGAGATCAGCAAAGAGGAGTTTTTAAAGGCGACTGCGGACCTTGGAGATGCGGTTGACAGAATAAGAATAAAGAGCATTTTAGCCTGTTACGGTCTCCCGTTTGCGCGGACCTTTTCAAGTGGTGGCGGATATCTTTTGCTTTTCGGAAAGACGGCGTTCGTGCTTGGAAAGACCGAGGATATAGAAACCTTGCGGCAGTTTTTATTTATGAACGGGATAGCCTTTGTTTCGGGCGAAACAGAGGGCTTTTTCGGAGAGAAGAAGGTTTATTCGGTTCTCAGGACCGAGGCGGAAGAAGTTCTTTCGGAAGAGGAAATAAAACTCTCAGGTCCTGCAAAGCTTATGTCGCAGGTGTTCGGGTATGATTTTAATGACGTTTATCCCGATATGTGTCTTAGAAAGAACCGAGGGGCAATGAGGGTCTTAAGCACCGATTTTGCCGCGGCGGCCATTCATAAGACCGATGAGGGAAATCTGCTGACAGGCGTTTGCGTTAAGGAAGGTAAACGGGGAAAAGGCAAAGGCTCGGAAATAGTTAATATGGCGAAAAAAAGCGTTTCGGGAGAGCTTTACATTATCTGCGAGGAGTCTCTTCGGGGCTTTTATGAAAAGTCAGGTTTTAAAGGACAAGGAAATACAGAGGAAATTATCATAGGTGATTAAAATGGGATATTTCAGATTTAAAGAAGAGGTCGAAAAATTAGATAGTGAAGCGCTGGAATGCCTTAGAGAGAAGTTTTCCGAGACCGAGAGGATCTCAAAATATAACTCGGAGAAGGTTCTTGCGGCATTTATGAAAGCGGGGGTTCAGGCAAACCATCTGACTGCCACCGACGGTTACGGCTACGGTGACAGGGGAAGAGAGGTTGCGGACCTTGTTTATGCATACGTTTTCGGTGCGGAAGATGCTATAGTCCGACATAATTTTGTTTCGGGCACCCACACTCTTTCGGTGGGACTTTTCGGAGTTCTTCGCCCCGGAGATAAAATGGTGAGCGTTGTTGGCACCCCTTACGACACCATAAGAGAGGTTATCGGAATTCAAGGGGATAAGGGAAGAGGCTCACTTATTGATTTCGGTGTTTTATATGAAGAGATACCGCTTCTTTCGGACGGAACCGTGAATTTAGAAGAGGTTGCATCGGCAGCGGTCGGGGCTAAAATGATTTACGTTCAGCGTTCGCGCGGATATGAGCTTCGTCCTTCGCTTACCATTTCGGAAATTGAAAAGATTGTGAAAGCTGCTAAGGGAGCAAATAAAGACGTTATCGTTGCAGTGGACAACTGTTACGGTGAGTTCACCGAAACGAGAGAACCTTCGGACGTTGGAGCCGATCTTGTTATGGGATCGCTTATAAAGAACCCCGGCGGCTCGATTGCAGAAACGGGCGGTTACATAGCGGGAAGACGCGACCTTGTTGAGATGTGCGCCGACAGGCTAACGGTTATCGGGCAGGGCAAAGAGGTTGGTTGCACTTTAGGGCATACAAAGAAGATACTGCAGGGTCTTTTCTTAGCGCCGAAGGTAGTTGAGGGCGCGGTAAAGACGGCGGACTATGCTTCGTGTCTTTTTGAAAAGGCGGGATACGAGTGTTATCCAAGTTACAAAACGGTGAGAAGCGATATTGTAACGAGCGTTAAACTCGGAAGCAGAGAAAAGCTTATCGCTTTCTGCAGAGGTGTTCAGTCGGGAAGTCCTATTGATAGCGTTGTTGCACCTGAGCCCTGGGGTATGCCCGGATATGACGATGAGGTTATTATGGCGGCGGGAACCTTTAATATGGGGGCTTCCATCGAGCTTTCTGCCGACGGCCCTTTGAGAGAGCCTTTTGCGGTTTATATGCAGGGCGGAGTTACCTTTGAAACGGGAAAAATCGGCGTTCAAAAGGCGCTTGAAAATCTTATTGACTTAAACTGAAAAATGTGATATTATAAACATCGCGGCTCAGGTCGCGATGTTTATAATATTTAAGTTGTAGTGTAGGGTGAGCACGCGGTGATAGCCGTAGCTCCGGTTGAAATCCGGGCGCTTGGATATGTAAACAGAATTAATTAAATATGCGGATGTGGCGGAATTGGCAGCTTGGAGTTTGAGCGCCTCCAGTGGAGGAAGAAGCGAAAACGACAAGGCGCAGTGGTCGAAATTGACCGCGAGTAACCGAGCGAAAGTCAATTTCGGGAAACCACAAGAGTAGCGTAGCGCGGATGCCGCATAACTTCCAAAGAGACTTGAGGGAAGCAAAACAAATCAGGTCAAAAATTAAATATGCGGATGTGGCGGAATTGGCAGACGCGCTAGACTTAGGATCTAGTGTCAACGACGTGGGGGTTCAAGTCCCTTCATCCGCACCAACTAAAACAGCCTACCCTTTGGGGTGGGCTATTTTAGTTTTGTGATTTTAAAAAGGGATTTGAACCCGAGAGGGTTGCGGCGTTGAAAAAACAGTCCTGTGGACTGTTTTTAGCTGCAAACGGCGAAGAGATTTACTCTCGAGCCATCAGTATGCGAGGAGGAGCCGAAGCATACGGCCAGTCCCTTCATCCGCACCAAAAAAGAAAGGCACGAATTTTTCGTGTCTTTCTTTTTATCCAATCCGCAGGCTTGGTATGGCATCCGCGAAAATTGTTGCGATTACATACAATGCTTTGCATTGATAACAATCACACCTGCGGTGTGATTTTAACGAATTGTTAAAGACTCTGTTCCGAGAGGGCCATGCATTTGTGGATGCAGAACACTTGACTTTTTTATGTAAAATATAATAAAATATTCGTGTTAAATAACAAAATTTAAAAAGATGGGAGAAAATATGAGTTATTTGTCGTTAGCGTTTGCGGGATTTGTGCTTCTCGTTATGACGGTGTTTTATCTTTTGCCTATCAAGTTCAGATGGGTTTTCCTTCTTATCGGCAGTCTGCTTTTTTATGCAAGTTTTGACCTTCGTTATCTACCGTTTCTTTTGTTTACGGCACTAACTACCTTCTTTGGCGCAAAACTTATCCGAAAAACCGAGAAAAAGAGGTTGGTTTTAGGTTCTGTTATTTCGCTGAACGTTGCCGTATGGTTATGCATCAAGGAGCTCCCTTGGGCATTTGTTACCCTGACCCGTGCTTTAGGGGTTTTGGGTGTTAATATAACCGAGCCCGAGTTTTCTGTAATTGTTCCTGTTGGAATATCCTATTTTATATTGCAGGCAATAGCATATATTGTGGACGTTATGAAAGGAAAAACCGAGGGAGAAAACAACTTTTTTAAATATTTATTGTTCCTTTCCTGGTTCCCGGCTATCGTTCAAGGACCTATTTCCAGATATAACGATTTGATGCCGCAACTACTTAATACAAAGAAGTATTCTTTTGAAAGCATGAGAGAAAGTCTTGTGTTGATTCTCTTTGGCCTTGTGAAAAAAATGGTGATCGCGGATAGACTCGGAATATTTGTTAATGCTGTTTTCGGAAATTTTGTTGAGCTTCGCGGAGTTATTCTTTATTTAGGCGCCGTGGGGTATGCTATTCAGTTATATGCCGATTTTTCGGGATGTGTTGATATATGCCGCGGTGTCAGCGGATTGTTTGGCGTAGAGCTTGTGAACAATTTCAACCGTCCTTATCTATCACGCTCCATCAAGGAGTTTTGGGGCAAATGGCATATATCGCTCAGCAGTTGGCTTAAAGATTACGTGTATATTCCTCTCGGCGGAAACCGAAAGGGAACGTTAAGAAAGTATGTAAATCTGATGCTAACCTTTTTGGTGAGCGGACTCTGGCATGGTGCAGGTTTTAACTTCTTTCTTTGGGGCGCTGTTCACGGAACCTATCAAATAGTCGGTCAGGCGACTCTTAACCTAAGAAGTAAGATCAAGGCGTTTTTAGGGATTAAACCCGATTCTCTCAGCGACAGAATTTATCAGACCGTTACAACCTTTAATCTTGTTACGTTCGGATGGATCATTTTCCGCGCAGGCGGACTTATAACAGGGCTTCGTTATATCAGAAGAATGTTTATGGAAGCTCACGTTTGGCAGCTTTTCGACGGAAGCCTTTATAAATTCGGATTGAATCAGAACTATATTTTCTTCCTGTTTTTGCATATATTAGTGCTTTTCGCAGTAGAACTTCTGACGAAGAGGCAGGAAGACGTTGTTTCAGGACTTTGCCGTCAGCATATCGGGGTTCGCTGGGTAGTTTATCTATTATTGATATTCGACGTTTTGTTATTCGGTGTGTATGGCAGCGGATATGATATGGCAAGTTTTATGTATGGAGGATTCTGATGAAAGGAAAGATTAAAAAGATTGTTGCTTCCATAGTTTTCTGTGTATTAGTGTTTTCTTTGATTGCAAGGTTTAATGATATTTTGGTGCCTAAAACAAGCAACAGATACTATATGTTGGAAAAAATACTTGAAGAGAATAATGAAAGTTATGATGTTCAGGTATATGGATCCTGTCATGCATATACCTCTTTTGATGCAAAGGCTTTTGAGGAAAACTATAATATATCTTCTTATGTGATGGCTAATCCGGGAGAGATAATTCCTTCAACCTATCTGAGAATGAAAGAGCGGTTTGAAAAGGATATTCCTAAGGTTGCGCTAATTGATATATGGGGGCTAAATGCATACGAAACATACTCCACACAGTCGGATATTTTTGAATATTATTTCCCCCCGAACATTGAGAGACTCCCGTTGTCGTGTGAGAAACTGCAAATAATCAAAGAATACGAATCTTTGGAGTTTATCAGCGAGAGCCTTCCAATAACCAAGTATAAGGACCGCATAATGAATAATGAACTCACGGAAACAGATTTTGATTATGAGTTTTCAGATGAATTTTATTATGAAATGACAATTCGCAATAAAAATAACGGTCTTGCGGCATACGAGGATTCAACGGAAGTGTTGGACTTTAATGAAAAACAAGCCAAGGTGTCGCCTGATGATAAGCTTGCATATGAAACGGATATTGTTGAATATACCAACAAAATTATTGATCTTTGCGAAGAGTATGGGGTGGCGATTATTTTCTACCGTGCGCCATATATTTCTACCGAAAACGAACTAAGAAAATCGAACTGGTTCTCAGACTTCTGTGATGAGAAGGATATTCTATATATAGATTTGGAAACAGCGGTCTCCTTTGATTTTTCTACTGACTTTTTGGACTATCATCATCTAAACAGGTTTGGCGCTAAAAAGGCCACCGATTATCTTGCGCCCTATATTTTAGAGGCTATGGGAAAATAAAAATTGCACTTAGCTTGTCGTATAAAAACAGCCTACCCTTTGGGGTAGGCTGTTTTAGTTTTGTTACCACAAAAAAGGGTCATCGCGGAGCGGTGACCCTTTGATTGTTCGGTTGGGATGGCTTTGTCAGATAAAAATACTTGTTTGGTTTTTCTTTCTATACTCCGCGGGAGAAACACCCGTTGCTTTTTTGAATATCCTGCTGAAATAGTATATGCTTTCAAACCCCAAAATTTCAGAAATATATCCAACTGAACAGATATCACTTTTTAGCAAGGTTTTGGCTTTAGATATCCGAAGCTTGTTCTGATATGCCATAGGGGTCAGTCCTGTTTCTTTTTTAAATTTTCTATACATTTGGGCGGGACTGATATGGCAGATTTTTTGCAGTTCATTGCTGCTTATTTTATTCGTATAGTTATTATTGATGTGTGTTATCAATTTTTCTACAGGCGAAAGGTTGTTTAGCAAAGCGTTTGTTTCAATTGCATCAAAAAGCTCGAAAAGAAAGGACCGAAGTTTAAAACTCCTTGTGCTGTTAAGAAAAAGGTCGGTCATTTTTCTGATGATTTCGAATGTTGAAAGATCTATTTCGGAGAATAAGAGCATAGGGGTATTGGAAAAGGTCATCTTCTCTTGGTTGCCGTCTAAAACGGTAAAATTTATTCTGTAAAAAGAAAAATCTTCGGATAAGATTTGCAAAGAATGTTTAGAGTTGTAGGGCAGATATATAAGCGACCCCTTTTGCATTTCGACCGATTGGTTCTCCCAGGAATATTTACAAGATCCGTTTTCTATAACAAGAAACCCGTTGCACTGTCTGCTTTCCATCTTCAGTGTTCGGTATGTCGGAGTCTGGAGGATTGCCGATATATCCTTAACAATATAATTGTTTTTCGTTATATCACTGAGTTCACACCTTTTCATAGCATTTCTCACCCCGTTTGTATATTAACACCTTTTAAACGATTTATCAATACACCCGTGATAATTAATGAAAAATTTAAAAGTTTTAGCCGCACATAAACACCGATAAAATAGTTGTATTTATCGCGTGTGGCGGTAGTGTTAAATTTTTCGAATGATAATATTGTGCAAAAAAACGAGAGTGCTGTGCATTTACTCGGCGCTTGATTGATACTATACTATCTGCAGTAGGAGGTGAATGGGAATGAAGGTGAAATACCGTGTTGATGGCGGCTGTGCGCTTTGTATGACCTGCACGGTTTCGAAGAGCCCAGTAATATGAAATGGTTTAAGGGAACCCTGCCGAGCGGAGAAGAAGCATACATATCGAATATTGCAGGATGGGGCTCACAGCTTCCGCCAAATGACGGATTGAAGAGAGTTAATATGAAAGAATTCATCGATATGTCGCAACAGTATAGATACGAGATCCCGTATCGTTCACTTCTTCCCGTCAGACTCGAAAACGTTCTTGCGGCAGGAAGAAATATTTCCACCGATGTGCCCGGACAAAGCGGAACAAGACTTATTATGTGTTGTATGGCGCTTGGCGAGGCGGCAGGCACCGCCTGTGCACTTTCGATAAAGGATAATGTTTCTCCGAGAAATATTGATGTTGCAAAACTTCAGAGAATACTTGTCAGAAACAATTGCAATATCGGACAGGGTTTCAGAAAAATTCCTTCACTTGAAGAAGCAGATTATTCTGAGTATGACTACAGGATCGAACCTATGAATAACTAACCTATAAAACATCTACTCTTTTTGGGTAGATGTTTTTAATTTAGGAAAACGAATACGGTTCATATTATATTTGACGGGGAAATACTATTGTGATACAATACAAAGATAAAGAGGTGATTTTTTTGAAGGAAAATATCAAAAAAATGCTTTTCAGTTTAATATTAACCGGTGTGTTTCTGTTAACCAGTATTGTTTTTGTGTGCATAATCACGTCTTCGGGCTTTCTGACCGGAGAACTTCTAACCTTTTTTTCAATAGTGCTTTTATTATTTGCGGGTTTGGTATTTCTTCTTTCCAAAGACACCAAACGAAAGGTGCGCTCCGTTATGGCGGCCATTTTAGCGGCAGTTATAATTGTTGTTGAGGTTTTAGGCAGTTATTTTGTTCTGGTGGGACACGATGCTCTTAAATTTATAACCGAGCCCGACACCGAACACGCAGAGGTAGGCGTATACGTCAGAAAGGACGACGCAGCAGAGACTATTAACGACGTTAAGGGATACACCTTTGGAAGACTTTCAGTTCAGGATAAGGAAATTACCGATTTTGCCTTTGAGAATATCTCTATTGAGATCGGCGATATTGAGAATATAAAAGAATACGAGAATTTAGGCAAACTTATGGACGCTCTTCTAACCTCAAAGGAAGTTGACGTTGTTGTGGTTAACGAGGGCATGATGGAGCTTCTGGACGAGATTGAGGGACACTCGAAGGACGAGAAGAACATTAGAAAGATATATAAAGTTGTTATAAATACCGACATTGTGCCAACGACACCTGCGCCCTCGACGCCTAAAGATGAAAAGAACGAGAACGTGTTTACGGTTTACATCAGCGGAATAGACTCGAGTGGCAGTGTTTCCGTGAGAAGCCGAAGCGACGTTAACATTCTTGCAACCGTTAATATAGAAACGGGTCAGATACTATTGGTTTCGACCCCGAGAGATTATTTCGTTCCGCTTTCGATATCGAATGGGGCACTCGACAAGCTGACTCACGCAGGCATTTACGGGGTTGAGGTCAGCAAAGACACGATGGAAATGCTTTATGACACCGAGATTGACTATTATTTCAAGGTCAATTTCGATGGCTTTAAGGAGATAATAGATGCGCTCGGCGGAATAACGGTTAATTCGCAGTTTAATTTCGGTAACGGTATTTATAACTTTGTTAAGGGGAAAAACCATCTCGATGGAAAGGCGGCTCTTTCTTTTGCCCGAAACAGAATGTCGTTTGCAAACGGCGATGCTCAAAGAGGCAAGCATCAGATGGAGGTTATAAGGGCGGTTATCGAGAAGGCAACAAGTCCTGCTATAATTACCAATTTTAAAAGTGTTTTAGACGGCGTTAAAGGTGCATTTGAAACCGATATGCCGTATGAAAAGATAACCGAACTGATACAGAATCAGTTAAAGAACGGAACCAAGTGGAACGTTACATCCTATTCGGTTTACGGAACGGGCGGTAGTGATATCCCCTATTCACTCGGCTATTATGCCTATGTTTTAGTGCCGAACAGAGAGTCGGTTATTAAAGCAGAGGCTTTGATGGAGCAGGTTAAAGACGGCGAGGTTCCGACCCCGTAACAAAAGGAGAGAAAGAAAATGAAAAAGCATTTAATTTCCGAAAAAGGCAGGTTTTATAAAGCCAACCTTCATTGCCACACGACCTTTTCAGACGGAAGAAAAACGCCCGAAGAGGTAAAGGAAATTTACAAGAGTTTGGGTTATTCGATTGTTGCTTACACCGACCACGATATCCTTATTCCTCACGACGATTTAACCGATGATGAATTTTTGGCTCTCCACGGCTTTGAAATGGAGATAAATGAGAATAAAGACGCGGCATTTATGTATATAAAGACCTGCCACATTTGTTTTATCGGAATTGAAAAAGAGAATATTACCCAGCCCATGTGGCACAGGTCTAAGTATCTTTTCGGCCATGCGCCCGAGCATCAGGGTGAGGTTTTATTCGACGAAAACGAGCCTGATTACGAGAGACGTTTCGGCGGAGAGGGTATTTCCGATATTATGAAGAGGGGCAGAGAGAAAGGCTTCTTTGTTACTTATAACCACCCCACATGGTCGATGGAAGATTATTCCGATTATATAAACTACGAGGGAATGCACGCTTTTGAGATGTTCAACGGCGGATGTATTTCGGGCGGCTATGAGGACTATAATCCGAGGGTTTACGACGATATTTTAAGAAGCGGCAAAAAGATTTACTGCATAGGCGCAGACGATAATCATAACGCGCATCCGTTGGAGTCGAGAAGGTCTGACGCGGGTTGGGCATGGACTATGATAAAGGCCGAGGACCTTTCTTACCGCAGTATTACGAGGGCGCTCGAAGAGGGTCAGTTCTATGCTTCCGAGGGACCTGAGATATATGACCTTTGGTATGAGGACGGAAAGGTTTACGTTAACTGCTCGGATGCCGACAGAATTACCTGCTCTTACGGAGTCAGAAAAATTCAATCGGAACTGAGTGAAAACGGAAAGTTTGTTAGCACCGCTTGTTTCACTCTCCCTGAAGATTTTAAATATTTCAGAATAACGGTTGTGGACAAATCCGGTCGCCACGCCTGCACAAACGCGTATTTTGCAGAGGACTTTATCGATTAAGAGGTGATCTCTCTGAAAAAAAGGCATAGTTTTTTCTATAAGCTTTTAGTTCCGCTTATTGTATTGTTTCTAAAGCTAAGGTTTGGATATAAGTATAAAAAGGCAGATTTTAAAACCGAAGAGAACTATATTGTTCTTTCCAATCACGCCACCGATTATGATATGTTATTCGTTGCTTCGTCCTTTAAAAAGTCGATGTATTTTGTGGGCAGCGAACACATTGCGAGATGGAAGGTGTTATATGCGTTCTTAAAATTCGCTTTTGACCCTATTATGAGAAACAAGGGCGCTTCTGCTGCCTCTGCGGTTAAGGAGATAAAAAGAAGAATTAAAAACGGCGCGAACATCTGCTTTTTCCCCGAGGGCGTCAGAACCTGGGACGGTGCAAACTCACCGATATCCTTTTCAACCGCAAAACTTGTTAAAACCTCGGGATGCGGTCTTGTTACATACAGGATAACGGGGGGATACTTTGCCAGTCCTATGTGGAGCGGAGCCGACGTTCGCAAGGGAAAGGTGTTTGGAGCACCCGTCAGATATTTATCTGCAAAGGAACTTTCCTCTATGTCGGCAGAGGAAATATATAAGATAATAACCGACGATCTTTATGAAGACGCTTACGCCCGTCAAAGAAAAGAAAAAGAACGTTACGTTGGAAAAAATCTTGCTAAAGGGCTTGAACGGCTTGTTTTTATCTGCCCCGAGTGCAAGGAGAAGGAAAGCTTTTCTGCAGTCGGTAACCGCTCGGAGTGCGAAAAATGCGGTTACGGATTTTCTTATAATGAATACGGATTTTTAGAGGGCGGAAGATTTGAAACCCTTAAGGATTTTTCGGATTGGCAGAAGTCTGAGGTAAAAAAAGATCTTTCTGAGGGTGAAGAATATATTTCAGCGTCCTCGACTCTTTCTACTATTAAAAATCATAAGGAAAATTATATGTTTTCGGGAAAGACGACTATGACGCCTCGGGAACTTATAGTGGGAAGTGAGACCTTTCCGATGTCCGAGATATCGGATCTTGCAATGTGCGGAAACAGAAAGATAGTTTTCACCCACGGCAAGACCTATTATGAAATGATACCCGATAGCAACGCGCTTAAATTTATGCTTTATTATAACGCCAACGCAAAAGGAAGATAAAGAAAAAACGCAGTTTAATGATATGCACCCCAAAAGTTAGACACTTTTGGAGGTGCATATTTTATATGGGCAAAACAGGACGAAAAAACAAAGTTTATAGTGCAGAATTTAAAATAGGTGTTATAATGGATATGCGAGAACACCATCTGTGCTATAG
>JAZNVP010000043.1:0-7531 GCA_045592865.1 Oscillospiraceae bacterium
TCTCAAAACAGAATGCATTTATCGTGTTAAACTTCAGACCTATGAGGAGGCTCGCCTCCTCATAGGTGAATACATCCATTTCTACAATCATCAGCGTATCCAACTAAAAACAAAACTGACACCATTTGAAAAACGATGTCAATTTGTTGCTTAAAATTTAATTCAACCTACCATAGGGGTATTTTTTGTGCTGTTTGCACAACTTGGTGCAGTCCAATAACGGGGGGATTTTTATTCTAAAAATTTCTTTCGAGTTATAAAATTAAAGATCATAACTATTACCGTGGACAATATTTTAACTGCCAGATAATTAAGAAGGAGAATATTGACCCCTATATGCATTATAATTTCGGTCAGAAGAAGTCCTATAAGACTAAAAACCGCGAAAAGAACGAAATTTCTTGTTTTGGATTTTGTTTTATCGACCGAAAAGACAAAGAAAACGCTTAAAAAGTAGTTCACAATCATCGAAACGGTAAACGCTACGGCGGCAGAAAAAAGGACGTTCAGAGAAAAAATCTCGGTGCAGAGCGTCAGCAACGCGAAATCAAGCACGGTGCAGAAAGCACCGACGCCGCCAAACTTAATTATCTGAAACACAAGTTTTTTCATTTTCCGCCTCTTACCGAAACAACCGCTTTTTAAGCGGTTGTTTTCTTTTACTTGTTATTAAGTCTCTCTTCAACAATTTTTTCTGCCTCGGTCTGCAGGGCCTGAGCGCAGAGGATATTGTCCTCTCCGATTATTTCTTTGATTTTTTAAGATGTGCAAAGAAATTGGTCTTTTCTTTTGTTATTATACTCATTTATATTTCTTTTGTAAATAGAAAACCTGTTTTTAATCTTTCTTTCGCGAATGAATTATAATTCCTGCTATTATCTGCGCAAGTGACAGTGCTACAGCGCCGAAGACCGCGAAATAACCGTCGCTTTTATTCTCTTCTATAAGGGCGAGTCCCCAAAAAAAGAGAAAGATTATTCCAAACGAAAAGATCATAGCAACCAAACCCGCTAAAACCCGATAGCGTTTTTCACAAGCCTTTTCTTCGGGAACAACGAGCATCATAAGTTCCATATAGATTTCAAAGAGAAATTCAAAAACAAAGTCTAACAAAGCCTTTTCTCACCTTTTCATTTCGGTATACGGTATTTCCTCAAAGCCGCTTTTCATATAGGTTTTCATTGCAGGTTCGTTTTCTTTTTCAACCTCTAAGCGATGCAAGGAATCAGGGTATTTCTCCCCCACGAACTTCAGAAAAGCGCTTCCTAACCCCATTCCGCAACTCTCTTTTTTGAGGAACAGGTCCTCTATCCAGATGCAAGGCTTTCCAAACTCGGTAGAAAAACTTTTTGCCAACATAGAGTAGCCCAAAATTTCTCCGTTTTTCTCGAAAACGTAGCCCTCTAAATACGGATTTTCCGAAACGCAGGCATTAAAATCTTCTCGGAATATCTCTTTGGAACCATTCGTCAGAACCGCTTCCGAATTATAAAATTCCCTCATCATCGCGATAACGGCGGCTCTGTCGCCTTCGCGCATGGGTCGAATAATATTATCCAATTTTTTCTCCTTTGCTTTCTTTACTGTTTCGAATAGACCGTCATTCCCAGGCCGCTGTCCTGAACCAAAATGTCTTTAGGAAGTCGGGAAAACCTCGCAGATACATAAATATCTCCTGCCGCGCCCGAAAGATTGGCGAGCTGGACATAATATACGATCCAAAACCACTCAAGCGGCACAAACGCGTTAATTATCGCTATTATGGCTCCTAAAACAACGATCGGTGCTAACGCGATGACAATATAGCTCTTTTTATCGTAATAATCCTCGCTTCCCGCATAGGCATACATACCCGTAAATCCGTATTTTACCTTTTTGGTTCCGCACATTTTCATCGTTATTCCGTGGATAAGCTCGTGCAGGACCATATACACCACCAAAAAAATCAACGCACAACAGAATCTGAAGATATATTCTCCCATCCCTTTTTCCATACTAAACACGGATGTGATAGGAACTAAAAAGTGCATAGGAATGGCAAACGCGAGCATTATCAGAACGCCTAAAAGGTTAACCACCAACGCAATCTTCTTATCTCTTTGAATATGTATTGAAAATATTTCCTTATAGCCATCCGGCAGGAACTGAAAAGCTTTCATAAGGCATCCTCCCCGTAAATTAAGTTTATTTATACTCTTCCAAAACCTCTTTCAAGAGCTTCGGGTCATCAGTCATAATGCAATCCACGCCCATTTCGATGAGCATGCGCATCTCATCGGCGTCGTTTATAGTCCAATACTGCACCGCAATGTTTCGGCGATGGGCGCGTCTTACAAGCGTTTTCTTATCAAGCGGCACTTCTATGCCAACGTCATAAGATAGCGGAATCTGCAGACAGGAAAAATCGCTCTGATCAAAAATATTCACACCGAGATACTGCGTTATAACAAACTTTGCCGCCGTTCCCGTCGGTGCGCCGCGCATAAGCTCGGGGTAGTTTTTCTTCAGTTCCTCTTCTATTTCGTCGTTAAAGGTTCCGATAACTATTCCGTCCATATAGTCGGGATATTTCTTAAGCGTCTCATATAAAACGCGGCAGGCTTCGATGCCTCTTTCGCCGCCGTCCTTGATCTCAACGATAAATTTAAGATCGGGATGGCTCTCATAAAACATCTCGAAAAGCTTATCTGCTGTGGCGATCTGAAGTCCGCTGTTTTCTATATCCTCTTCATCCTTATAGATGCGCTCGCCGTTTTCGTCCTCAAAATAGTAGCCGAAATTGTATCTTTTCAGCTCCTCGAGGGTCATATCCTCGATATAGTGGCGGCGGCTTTCGTCCTCACAAAGCTTCTCGACCTCTTGGAGAGAAATATCACCGTTAACGTTGCAGGTCTCGTCTATGTAACTGTCGTGATTATAAACAAGATAGCCATCTTTTGTGAGATAGAGGTCGCTTTCGATAATGTCGACCCCAATATTCTTCACCGCATTTTCAAACGCAAGCATCGTGTTTTCGGGGTTATTCGTGCTTCCACCGCGGTGAGCCGCGATCATCGGAAGAGCTCCGTCTTCCACTAAAAAGGGGTTCTCCTCTATATTCTTCTTAGGCGGAATTATATTAACGACCGCCAAAAACAGAAGGATAAACGAAAGAGCCGCGCCTGTTATCTTTAAAAACTTTCTTTTCATTAGGTTATTCCTCATAGTCAAGGCAAAGCCTTGTTTCTGTGAAGGGGCGGACAAAGGTGTCCGCAACGTAAACGTGGTCTGGATGGGTCGCATATCCTTTCAAAGCGGCCTCATTCTCAAACACCGAACAAAGCATAACGTCGGCGTTTGACGACATAAGCCCCTCGGTTTGCACCTTTATTTCAATAAGCCCCGGGATTTTCCCCAGAAGACCCTCAAGTCCTGTTTTTATCCCCGCTTTAATCGATGCATTATTGTGTTCGTCTTTAAGTTTCCATAAAATTATGTGTTTTACCATTTTTCCCCTTTTTACCCGTTATTCCTTAATAAGCTTTAAAAGCGTTTCTCCTTCCGAGATGTATTCGTCCGCAATTTCTTTCATTCTGTCCTGTCCGTAATTATATCTGTCATAGATAGCAACGGTTTTCATTCCGATTTTTGTTGCAGTCTCAACCGCTACTAATGAGTCTTCAAAAACCCAGGTGTCTTCAATTTTTTCGCCTAAAAAATCAGATGCTTGTAAGAAAATATCGGGCTTATCCTTTCCCTTTCCCAGCATCCCGCAGGAAAACACTCTGAGAAAATACTTTCCAATATCGCAGTGTTTTATAGCAACATCGACAAGGCCAGGCGCGGTCGCAGATGCAATACACATCTTAACGCCCTTTTCTTTGCAGCATTCAAGAAATTCTCTGACTCCGCTTTTTAGCTTTACTGTGTTTTCATAAAAATCAACCATCATATCGTTAGCCACACAGAGAAGTTCTTCACCGCTTTCGCCGATATGATACTTTTCATGGATTAAGAACATAGCATCTTTTAACGTGAGGGTCCGAACCCTTTTGTCGTCTTCAGCACTCGGCGTGAAATTATTATCATTCAAATATTTTTTCCCAAAGGTTGACCAAAGCTCGTCCCAAACCATTAGTGAATCAACTAATGTTCCGTCCATATCAAATATTGCTGCTTTTATGTTCATAAATTCACTCCCTTTGGTGTATTGTATGCTTGTGTTAAATTAGAGACAAGTTTACTCATCAAAGTCGAATAATTCTAAATGCAATTTCCCAGACTTCTCATAAATTGTTCCGTCATTTTCCCAATATACACGATTGAACAATAAATAATAAATCGTTTCTCCATCGGTATAATAGTCATAAGAATCTTTATACGGTTTCAATTCTTCGTTTTCATCAAAATAAAAATAACCATCTTCACTCAAATAGCAATAGTCGCCATCATAAGATTTTCCATTTTGATCTGTATAAGAGCCTGCTGTAAACCAAGCGTCTTTATGAGTATATGTATTACCTTGCTTATCGTATAGCGGAACATCATACAAGTCATCATATTCATTTCCGTGAACATCGTAAAAAGTTGCAAGAGGTTCTCCATCAATTTCGCTTTTTATGTAGCCTACCCCCATGGAAATAACCGATACAATCATCAAAATAGCCGAAAGAACAGACGCTATAATTGATGTAATTAGAAAAGGTGTGCTTCCTTTAACTCTAACTATATCCTTTTTTGATATCCACCGACGATAAACTTCAAAGGCAATTCTTACTATAATTGGAGAAAAACAAATTGCGACAATCCATAAAAATTTGTGATTATCCTGTCTTGCTTTTAAAAGCTTATATGTAGAAATAACCATAAACAAAATTGCTAATGAACGAAGGACAGGAACAACAATCAAATAACCCGTTGCACCTGTCGTGAAAAGTCCTTGAGAAATATTATCAAACATATTTTAAACATCAATTAAATCCGTATATTTATCTAATGATTTTATTATAATATAACATTTTTCATTGGAATTTTCAAGTTATATATGCAAATAGAGTTATCCCGAAAATACGAGATAACTCTATTTTTGATGGTATGACAAAAATCATACTGCCACATTGAAAATCATACCAAAGAAAATGTAGTTGAAAACTTTGTTTTTAAGCAGTATTGTTGCCAAAAGTATGACGGCTATTCCTGCCTTGCCTTACAAATTTCATAAAAGTCAAGAATAAATGATTATTTGTCCCTATTGTAGCACATGCATAGCATAAAAGCGGCAGTAAATCAATGCGGAGCATATTTAAAACTTGAACCAACGACCTCTTGCGGTGCCCGAAAGTCGCAGTTAACAGCCTCGGACTCTGCTGGCGAAACAAGCATTCGTTGGTTTATTCCGAAAAGATGAGCCCAAAAAGAAAAAGCACACCGTTTGGTGTGCTTTTTCTTTTTGGGTAGTTTGAACTTAATGACACGAATGAAATGTGCCTGAAAACTAAAAACTATTTGTTATTTTATTGTTCAATTTAAAACAAATTTTTACCACTAGCATCTAAATAATATGCTTTTCCTTTGTAACCCGACATCATATTAATAATTCCTGCACGCACCAAAATCACGCCATCGTTAATATAAAAATGATAACTCATACTGCTATCCGCAGATACATCTATTTCTCCTGTTTTTTCTCCTTTGTCGTTAAAAACTTCTGCATAATCACCGCTTCCAATTTTAGTATCAGAAACTAATATATATTTTCCATCGGTTTCAACAGAACTGTATTTTGTCTCTACTGGCTCAAAAAGATGTTTTCCTGCTTCATCAATCATAGTTACGTAGTATTTATTTGCATTTGCATTATGATATACTATAGCAGCTTTACCATTAACAAAAGACGTGGCACTACATACTACACCGTTTTTTGTCAAATCTAATATTAACCTATCATCACTCAAATACGAACTTTCGCCAGGAAGATAATATCCTGTATATTGAATATAATCAGAACCTAAAACCCATAAAGAAGAATTCGGTGTTCCGAGTTTTTCCTTATCCTTTATTACTTCGCCTGTCTTTAAATTCAATGCTTTTTCTAAACTATCATTATAATATAAATCTCCAACGGTATAATCTGGTGTATTTAAAGCACTATCAATTTGACTATATCCATATTCATCAGCAAATTCATTATACAAATTTTCACTTGGCTCTACAGTCCATTCGAATTTTGTATTTAAAACACCAAGCTTTTTATTCGTATCAGAATAATCCGATGTTACGACTTCTGCAAGTATATATCCTGCTCTTAAAGTTGAAACATAATAGAAATTTGTTGCTCCAACATCTGCAGGTTTTATAACCTTTCCAGTTGTATCGCAAAAACCCTCATTAACATACGCAAGTCCATTGATAAAGGTTGCATATATGTCACCGTTTATAGATAAGTCTATTCCTAATTCAAAAACAATGTTGCCTTTCTTGTCTATACAATACGTTTTACCCTTTTCTTTTGAAAGCTCTACAAAAGCCAAACCTTCAGAAAAATTAGACGCAGCTATGATTTCACCGTCAATTTTTTTGCCTGTGCTTTCAATAACAACTTCTTCTCCGTTTTGAGTTACAATAACTTGCTTATTACCACCACAACTGCAAAAAGTTGCCAAAATTGTTATCAAAATTAAAATTATTGCCAATATTTTTCTCATTTCCATTACCTCTTTACATTAAATATACCAAATCGGGATGTTTAGATTATACCAGTGTGGGATAATAAAGTCAAGAGGTGATTTTGTGAGATTAAAAGAAATTAGAAAATCCAAAGGTGTTTCCCAATTAAAAATGGCAATGGATTTAAACACAAATCAAAACACAATAAGCCGATACGAAACAGGTGAACGAGAGCCAGGCATAAATGAACTCATTAAAATCGCTGATTATTTCAATATATCTGTTGATTATCTACTCGAAAGAACGGACAATCCTAATATGCAAAAATGAAAGCCGTGAAATTCACGGCTTATTTTATAACATAATTTTACTCGCACAACAATTTTGTCCCTATTGTAGCACAAGCATAGCATAAAGGCGGTGGGGCAGCAATACTTCTTCACTATTCACTATTACTTATTACTTCCAAAAATCCCGTTCGTGAATTTTAGTGAAAAGTGAAGAGTGAAAAGGTAATAAGTAAAAATCCCGCCCACTTTCGTGAACGGGATTTTTGTCATTCGTGTCCGAAAAAGTACTGGGTGAAAACCGAGGATTTTCTTTATTTATACGCTATTTTTCTCAAAACAGCCACTTAGTTTATTAAATTTGTAAATGGTTGTTTTTTCAGCCTTTTTGGCAAAAGGATTAAGAAATCTTTCTAATCCCCACCAAGTACCACCAATGCGTTCTTCTGAATTGTCTGAATAAACTAAATAGTATTTTTCAGTTGCCAGTTTTTTACCTCTATATATTTCAATATACTTGATTTGATTTTCAAACAACTCTATTAAAAAGTCTTTTGCTCTTTTTATGTAATCATCTTCACCATCTTCTAATTCAGATG
>JAZNVP010000044.1:0-10132 GCA_045592865.1 Oscillospiraceae bacterium
GGTAATATCTGCGTTATATGCGATTCTTCTCGAATCTTTGTCTACGTCGTGAATAATAAGCCCAACCGAAAGGCCTAAAAATCTATAAAGTTTTCCCATCCATTCAGAGTCACGCTTTGCAAGATAATCGTTTACCGTAACGATATGAACACCCTTTCCGGTGAGTCCGTTAAGGTATGCAGGTAAGGTTGCAACCAAGGTTTTACCTTCACCTGTTCTCATTTCGGCAATTCTTCCCTGATGCAAAACGATACCGCCGATTATCTGAACAGGGAAATGCTTCATTCCGAGAACTCTCCAGGACGCCTCGCGGCAAACCGCAAAGGCATCTGGCAGAATATCGTCGGTAGTCTCACCTTCAGAGAGTCTTCCCTTCAAAATATCGGTCTGTTCTCTGAGTTCTTTATCTGTCATAGCCGCATATTTTTCTTCGAGTGCCAAAACACTCTCCACCGTGGGCATTATTCTTTTAACCTCACGTTCGCTATACGACTTGAATAATCCTTTCAAAAACGCCATTACTCTTCTCCAATCTGTAAAGCTAACGGAAAATCATTAAAAATGCATTACCGCATCATTAACAAGTTTTCCCGATCTCTTGCTTAAATATTTTTTTCTCATGTAGTAAAACAAAGTCATTATAAGTCCCATAAGGAAAAACCCGATACATATAAATATAAAATATCCGTATATATCCTTGCACCAGCTAACAACTATCATATATAAAGAACGGGTGCTTATAGCAAGTCTTTCCACCACTCTGTTGTAGTATAAAGCATACCAGATAATAAACGAAACTATCGATGAACCAAACGCGGCATGTGCTATTCTTTCAAACAGTCTGTGCTTCCAGCCGAGTCTTTTCTTTATCCAGATCATCGCGATAACGATCATAACGGCGCAAATCGCCATTAAAACCGTAACTGCTATTTTGCAGGTTTTTAAACTGCCAACCAAAGCCGCTTCAAACGGCATTTTTATTTTCTTTTCATATTCGTCGATGCAAACCTCGGTATAATCCATAACGGCTTTTTTATCGACTAAGTCATATTTTATTTTATTTTCTTCAACGTAACTGTAAATTCTTTTTGAAAGACTTTCTTTCAAGGCCTCTTTATCGAGAGTGTAAACCTTACCCTTGTAGGTTTCGGTAACCGAGGAAACCATATCATTGTAAAGACTTTCCTCGTCAATGGCGTATCCGTTAAAAAAGTCATTGGGAATTCCCGAAGAAAGCCCGTAATACCTATAAACCTCTAATAATTCAGATTTGATGATATCATAATAGTTGATCTCTCTGTATTTTCTAAGCAGATAATTGGGGTTTAAAACAGAAGAAAGCAATACTACGCAAACAGTGAAGACCACAAATAAAACGAGGAGAAAGAACCCCGTTAACTTGTTTATCGCTTTATAGCAAATCTTCTTCACTTTAATCACCAACTTATCTTAGCTTTTTGCTTTTTTACTGTCCAAGCAACACCTGAGGACCCGAAACATATTCACAGTAAACAATAAATCTCTGGGAATATCTTCCCAAACTGTTAAACGGATAGCAGGTGTATAACACAAGATTTTCCACCTTGCTATCGAGCGAAACCGCATTCTCTGCTTCCGCCTCTGATACTACTGCAGTAGTCGTAACTTTGTAAACGTAAACTCCGTAGTTCGTGGTTATCTGAACCAAGTCGCCTTCCTTTACCTCTGAAAGACGACCGAAAATATTTTTCGTGTTATGCCCCGCCAACAAACAGGTGGAGCCTTCGCCCGGAAAAGAGCTACCCGCAAACTGCGCAACTCCGCGGGACAGGTTGTTTGGCGAATCTCCGAAAAACAGATTCTGCTGCAGTCCAATACTTCCTATCTCTATTAAACCAAACTGTTCTCCGATTTTCGGATAAACAATTCTGCTCGATTTTATCGTGTCGCCGGTGTTGGTGTTTTCAAAAAACACGCTCTTTTCATTTTCCCCGAAGGTAACGTCATTCTCAAGCAAAAGTAAACTATAAATATTGGCCCCTATTTTGTAAACAGGAGCCAAGCATAACAAAACAATAAGGCAGAAGCTTGCTGCAAATATAGTCGGCATAACAAAAAAACCTATCTTCTTTTTTGTTGCCCTCTTAATCATTTTTCTTCGATACCTTTCTATATCTTATGATAACTGCCAATAGTCCGATCAGGATAGAAACCGCTAAAACAATATTAAGATAACTGTCTCCCGTAGCCTTTATAATCTGCTCCTGTTTATAAACAAGCTCGGAGGTATCTTCATCTCTGATTTCCGCTTTTCCGTCGGCATTAATGGTAATTGTGAGCCCCAGAACCTCTGCGGCATCATCCAAATAATTGCAAAAATATATCTTTTCTTTTTTTGAAAGATCGGTTATCTTTTCAGCATCTAATTTATCAAAATACTTAACGCCTTTTTCAAGATGCGCGTTTACCTTCTCAGCATCCTCTGCAGAGAGATCCCTGGTTTTAAAATAATTCTCAAAGATCTTGCGGTCTGCAACAGAAAAAGACTCACCGTTAACTCTGGAAAGAACCTCACCAACAGATGCTATAACACTATTCTCAGCCTCGTTTACCAAGCCTTCATTCTTAGCAAAAGCCTCTGTGGATAATACGCAAAACGTCAGTATCACAAAAAAAAGACAGATTGCTTTTCTCATCACTAAAGTTCCCCTTGTTTTAGGTTAAAAATTAAATATCCTGTATTTTGAGTGCTGAATAGGTCTAATGATTTCCTGATCATCAAGAATTCGTTTGGAATTCATGTCAATGAGCTCCACGTAGTCTTTTCCGTATTTCTTGGATATCTTTTCAAACGCCTTTCCGAAATAAACGTTATCGTTCGCCGAATGAGCATCACTGCCTAAAAGGTCTATTCTTCCTTCTTTTAAAAGGGCTTTAACAAGCCTTGCCTCTGAACGAAGGAATAACGATTCGGCATTAACCTGAATTATCGCACCCATATCCGAAAGAAGCCCCAATATTTCTCGGTTCTGGCGAACAGGAGCATATCTCTCAACGTGCGCTATAATAGGAATAATATTCTCTTCCTCAATAATCTTGTAGATCTCCTTGGTAACCCAAGGCATCCAATAATCATAAGGAAGCTCCAATAAAAGATACCTCGTTCCCTGAATACATAGTTCGGAAAGTCTCTCATACCCAACAATATCGGTTATGAGATAAACCTCGGCGCCCAATAAAATATTGGGGATTTCGTCGCTCTTAGCAGCAGACATAACCTTCTTAAGCGCCGCTTCTCTTTTTTCTAAAAACTCATCTAAATCGTCTTTGCCGGGGAAAAAATGATGTGTCGCGACAACCGTATCTGCGCCCTCTGCCTTAGCCTTTCGCAAGGCCGTCAGAGAACTCTCTAAATCACGGCACCCGTGGTCAACCCCGGGAAGAATATGCGCGTGAAAATCAACTCTCATTTTAAATTCCTCTTGGTTATATTACTTATTTGTATTCATTTTTGTATTTATAAGTAGAATATCCGTATTTATACTTACCCTGATACTTATACTTATAACGATATCGGTAACTCTGCTGACCCGATTTAACGTCATTAAGTATAAATCCGATCAGGTTCGCATTAACAAACTCGAGTGCCTCAATCGCTCTGTCGATAACAACAGTAGTAGTAACGTTGTGTCTGGTAACAAGAATAACGCCATCAACAAATTTTGAAATGATCGTAGCATCTGTAACAAGGACAACCGGCGGAGTATCGATGAAAATATAGTCATAACTCTCTGCCATTTTATTAAGGAAGTCGTCAAAAACCCCCGACACAAGAAGCTCCGAAGGGTTGGGAGGGATCGGTCCTGCCGTTACGGCATCAAGATTCTCATAGGCGGTCTTCTTAACAACCTCGTTAGGCACCTCCATACCGCTAAGCACGTTTGATAGTCCGCCTCTTAAGTGAAGGTCGAGATATCTGTGAATTCTCGGACGGCGAAGGTCGGCGTCAACAATGAGGACCTTAGCGCCCGTCTGCGCAGTTGTTATAGCAAGATTTAAAACCGTTGTGGTCTTTCCCTCTCCGGGAGCTGAACTCGTTAAAAGAATTTTCTTACAACCCTTTTTGGTTATCATAAACATAAGGTTTGTTCTGATGGTCTTATATGCTTCACTAATAAAGAAAGAGGTCTTTTTGTTAACAAGATTTTCCTTCTCAACAGGACTGGTCTGCATTACGACCTGTCCCGCAGAGTCGCTTAAAATTTCACTACTACGCCTTTTCATTGGTGCTCTCCTCCTTCTTCTCGGTGTTCAGCGTTGCCGATGATCTTGAACTGTAGGTATATCCCGAATTGGAATCGTTTGAAATTTCGGGAATCATTCCTATAATCGGAATATTGTATTTCTCTAAAAGGGTTGTTTCATCTTTAACGGTCGTGTCGAGCATATTGTAAAGAACTATTCCCGCAATAGATAAAACGAGACCTATCAAAACGCCAAGAATGATGTTGGTCGAAATATTCGGATATGAAGGAGCAGACGGAACCTCTGCTCTATCGATAATTTCAACCGCACCTGCCTTAACGTTTCTTATGATCTCTGCAGGTGCAACGTCAGCGATAGCATTCGCAATGGTCGCCGCGTGTCCCGGGTTGTCGCAGGTAATGGTAACCCTGAATATCTCGGTGTTATTAACCGAAGCCGCAGTAACCATATTTTTTATCTGCGCCGCTGAATATCCGAGTTTAACGTTTTCCGCAACCGCGTCCATAACCGTATTACTCTTAAGCACTATGATATAGGAATTAACCAGCTTCTGAGCAGTTGTTATATCCTGCGAGGTCTGAATTCCTTCGGTATTGTAAACCGAAACGAGTATGCTTGAAGCATATCTCGGCTTGATGAAGTATTTGCTGATAACAAAAGATCCAACCGCAAACACCACAACTGTGAGTATTACTATCCAAACCTTTCGGATAACAATGTCAAATATTTTATTAAAATCGTATCCCTGCATAAAAGAACATCTCCATTTTATATAATATTTATCTTCTTCCGTCCCATTGACTTCTGTTGTCAATAACGGCAGCACCCGAATTTTCAGCATTGCTGAGGTTTTCGATCTTTGCACGTTTTTCTATCAAAACGTTGGTCTTGTCAGAATTCTCAAAGACCTCTAAACTTTGCAAAACAGCCGTTCCCTTAATATTAATGACGCTGTTTTTTGATTGACATTTAACCGAGCCAACCCTTCCGGCAACGGTTATGGTCGAACCTGCAAATCCTTGTTCTACCACAACGTTTTCTCCGACAACGCCGTCCTCTATCCTGACTGTTGCCTTAGGAGACCTTGCATAAACGTAACTGAAACTTCCGCGCTCAAGCGTAACGCTTCCTGAACCGCTTGTTTTCACAATACCAATATCTCCGCGCGCTTTCACATCAGCGTTATCGAGGACCGTAACGGTGGAAATACTTCCCGAAAGATTTGTCTTGCCGTTTGCAAAAACGTTGCAGAAAACGTCCTCGGAACATTCAACCGAAGCCTCTCCGCCCGCCGCAACGGCGTAAACTCCGCCCGTAACCTCTGAACCGTCAATTATCTTGACTGAGGTGTTTTTCGCAGCTCTTACGATTATTCTTCCTTTAACCGTTACTTTGGAAAGGGTAATCGAAGCCGACGGAGTATCACAAACAATAATGTCTCCCCTGAAAACCGTGTTGCTGAGAGTAACGCCCGAACTCTTTACCGAGATATTTCCCACTCTCGTTTCGTCATAGCAGCTGCCCTCTTCGGTGATATCGGTTCCGCGTATTGAAGAAATCAACTCCGAGATTTTTTTCTCGGGAGCCTTAGCGCGAGGCTTTATCGTTCCATCGGGTTCCAGATATCCTGCCTTTAAAAGACCTGCTATATCCTTTTTGAAAGCCGATGATATATCGTCCTTATCATTTATCTTGCCTAACGGTTTATCATCCTCTGAAACGTATAAATACGTTCTCGAAATAATCGAATAAGCTTCCTCGTTAGTCAGTTTGTCATTCCCTCTCGCCTCGATATTTTGGCTGACAACTCCAAGCTTCAAAAGTTCTTCCGCCGGGTCGTCGGTCTCCAGCCCCACAGCATCACAAAGCATTTCGGAAAGACTTAAAAAAGTAACCTTTTTGAAAGGTTTTGCAACCAACACGTAAACGGAAAAAGCCACTGCAAGAAGGATCAAAACCGTCAGAAAAATCTTAAATACCTTCTTCACAAAAGTCTCCTTTAACTATGGTCTATATTCGATTTATTATAACACACTTAAAACGGGAATGTCAATCAATACCCTAAAAACTAACCGTCATTTCTTAACTTTTTCACCCTATATTTATAGTCGGGCATAATATTTTCAATAAAAGCATAAAACTCTCGCGAATGGTTCATAAATTTTAGATGCGAAAGCTCGTGAAGAACAACGTAATCTATAACGTCCAAGGAATAACACATAAGATATTTTGAAAAGCAGATTCGCCCCGCCGAAGAGCATGACCCGTATCTCGTCTTAGCCGAAGTCACCTTAACCGAAACAGGTTTTAGCCCCGTTATTTTTGAAAAATATTCTATCCTCTCAGGGAGAAGTTCTCTCGCCCTTCTCAAAAGCTCTTCATCGGAATACAAAGAAAACCGTTCGGCTCGTTTTTTCTTTTGCTCCACCATTCTTTCGATGTCTTTCTGACGGCGGGAAACGAACTCTTCGATCACCTTTTTCGGAACAAAAAAGGGAGCCTTAACGGTTATATTGCCGTTTTCGTCGGCAGAAACCGAAATCGTTTTTCTTTTCATCCTTAAAATTTCCAAATTTACCGCCTCATAAGTTATAAAAATTAACAAAAACTATAATGAGTGCCGTGCACGATCATTATAATAAATATTTTAAAAAGGAGCCGTTATGAAAAAAATACAAAAGATTTCACACACCGATATAAAGTCGGGAAACCCCGAAACCAGCGAGGAAATGGTGGGAAAATACGGTAGATGCAACATCCAACCGACTAACGACACCGTTAACTCTTTCCCTAAAATTGCTCAAGGACTTCCTAAGCGGGAAAACCGCAAGACTGCCGACTAAACGGAAAGCACTAAACTTCCCACGAGTATCAGAATAAGTCCCAATCCCGAGCGAATACTGAGCTTTTCTTTAAGAAAAGCGCTACATAAAAGAACCGCTGCAACCAGTCCCGCTTCGTCCGCCATTCCGTTTGCTATAGATGGCGCCACCGCGGAAAGCTTATCCGAAACGATAAACAGACCAACGACCGAAAGGCCAGAGAGAATAACAAACAAAAGGCTCTCTCCTCTTATTCCTTTAACCTTACCCCACTTTTTAGAAATTGCCAGAACGATAAGAATTATAAACAGTGCGAAAAGGTTTTTAATGGCATTTATAAGAAGTCCGCTCGAAAGCGAAACGCCAATTCTCGAAAGAATTACCGTCAATGAAGTGAAAAGTGCCGAAACAAGCGCGTAAATAACGTAGGTCGTGGTTCTGATTTTGATAGCCCTCAAAACAAGATATAAAACTATCGCTATCATAATAACCACAGCGGCTATCTTAACGTATAGCCCATAACTTTTTGCAAAATAATGGTATGCAATCATCAGAGAAAGCGCAACAACCACGGTGGCAATTAACTCCCAAACCCCGATCTTCCCTTTTTTAACAATGAGATACACACCTATAAGAATTCCCAAAAGTCCGAGAAAAACGACCGCCGACTGAGGCGCTTCGCCGAATATTAAATAGCTTAAGATCACCGTGAATATGACCGATAGCTCGTCCACAGCCGCAACCTTATGCGCCTCACCCTTTTTCATCGCCGCAAAGAAAAACAAGGTGGCAAAGCCTGCCGCTATACCTATCAAAATCAGATACATAACCGAACGGCTATCGAGCTTTAAAAGTTCCGAAAAACTGCCGTTCACTATAACTATGCTCCAATAAAATACCGCTATAACAAGCGTTCTTATGAACGAAACCGCCGCACTGTCGCCACTGCGGAGCGAACATTTAGCAAAAACCACCGAAGCGGCAGTTAAAAATATAACCCCTAAAAAATACCATATCCACATATCTATCTCTCCTCAAAAAACGAGACCTTGCAGTCCGTTAGTTTGTCTTTGTCATAATACAGATGCATATTAAAGTCCGACTTATCTTCATTATAGAGAATATCCAAAAACCTTCGGTCGCCCTCCCATAAGTTAAGCGATAGAATATCCTCTTTATTCACCCAATGAAGCTCCCCTTCAGAGCAGTCAGGAAGTTCTCCGCCTAAAGTTTCAGCCGTATAAAGATGCATGAGTTCTCCGTAACCATCCTGATAAAAGAAAACAAGCCCTCTCTTTTTATAGGAACAAAGTTCCAGACCCGTTTCCTCTCTGACCTCTCTTAAAAGACACTCCTCGGGAGTCTCCCCCTCTTCGAGTTTGCCGCCAACGCCTATCCACTTTCCCTCGTTATAGTCGTTTTTCTTTTTGTTTCGGCAAAGCATCAGAACCTTGCCGTCTTTCTCTATATAACAAAGAGTGGTTTCTTTCATCGAAAGCCTGAGTTTTAAAAACTCAAGATCCTCTTCGGAGTAGACCTCAATACCGTTTTTTATAAGTAGCTCCGCAGTAACTCCCCTGCCCGAAACAACCTTACCCGAGAAGCTTCCGTCATATATGCAGTCAGGACTGCAAGAAGGGCTCCGAGCCTTTAAAACAGCGAGTCTGCATTTGTTTTTAAGCGCTATATCAAGTGCCTTACGAGCACCCGATTTAAAGTTTTCGGTAACGTCTTTCCCTTCGCGGTTTATAACCTTGTCACCGAGCCGTTCGCTAGGGCTTCTCGGAGTTTCAAGGCCACCCATTACCTCAGGACAAACCGAAACGGTATCAAAACCGCAAAGAAGCTCTTTTATATTGAAATTTTCATTGTTTCCGCCGTTGTATTTGCAGTTTTCGCCCATCAAACAGGCACTGACAAGAATTTTCATCACAACCTCCGTGCAAAACTCTTTCATCTTATTTTATCAAATCAAACCTTAACTGTAAATATAAAACCGAATTTTAATTAAAGAAAAAACGGCAGGTTTAAACCCTGCCGAACTGCTACTTAGATATTTTAGGATTATCGCTTATCCCTAAAATATAATCAACCGAAACGTTATAAAAGGACGAGAGATTAATCAGTATCTCGGTCGGAATATCCCTTTGACCCAACTCATAATTGCTGTAAACCTGTTGAGAGCAATTAAGCGCTTTTGACACCTGCTTCTGAGTTAGATCGTGGTCCTCCCTTAACTCCCTTATCCTCCTATACATATTAGTCACCGCCTTTTATCTAATTATATATAACCGCATTTTGCAGTATTGACACTTACTGCAAATTGCAGTATAAACAGATAAAACTTTTTTAGGAGGAATAAAAATGATTTGCAAAAACTGCGGAAAAGAAATCGATAACAAAGCTGTTGTTTGCGTTCACTGCGGAAATAGCGTAAAAGAGAAGAAGCCCTTTTATAAAAAATGGTGGTTTTGGCTAATAGCAGTAGTGGTTGTCGCAATTATCGCCGGAGCGTCAGGCGGCAAAAGCACCGACGATGGAGGTGGAAGTTCTCAAGACAATAGCCAAACAAACAGCGACAACTCAAAAGTTACAAGTGAAATTTCCTATGAGACTGTTGACCTTAGAACAATGATCAACGATCTGAAAAACAATGCTCTAAAGGCAGAAAAAACATATCAAAACAAATATGTAGAAGTTAAAGGAAACATAGCAAATTTCGATAGCGATGGCTCTTACATCAGCATTGAACCTGTAAACGCAGATCCATTTGACTTCATTTCTGTTATGTGTTACATAAAAAACGACTCTCAACTTGACTTCCTTTTAGAGAAATCGGTAGGAGACACTGTAACAATAAAAGGAAAAATAACCTCAGTCGGAGAGGTTCTTGGATATTCAATAAAAATAGAAGAAGTTTACTAAAACATAAAGAAAAAAGACTGCAACTAAAAAGCTGCAGTCTTTTTTTAGTGTTGGCATCGTCCTATTTTTCCGGTCAGTCGCCCGACAAGTATCTTCGGCGCAGATGAGCTTAACTTCTGTGTTCGGGATGGGAACAGGTG
>JAZNVP010000045.1:0-14244 GCA_045592865.1 Oscillospiraceae bacterium
CCTCAATGCAAAGCATCACGAAAGAGAAGCAGAGATAGTAGCACAAGCAGGTAAAAAAGGCGCGGTTACCATTGCCACCAATATGGCGGGTCGTGGAACCGACATTATGCTTGGCGGTAACTCTGAATATATGGCTAAGGCGCAGATGCGAAAATTAGGCTATGAAGAGGAAATGATAGTTGAATCAACGGGTCATGCAGACACCGATAACGAGGCTATTATTGAGGCAAGAAAGACCTTTAACGAGCTTAATGAAAAATATAAGAATGAGATAAAGGCAGAGGCAGATGCCGTCAGAGAAGCGGGTGGACTTTGTATTCTCGGCACCGAGAGACACGAGTCAAGGCGAATTGACAATCAGCTTCGTGACCGTGCGGGACGACAGGGAGATCCCGGTGAGAGCCGTTTCTATCTCTCGCTTGACGATGACCTTATGCGTCTTTTCGGCGGAGAGAGAATAACAAACGTTATGACCGCTCTTAACACCCCTGAGGATATGCCGATTGAAAATAAGGTTCTCACAAGCACTATAGAGAGTGCTCAGAGAAAGATAGAGGGCAGAAACTTCAGTATTAGAAAATCTGTTCTGCAGTATGACGACGTTATGAGCGGACAGAGAGAAATTATCTATAAACAGCGTTCGCAGGTGCTCGACGGAGAGGATATCAAAGAGAGCATTCAGAAGATGATAAGCGAATACGTTGCTTCGACCGTTTCTTTGTTCCTTGCAGACAGCGAGGTCCACGATAACTGGAACCTTGCAGGGCTTAAAGACAACCTTATGGGATTTTTGACTAAGCCCGATGATTTTGTTTTCACTCCCGAAGAACTCGGAAGAACCTCTGTTGAGGAGATAACCGAGCTTCTGGTGGATCGTGCGATGGCGATTTATAACGAAAGAGAAGCCGCACTCGGTGAAGAGAGAATGAGGGAACTCGAGAGGGTTATGCTTCTTATGGCGGTTGACCGTCATTGGATGAACCATATCGACGCGATGGATGAGCTCAGAAGAGGTATTAACCTCAGAGCTTACGGACAGAAAGACCCCGTTGTTGAATACCGTCTTGAAGGCTTTGATATGTTCGATGAGATGGTCGCAAGTATCAGAGAAGATACCGTTAAGATGGTTCTCACCTACAGATTAAGAGAAGAAGAGACTCTCGAGAGGAAACAGGTCGCAAAAGAAACGGGAACCTCGCTCGGCGGCGACCGTTCTGTTAAGAAGATGCCTGTTAAAAAAGAAAAGGTTGGAAGAAATGACCTTTGTCCTTGCGGCAGTGGGCTCAAATATAAAAAGTGCTGCGGTAAAGGCGAATAAAGGTGTTCCCTTAGGAAAGGATATGTATTTTTTATGAGAAAACAGCTTGAAAAGGTTTATAACCCGAGTGAAGTTGAGGATAAGCTATACAAAAATTGGATGGAGAACGGCTATTTCAGAGCCGAGGTCGATCCCAATAAAACCCCTTACACTATAGTTATGCCGCCCCCGAACATTACGGGTCAGCTTCATATGGGCCATGCCCTTGATAACACCCTTCAGGATGCAATAATCAGATATAAAAGAATGCAGGGATTTAGCGCACTCTGGCTTCCCGGAACCGATCACGCTTCGATAGCAACCGAGGCAAAGATCGTTGAGCAGATGAAAAAAGAGGGTGTTACCAAAGAGGATCTCGGAAGAGACGGATTTTTGGAAAGGGCTTGGAAATGGAAGGAGCAATACGGCGGAAGAATTATCGAACAGCTTAAAAAACTGGGTTCTTCCTGCGATTTTTCGCGTGAGAGATTTACTCTCGACGAGGGTTGCTCGAATGCAGTTAACGAGGTTTTTGTAAAGCTTTATAAAAAGGGACTTATATACCGCGGCGAGAAGATGATAAACTGGTGCCCTTACTGTGAGACCACTATTTCGGACGCCGAGGTTGAATATGAGGAGAAGGAAGGCTTCTTCTGGCACATAAAATATCCCATTAAGGATAGTGATAAATACCTCGAACTTGCAACGACCCGTCCCGAAACACTCCTCGGTGATACGGCGGTTGCTGTCAACCCTAATGATGAGAGATATAAGCACTTAGTTGGAAAGACCCTTATTCTTCCCTTGGTTGAAAGAGAGATCCCGATAATTGCGGACGACTACGTTGAAACCGATTTCGGAACGGGTGTTGTTAAGATAACACCTGCACATGATCCTAATGACTATGAGGTTGGAAAGAGACATTCGCTTCCGATAATCGACGTGTTTACCAAGAACGCCGTTATCAATGAAAAGGGCGGAAAATACTGCGGTATGACGAGATACGAGGCAAGAAAGGCAATCGTTAAAGACCTTGAGGAAGCAGGATATCTCGTTGAAGCCGAGAACTATACACATAACGTTGGCTCTTGCTACCGTTGTCATAACGAGGTTGAACCTCGTCTTTCGGCGCAGTGGTTCGTTAGCATGAAAGAACTCGCGGCTCCTGCGATAGAGGCGGTTAAAAAGGGAGAAACCAAGTTTGTTCCCGAGCGCTTTGATAAGATATATTTTCACTGGATGGAAAACATCAAAGACTGGTGTATTTCAAGGCAGCTTTGGTGGGGACACAGAATTCCTGCATACTATTGCGAATGCGGAGAGGTTATCGTTTCCAAGGATGAGGTTCATTCCTGTCCTGTTTGCAACAGCAAAAACATAGAAAGAGACCCCGACACGCTTGATACCTGGTTCTCTTCGGCGCTATGGCCCTTCTCAACACTCGGTTGGCCCGAAAACACCGAAGACCTCAAATATTTCTATCCCACCAACACGCTCGTTACCGGATATGATATAATCTTCTTCTGGGTTGCAAGAATGATATTCTCCGCAACCGAGCATATGGGCAAGGTTCCTTTCGATACCGTCCTTATCCACGGACTTGTTCGCGATGAACTCGGAAGAAAGATGTCGAAATCTTTGGGTAACGGAATTGATCCTCTTGAGGTTATCGAGAACTACGGTGCAGATGCGTTAAGGCTTACACTTGCAACAGGAAACAGCCCCGGAAACGATATGCGTTTCTCGGACAAGAAGGTTATAGCAAGTCGTAATTTTGCCAATAAGCTTTGGAATGCGGCAAGATTTATTCTTATGAATCTGCCCGACGAAAAGATATCGGGACTTCCCGAAAATCTTACCACCGAGGATAAGTGGGTGCTCACCAAACTTCAGAATCTTATCAGTGAGGTTACCTATAACCTCGATAAGTTCGAACTCGGTATAGCAGTTCAGAAGCTTTACGATTTTATTTGGGATATCCTTTGCGACTGGTATATCGAACTTGCAAAGCCGAGACTTAACTCCGGCGACGGTAAGGAAAAGGACGTTTGCAAGGTTCTTGTTTACGTTTTCGATAAGACCTTAAAACTCCTTCATCCCTTTATGCCGTTCATAACCGACGAGATCTGGCAAGCGCTTGAAACGGGAGAAAAGGACAGTATTATGGTTTCCCAGTGGCCGCAGGTTGACGAAAGTCTTTCCTTCCCCGAGGAAGAGGAGAATTTCGAGAGAATCGTTAAGGCTATCGGAAGCATTCGTCTCCAGCGCAGTGAGAGAAACGTTCCGCCCTCTAAAAAGGTTAAGATCTATATCAAGACTGAGCATAAGGATGTGTTCTCGGCTGCAGAGCCCTTCTTTATAAAACTCGCTTCGGCATCTGAAATAGAACTCACAGACAGTGATATTGACGGTGCGATAACCGTTATAACCCCCGATGCGAAGATATTTATTCCTCAGGACGAGCTTATCGATAAGGAAAAGGAAAGAGAACGTCTCCTTAAGGAAATAGAACATTGGAAGAAAGAGGTTCAGTTTATTTCGGGCAAACTTTCAAACGAGAAGTTTACCTCTAAGGCGCCTTTACAGATAGTTGAAGCAGAACGCGAAAAACTGAAGAAGGCAGAAACGATGCTCGCTGAATCGGAAGAGAGTTATAAAAAACTTTAAAACGCCTTCCTGTTTCGACAAATTAAATAAAGAAAATCCGCTATTATAATATAGCGGATTTTTTATTTTTCAGAGTATATCAGGAGTGAGAAAAATGGTGGAACTAAAATTCAGGGAAGAGGATAGCACTTTACTTGCAATTCTCGACGGAGAGATAGATCATCACACGGCACAAAATTTGAGGGAGCGCATAGATGAAGCGATAATCGTGTTTAAGCCTAAAAACACAGTGCTTGATTTTTCGGGGATAACCTTTATGGACAGTTCGGGAGTGGGACTTGTTATGGGCCGCTATAAAACGGCGAGGATAAACGGCGGCAAAACCTTCGTTAAGGTGAGCGAGGGAAGAATAAAAAAGATACTCGAACTCTCGGGGCTTAAAGCCTTGGTTGAGTTTATTTCTTAAAAGAAAGGAATTTTTATAAATGAAGAGCATTAATGAATTCAAAATGACCTTTGATAGCAGGTCGGTAAACGAATCTTTTGCGAGGGTGGCAGTTTCTGCCTTTCTCTCTGCTTACGATCCGACTGTTGAAGAAATTCAGGACGTTAAGACCGCAATAAGCGAGGCGGTAACCAACTGCATTGTTCACGGATATCCCGAGGGCATTGGAAAGATATACATAAACGTTAAGATGTTTGAAGATGGACTTGCCAAGATATATATTAAGGATAAAGGAAAGGGAATCGAAGACGTGGAAAAGGCACTCGAACCGCTTTTTACTACCGGCGGAAGTGAGAGAAGCGGACTCGGCTTTACGGTTATGCAGAGCTTTTGCGATAAGATAAAGGTGAGATCGGTGGTTGGCAGGGGGACAACCGTTATTCTGACAAAGAAATTTCATCTGCGTTAGATAATGACGGTAGCCGAAAAACTCTCGCGCAACGAAATTGTTGAGAACAATATAGGTCTTGTTCATTCGTTAGCTGTGAGGTTTAAGGGCAGAGGGGTTGAATACGACGATCTTTTTCAGGCGGGTTGCGTTGGACTTTTGCGCGCCGCCGAGGGCTTTGATGAAACGCGAGGACTTAAGTTTTCCACCTATGCCGTTCCGGTGATATTAGGTGAAATAAAACGAATATTCAGAGACACGGGTCCTATTAAGGTGTCGAGAAGTTTAAAGGAACAGGCATTAAAGGCTTCGCGTGTTCGCGAGGACTTTATAAAAAAAGAAGGCTATGACCCGCCCGTTTCTTATATAGCCGAAAAGCTATCTGTAACACCTGCCGAGGCTTCGGAAGCGCTGCTTGCATCCCTCCCGCCGATATCTCTTACAAGGGAGAGTGACGACGACCAAAGCAGCGGCGGATATATCGATCTTCCTTGCCCGTCTCACGAAGAGAAAATAGGCGAGAGGCTTTCTCTCTCAAGGGCATTGGAAAATCTTACCGAAGAGGATAAAAAACTTGTTCTTTTGCGGTTTTACAGGTCGCTCACGCAGTCCGACACCGCGAAGATTTTGGGAATAACTCAGGTGCAGGTGAGCAGGAGAGAAGCGAAAATAATCAAGCAGTTAAGGGAAAACATGACAAAATAAAACCGCAGAAATTTTTCTGCGGTTTTTTCCTTTAAAGTGATATTCTGTTTGCCATATCAAGAACTTCCTTGTCGATCGACTTTTTCATCTTCAAGGCTTCTTGGATATCAAGGTCAATTATTTTACCCGCTTTCTCAGCGATAACCCTATCGCCAATTCCTTTGGAGAGAAGATCAACTGCGTGCCAACCCATTCTTGTTGCGAGGACTCTATCCTCAACCGAGGGGGTGCCGCCTCTCTGAATGTGGCCGAGAACGGTTGCTCTTGTTTCAATTCCTGTTACCTTTTCGATATCTTTTGCCATTGCGTGAACGTCGGTAACGCCTTCGGAAACAACTATTATAAAGTGCTTCTTGCCGAGCTTCTGAGACTCATGAATTCTTGAGATAACGTCTTCGAAATCGTAAGGAATTTCGTTAACTACGATTGCGGTGGCACCGCAAGCAATTCCAACGTTGAGAGCAATATGACCTGCTCTTCTGCCCATAACCTCAACAACACTGCATCTGTCGTGCGATTGAGATGTGTCGCGAAGTTTGTCGATATTATCCATAGCGGTGTTAAGTGCAGTGGAAAAGCCTATTGTTATATCAGAACAAGCAATATCGTTATCAATAGTTCCGGGAATTCCTATGCAGGGAATTCCTTTTTTACTGAGATCCGAAGCGCCTCTGAAGGAGCCGTCTCCACCGATAACAACAACACCGTCAAGACCGATTCTAAGGCAAGAATTTTTTGCCTTTTCAACTCCCGCATCCTCTTTGAATTCAAGACATCTTGCAGAGTGAAGAACCGTTCCGCCGCGGTTGATTATATTTGAAACGCTAGTGTAATGCATTTCGGTAACATCGCCGTTTATAAGACCTGCGTAGCCTCTCTGGATAGCATAAACCTTAAGGCCCTTATCAAGACCTGCTCTGACAACAGCTCTTACTGCTGCATTCATGCCGGGCGCGTCGCCGCCGCTTGTTAATACACCGATTGTTTTGATCTCTTTCATTTTGTGAATCCTCCTAGTCGTATACAAGGTTTATTTTACTGTTTTTTGCAAAGATTGTCAATATAATATCAAGATTATTTTAAATTCTGAATGCTTTTGTAGCAATCGCTCACCGAGGTTTCGATCTTGGCGGTTGCAGATTTCGTGTAAGCCACGCTTCCGCTTTTATACATGATCGGGATAAAGGGAAGTTCCGAAGAGAATGCTTCAAGAAATTCCTTGGGCGAGGTTTTATAGGTGTTGAAGTTTGAGTAAAGGTCCAAAATTGTTTGCGACGGTGAAAGCCCGAACTCCTTATTTGTTAAAAGGTTCGAAAGACTTAAACTGTTTGTGAGCTTGGTCTCTCCGATATATAAATCATAGTCACCTGCGGCAACCGATGCTTTGAATTCATTGTAACTCTTTCCGATAAGTTCGGTGTCAATACCTACCGATGAGAGCTGAGCCGAAAGGGTGGTAGCGAAAGCCTTTTTCTCACTGCTTTCCTCGGAATAAAGAATTCTAAGTGTCACCTGTTTATCTTTATAATGAAGTTTTCCGCCTTTTTGGGTGGTAAACATTTTATCGAGCTTCAGTTCTGAAAGTTTAGCGTTATTTTTTGAGATGCTGTTAAGGTTAGTTCTTAAAATCTCATCGTTTTTAGGGAACAGAGGAAGCGATGTTTCAACCGAGGAAAGAAGGCTTCCCGACGAAACCGTGGCGCTTCGGTCGATGGCGGCAGAAACATACTGCCTAATTTTGCTCTCCGCCGCGGAGCCTGTTCCTGAAACTCCGAGGTAAACAAGGTTTGAGGTCGGAACGCTTTCTGATTTGCAGAAGGTTCCAACGTAGGTTCCGAGAGAAAGGTCGGACGGGATAATATTAACGCTTCCCGTTTTAATTGCAAGGAAGAGTGAATCGTTATCGGGAATAGGGTAGCAATTAAGTTTTTCAAAGGTAAAGTTTTTATATAAAAAATGATTTTTGTTAGCGGTTAAAACGGGGGTCTTTCCCGAATATGATAAAATAAACCTGCCGCTTCCGATAGGGTTTGTCACGCCAGATGCCTTTTCGGCGATAGGAAAGTCAAGGCAGTTTTCTGCATATCTTGAGGGGGAACCGAGCGTGAAAACAACAGAATTATCGCCGCTTTTTGATGCCGAGGCAATTTCGCCAAGTTTTTTAGGGAAATGACTGCCGCTGTTTTTAAGGGTGTTAAAAGAAAAAACAACGTCGTCGGGAGTAAGGCGGTTGCCGTTTGAAAAGAAAACGTTGTTCCTTAGCGTAACCGTAATTGCGGTTTCGGAACTGCGTTCGATCTTTTCTGCAACGAGGCACTCTGCTTCAAACTGGTTATTAACCGTTACGAGACTGTCGTATATTAAAGGGAGCGCCGCGATATTTATGCTGCTGTAAGCCGTGAAGGGACTGAGGCTATCGTCCTCAACGTAAGGAATGGAAATACTGTTAAGGCCGGAAGTTTCTGTGCTCTGGTCGGGTAAGGAACTGTCGGAAAGGGGGGCTTCGGTTCTTTTGCAGGAAGAAAGCAACAGTAACAGACAAAGGCAAAGAGACATGATTTTTCGCATACGGCACCTCCTATAACAATAATCAAATTTAGTTTACCACATTTTCTTTATGAATTCAATGCGATTTACATTAAATAATTTTCAATAATCTATTTAAATTCGCGCGAAAGTATGTTATACTCATTATAAAATAGGTTAGTTGTGTCATTTTTTATAAAGAGGCGATTTGATCGGTATGAAACATATTTTCATAATAAACCCTGCCGCAGGTAAGGACAGGGAGAAAAAATGGCTTTGCGACGCTATAGATGCGGCGGCAAAAAAGCTTAATATCGAAACCGAAAAGTATTTCACGCGCGGCGAGGGCGATGCGTATCTTTTTGCAAAAAAGGTTAAAGAATCGGGAGAAAAGGCAAGGCTTTATGCCTGTGGCGGTGACGGAACCTTAAACGAGGTGGTCAACGGCGTTGGAATAAGCGAAAACGTTTCGGTCGGTTGTGTTCCCTGCGGAACGGGTAACGATTTTGTTAAAAATTTCAGCGATAAATCGGCGTTTCTTGATATCGAAAAGCAACTGATGGGTGACGACGTGAAGATCGATCTCATTGAAACGATGGGAAAATATTCGGTTAATATATGCAACCTTGGTTTTGATGCCGACGTTGCGGGGGGAATGAAAAAGTTTAAAAGGCTTCCGCTTGTAAACGGCAGTATGGCTTACACAATGGCGGTTGTTGCGGGACTTATTAATAAGCTCGGCTTCAGGGCAAGTTTCGTTTTCGACGGAGAGAAAAAGTTTGAGCGCGATATAATGCTGATGGCAGTCGGTAACGGCATATGCTATGGCGGCGGTTATTACGGAACCCCTGAGGCAAAGATCGACGACGGTCTTTTAGACGTTTGCATCGTCAGAAAGATTTCAAAGCTCAAGATACTCGATCTTATAAAGGTTTATAAAAAAGGTAAACACGTAGGCAACGAAAAGCTTAAGGACATAATAGATTATTTTAGGTGCAAGACTGTTTTGGTTAAGGCGGAGAAACCTTTTAATCTTAGCTATGACGGTGAAATTGCCGTAACTGATGAGGCAGAAATCAAAATTATCGGCGGTGGGCTAAAGTTTTGCAACCCGCTGAAACTTAAGGAAAGGACAGAAAACAATGAAGATCTTGTATGCAAGTTCTGAGGCACTTCCCTTTATCGCGTCGGGCGGTCTTGCCGACGTTGCTGGTTCGCTCCCAAAGGCTCTTCGCAATAAAAAAATAGCGTGTAGGGTGGTTGTTCCTTATTATTCTACCATTCCCGAAGAAATGAAGCAGAAATGCAGATTTTTAAAAAGCTTTAACGTAAGTCTTGCCTGGAGAGAACAGTATTGCGGTGTTTACACTGCGAATATCGACGGTGTTGTTTATTACCTTCTCGATAACGAATACTATTTTTCGAGAGGAAGGCTTTACGGGGAATTCGATGACGGTGAGAGATTTGCGTTCTTCTCGAAAGCAATCTTAGAACTTATAAGACAGGTTGATTTTGTTCCTGATATTATTCACTGCAACGACTGGCAGACGGGACTTGTTCCGATTTTCCTTAATGCATTATACCGCGGTGAAGAGAGATACAGATTTATAAAAACAGTGTTCACGATCCATAATATACAGTATCAGGGTCAGTTCCCTTACTTTTTCTACGACGACGTTTTGGGACTTCCTAAGGAATATAAAAGGGTTGTTGATTATAACGGCGGAGTTAACGTGTTGAAGGGTGCTATGCAGGAAGCGGACAGAATTACCACCGTTTCGGAGAGTTATGCGCGTGAGATAACGACCGCTGAATATGCATACGGGCTTGAAAATTTCATAAACGACAATAGCTTTAAGCTCAGAGGAATCGTTAACGGTTTAGATATCAAGCACTATAATCCCAGAGAGGATATGGCTATAACCAAAACCTTTTCCGAAAAGACACTGGCGGATAAGGAAATTAACAAGAAGGCGCTTTGCGAAAGCTTCTCTATTCCTTATGAAGAGGGAGTTCCCGTTATTGCAATGGTAACAAGACTTGTTGCGCCTAAGGGAATGGATACGGTGCTTTCGTCTTTTGAAGAACTTATGAATAGAAATGTTAAGTTTATTCTTCTCGGTTCGGGTGATGAGCACTACGAGAACTTCTTCAGGGATATGCAGAAAAAATATCCCGATAAGGTTGGTGTTTTCATCGGATTTTCACCCAAAACTGCAAAGGCGGTCTATGCGGGAGCAGATATCTTCCTTATGCCGTCACTGAGCGAACCCTGCGGTCTTGCGCAGCTCGTTGCGCTTCGCTACGGAACTATTCCGATAGTTCACGAAGCGGGAGGACTCAGAGATACCGTTAAGGACTACACTACCGAGGGCGGTAACGGTTTTTCATTTAAGGATACCGATAAGGGCGCTCTTTTGTGGGCGATGGATAATGCTGTCGCAACCTATCACAACAAGGATGAGTGGAAAAAACTTCAGATAGGTGCTATGACGGCGGACTATTCCTGGAATAAGTCGGCAGATAAATATATAGAGGTTTATAAAGAAATTTAAAGGATGGGGAAGATGGCAAAGAACATAATGGTTGCGCAGTCGGGCGGTCCTACTGTTGCTATAAATGCTTCACTTGCGGGGGTTATTGAGGGCGCGAAAAAGTATTTTCCGAACGCTAAGGTCTATGGCTCTCTTAACGGAATAGAGGGTGTTTTAAAGGAGAGGATAGTTTCTCTTGACAGTCAGGTTGACACAGAGGAAAAAATAAGTCTTTTAAAGCAGACACCTGCTATGGCTCTTGGTTCCTGCAGATATAAAATGCCGACCGACGAGAATGATCCCGTTTACGATAAGATCGACGAGACCTTCCAAAAATATGACGTTGGAGTGTTTGTTTATATCGGCGGTAACGACAGTATGGATACTGTTTTAAGACTTAAGAAATACTTCGGCGAAAGAAACCGAGACGTTAAGGTTTTAGGTGTTCCGAAAACTATTGATAACGACCTTTTATGCACCGACCATACCCCCGGATTTGGTTCTGCCGCAAAGTATATTGCAACCACTATGAGTGAGATCGCTTCCGACTGTTTTATTTACGATTTAGATGCGGTAACGATAGTTGAAATAATGGGCAGAAATGCAGGATTTTTAACAATGGCGGCGGCTATTCCCACATTCCTCGGTGAATATGCGCCTCAGCTTGTTTACCTTCCTGAGAGACCCGTTAACAAAGAAAAACTCATCGTAGACATTAAAAATGCGCTTAAAAAGGACCGCGCAGTTATCGTGGCGGTTTCCGAAGGCGTAAAGACCGAGGACGGAGAATATCTTTCGGCGTCTATGCCCGACGCTTTCGGTCACAAGCAACTTTCGGGTGCCTCTAAGGTGCTTGAGAAGATGGTTAAGTCCGAAATAGGCTGCAAGGTGAGAAGCATAGAACTTAACACGCCTCAGAGGGCGGCGGCGCATATGGCTTCCGAAACCGATATCGAAGAGTCGTTTATGTTGGGCGAAAAGGCCGTTTTAGCGGCTTCGCAGGGCGAAAACGGTGTGGTTTCGGTTATCAAGAGGATATCTGATGAGCCTTATGAGATAAAGATTGAAACCGAAGCGGTTGAAGGTATTGCGAATTTAGAAAAAAAGGTGCCCGATGAGTTTATAAACGAAGAGGGCAATCATATAACCGAGGCGGCTTATAAATATATGGCGCCTCTGATCGCAGGTGAGAGGAAAATTACGTATAAAAACTCTTTACCCGCTAAATTTAAAATAGACAACACAAAACTTATTTAAGGTGATGTAATGGAGATATTAACAAAAGAAAAATACCACGAGTTTGTGGAGTTCGCAGAGAACCATAAGAACACAAGCTTCACGCAGAGTTTGGAGTGGGCAGATCTAAAAGATTCTTGGGAGCGTGAAATTGTTGTCTCGCGAGGCGAAAATGGCGAAATAAAGGGCGCTATGCTTATTCTTATTCAGAAAATACCCGTTTTTAAAAGCGGATTTTTATATGCCCCCCACGGACCCATCTGTGATTTTTCGGATAAGGAGACCATAAGCGATCTTTTAGAGGGTGCAAAGGTGGTTGGTAAGAAATATAAGGGCTTTCTCTTTAAATGTGACCCCACTCTTTTGGAAACAGCAGAGGATGAGATAAAGAATTTCACCGATCTTGGCTTTAAATATGAGCCCGGAAGAAAAGATTTTGAAACCATTCAGGTTCGCTTTAACTATGCGCTCACCGATATCGAGGGCAGAACTCCCGAAGAGGAGATAATGACCTTCACTCAGAAAACAAGATATAACATCAGGGTTGCAGAGAAGCATGGTGTTGAATGCAGAATTTGTGATAAATCGGCACTTCCCGATTTTTACCGCATCTTCAACGTTACCGCCGAAAGAGACAATTTTATCGTTCGTCCTATCGAATATTATGAAAAAATGATGGACTGCTTCGGCGATAAGATGCGACTTTACCTTTGCTATTATAACGACACCTGCGTTTCGGGTGCGCTTTGTTGCCAGTATGCCAAGAAGACCTATTACGTTTTCGGCGCATCGGACAATCAGTATAGAAACGTTATGCCCAACTACCTTATGCAGTGGAATATGATAAAATGGGCACTCGAGGGCGGATGCAGGGTCTATGACTTTTTAGGCATTCCCGTTAATGCAGATCCCGAAAGCCCAATGATCGGTGTTTACCGCTTCAAGAAGGGCTTTAACGGAGAAATCCTCGGTTACGTTGGCGAGTTTGATTACGTTCTTAACCCGTTTGTTAACGCATGTTTTAATTTTGCAACCAAGGCAAAAAAGAGATTTTACGCGATCTACAGAGCATTAAGAGGCAAAAAATAACCCTTTCAAAATTAATGAAAAGCGGTGAAACAGTTGAAAAAGGCATTTGTTAGTGCGGTTATTCTTGCCGCCGGTGACAGCAGACGCTTCGGCGGCGGTAAACAGTTTTTAAAACTATTCGGCAAAACGGTTATAGAGAGAAGTATTGAGGTATTTGAAAAGGCTTCCCTCTATGACGAGATAGTTATTGTCTGTAAACAAGAGGACATTTTTGCCATTCGCGATATTGCGGCATCAATGCGGCCGAAAAAACTTAAAACAATAGTGCCGGGGGGAAAAACACGAAGTGAGTCGGCACTGTGCGGAATAAATGCCGTGAGTTCAAAATGTGAATACATAGCCTTCCACGACGGAGCGCGTCCGCTGCTTACTCCTGAGGCTGCCGATAGGGTAGTGAATGATGCGTTCGAGCATAAGGCGGCAATTTTAGCAGTTCCCGTGGGAGACACAATAAAGGTCTCACAGGACGGGTTCGTTAAGGACACGCCCGACAGAAAGAAGCTTTATGCCGCGCAGACGCCGCAGGTGTTTTTATATAACGAATACTGTTTTGCGCTTAAAGAGGCTATAATGACGGGCGCGGAACTGACCGATGACAGTCAGATCTTTGAAAGGCTCAAAAAGCAGGTTTATCTTTCCGAGGGAGAACGCGATAACATCAAGATAACCTATCCCGAGGACGAAGATTTTGCGAGAAGCGTTCTGAAACGGAGAGGGGAGACCATCTGATGAGAATAGGCTACGGATACGACGTTCACAGATTAACAGAGGGAAGAGATCTTATTTTAGGCGGCGTAAAAATTCCATTTGAACTTGGTCTTTTAGGCCACTCCGACGCCGACGTTTTGGTTCACGCTATTATGGATAGCCTTCTCGGTGCGGCGGCGCTCGGGGATATCGGAAAGCATTTTCCCGATACCGACGAGAAGTATAAAGGGGCAGACAGCATAGAACTTCTTGTTAAGGTTTCCGCTCTTTTGAAGGAAAAAGGTTACAGGATAGGAAACGTTGATTCGGTTATATGCGCACAAAAACCGAAACTGGCGCCCTTTATAGAAAAAATGAGAAAAAATATCGCAGATGCTATCGGAATTGATGTTGATAGGGTCAGCGTTAAGGCGACTACCGAAGAAAAACTCGGCTTTACGGGCGAAATGCTCGGAATGAGCGCAACGGCGGTATGCTTAATTGAAGAATAATAAAAATTCCCAAAGACAAAATGCACAAGTCCGTTAAAAACGGACAATAGAAAAAAATACCCTCCTATGGTAGAATGAAAGAAACTACCATAGGAGGAATTTTTATGCCTAGAAAGTATACACATCTAAAAAAATATGAAAAGGAGATATTAGAATTA